>JACKFF010000002.1:0-300000 GCA_020632595.1 Nitrospiraceae bacterium | reverse complement strand
GGTCGAGTGAACGAACTGGTTTCAATCACAAAGTGACAAGGGTTTCAGGCTTGTTCAAGTTTATTTCCTGCTTCATTGCCACCCCATCTTCATGCGGGGATTGCAAGATTCGGTTACCCCGACTCGTCAGGGTGGGGCCCTGCATACAGGGCCCCGGATGCAAAGATGACAAGGGAATGAATTATTCCCCTACAGGGCGGGAAACCATTGCCGTCCGTTCCTGGCATGGCGCAATGGGACGTTTTACAAACCACGAAGCTTCCCGTTTTAATCAGCACAGAGTGTTCGTTTTCTCGTTGGAGGATATTGGTTATCCACCTGGCTGGAGCGGGGATCGTCTTGTCCGGTTTCCCAGATACGGACACATTTCGCATTAACATAGAGCAGATCCTTTCGAGGCCCGAAGACATTCACCAGTGCCTTTTTGGTTCCTTCCACTGTTCCCTCTAAAAGAAAGATATTGCCCCGGGTGGTGTAAAATTCCTTTTCGCGTTTCCCGATAAACCGAATGAGAAAATGCCTACTCCTATCGGTTTGCCCTATTTGGGGTCCTTCCTCGATCTGCGTTTTGGGATAGGGTAGCCATTCCGCTAAGATTAAATACCCCTCGTCGGTTTGATCAATACTGACGACGGCTCCTGCGAGCTTCTTTTCCTCTCCCAGGTAACCTGAGGGATTGTCTGCTATTTCGTCGAACTGCGAGCTGGTGGTCACCGTCTTTGTCCCATTCGATTTGGATGACAATAAATCGGAGCCTGGTAATGCCGTGCATCCTATCTGCAAGCCTACCAGTCCCACTATGCCAAGTACGATAATCCCTTTTCTCATGAAGATCCTCCTTTGTGTTAAACAAACAGTCTTGACATTGCAGACGTAAACAGAATGCGATTGATTCCGGTTGCATGGGAATTTTTTCTCATATGAGAGTCCAAGCCTAGCTCGAACTTATTGCAGCCGGGTCAATGGCTTGTTACGGCATTGTTAACTTTCAGGGATCAATTCTAATGAATAGCATCGCATTGTCGGCCGACCCGATTCTATCCACCGTATTACCCTGAGCGTCCTGCTCCCGGTGAACTGGATCTCCAATCAACACACCTGCCCGGATCTTATAGCCCAATGCCTTCAGGGATTCAATTTTTGATCGGGAAAGCGGAGGAATCAAAACTAAATCGGAACGCAAATATCATTTTGACGCATTGAGGTGAACCATTCATATTCTCCGAATAAATCGGGATCCACCACAGTCTCAGAAGGGTCCCTGTGAAGAATTACCGCCTTAAAATGACAAAATAATCTGAAAACATCGTTAGAAAGCCCTATGATTTTTCCGAAGATGAATATGGGAGTGTTGAATAATAATAATTTCCAAGGGCATATTGACCCACCGGCACGTTGCATATTAGAGGCCTTGGGGCTGTTCAAAAAAGCATGCCCTGAGTCTTCCCGAAGGGTTCGTCCAGCAAGGCCGCAGTCATTTTTGCGCGCAGAGCGTACTTCCAGTACGTGAGCACGGAAAAATGGCGAGAACGCCGCTGGCGGCTTTTTTCAACAGCCCCAATATTGATATCGTATTTGGCCGGAACAGTTTTTCATCATGGTCAAACCTAGCCATGCGCAATTTTGAATTGCCCTGTTTCCCATAAGGATTCCGGAGGCTTTGACAGAAAGGATCCGCCTTTTGGGCTGTCGGACTATGCCGTAAGGAGAACATGCCCATCGTCAATTTTTTCAAAGTTTAGCGATTGGAGGGAGGCTCTCCCCATCACTTGAAAACAGCACGATTTTTGTGATTTCACCGATGCCGTATGATAATATTGTTCCATCAGAAGAAAAGAAATTGGCTGTCTGATTGTAGGTTAAGGATTGGCGCAGAAAGATTCCACCACCTTGAGTATGACTCGAAACAGGTGTAACCGAATGAAGTATGATGGTTTATGAAATTCAGTACTCACAATTTGCCCTCGCTCGACGTAAATCAGAGAATGAGCGGGAAGGAGGATTCGTAATGTGCTGGAAATTATTTGTAGGCGTGCTTGGGATGATTATGTGGGTTGGTGGCTGTGCTGATACTTATCAGGTCAAAGGGGATGTAGGTAAAACGGGATTTCTCCTGGATGCCTATCCCTTATTAAAACCGGGCAAAGAAGGGGAAGCCAATCTTGTCTACTTGAATCCGGATGCCAGGTTCAAAACCTACGATAAAATCATGCTGGAGCCGGTGACCGTCTGGCTGGGAAAAGGTGCTGAGGCTAAAGACACCGGAGTGGTGCCCCCGGACGATGTGCGTGACCTCGCCAACACGTTTTATCAAAAAATTTCCGAACAGTTGGCCAAGGATTATACTCTCGTGCAGGAGTCTGGGCCGGACGTGATGCGGCTTTCGGCGGCACTCACGGATGTTGAACATGGAATGCCCGTGTTGGATACGATTTCCACCATTCACCCCATTACGCGGATCGCGTCGGAAGGCAAAAAGCTGGCAACCGGGACCCAAAGCTTTGTGGGAGGAGCCAGCGTCGAAGTCAGGCTTGTGGATTCGCAAACAGGAAAACTGCTGGGAGCCGGAATTGACCGCCGGGCTGGCGGCAAAACGCTCATGAAGGGGTTCGGCTTCTGGACTGACGTCGAAAACATCATGGACTATTGGGCAGCCAAGATTCGCTGGCGCTTGTGCATACAGCGAAAAGGCACCGACTGCCAATCACCAGACTAAATGGTCCATCAGGGGTGGGCCGGCGAACAGAATTTCCTCTCCGGGAGATTTCGTGGGCCCATCCCTGAAGTCCTCTTCCATCTGTGGGTCTGTTGAAAAAAGCCGCCAGCGGCGTTCTCGCCATTTTTCCGTGCTCACGTACTCAGCGTACGCTCCGCGCGTAAAAACGGCTGTGGCCTTGCTGGACGGACTTTTTTGAACCGACCCGGAGCCTTTGATGAGTAATCTAATCCTGGGCAAATTTGTCCTTGTTAATCTTAATTATTCAACACTCCATCTGTCTTTTTGTTGAATACATCCAACCACCATCATGAAACTTTCAGCGCGTTCATGCCCACTCTAACATCAGAGAACCGTTGCGCCCCATTTGCAAGCATGGGGCAATAAGATACGCGGTTTCTGCCTCAAATTTATCCCGACCAAAGCCTTTGACGCGTCCATTAGTTGGGTCCCAGTTGACGAGAATAAAATTCGACGGAGAGTCTCGGGAGAAGAACAACGGGCAAGGCAAACAGATGGAAAGCAGGGAAACGTGTCAGTGACGAGTAAAGCCCTCAAAGAATTCAGCCCTCAGTTCCGGGCCCTGGAACCAAGACAAGGGCACATCAACAGGTAGAAATGTACGAGCGTTTCGGGGGAGATCGGGTTCGGATCGAACGGATAATCTCCGCGAGTTTCCTACGCCCCACGATTCCTGGCTTCCCCCTAATTTTGAACTGACCGACTTATTTAAAATACTGATGAAGCACCGGACATGAATATTATCGCGGGACAATCCCGGGCGTTCGTCCTAGAGACCTTCTCCTTTAACCGATTTTATACCCTTTGGCCTCCATGCAGGTACGATGGGCACGATCAAACGTGTCCCGTGTGCGCTGGTTCCGGGCGCCGGCCTGTTGAACGTCCTTCTGATACTCCTGCTCAGCCGCGCGCTGGCCCATCAATCCCAGCCCGCCGCCGGCAGCGGCACCTATGGCTGCTCCCATGCCTGGATCGCCCGCAATGGCCCCACCGATAGCTCCGAGCGCCGCGCCCCCCATCGCGCCGAACAACGCACCGCCGCCCGATGGCGGAGGGGGCGCGGCGGCCAGGTCCGGATGTTCAGGATCGTAACCGGTCTGCTGCTTGGCCCATTTGTAACACGTAAAGTCGTCCTGCTCCTGCTGCTCCGGACTCTGACCTTTTTCCGGAAACACAAAGGTCTTCGCTTGCGGAGGAGGCGCAGAGTCAACAGGATAAGACGAGGCTGGCCCGTCCTGCTGAGCGCCCACGCAACCTGCCAGCATAACCGCGCATGACAGGATAACACACGACTGTTGTACCCTCATCTATCTTCTCCTTTATCTATTCGGTCAAGGACCTGCCGCCCTACCCGATCTTGTACCCTTTAGCTTCCATACAAACGTTGTGCGCACGATCAAAGGTGGCGCGGGTCTGCTGGTTTTTGGCCGAGGCTTGCTGGACTTCTTCCTGATACCCCCGCTCAGCCCGACGTTGTCGCATCATGCCCAGCCCACCGCCGGCAGCAGCACCGATCGCCGCACCTTCACCGGCATTGCCCGCAATGGCTCCCCCAATGGCTCCGAGTGCGGCACCCCCCATTGCTCCACGCATCCCACCACCACCGGATGGCGGCGGCGGCGCGGCAGCCAGGTTCGGATGTTCCGGATCATAGCCCGTTTGCTGTTTGGCCCATTTGTAACAGGTAAAGTCGTCTAACTCCTGCTGTTCCGGACTCTGTCCCTTTTCGGGAAACACAAACGTCTGTGCTTGCAAGGAAGGGGCAAGGAGAAGCAACCCCAGTCCAAACATCAGTCCCAAGTTCAAATACGTACGCATCGTTGCCTCCACAACTAGAAAATGAATTGTTTCGCGCTTATTTCTTGTCGGGAATATGATAGGTCAAATTAGGCCACACCGCGACTCCCTCTCCAAGCTGTTGGGCCGACTCCACACCGCTGACCATTGTAATTTCCCTCGCCTGGATTTTAGAAATCATCTCGCCTTCCCCCGTAATGCCGGCAAACCTGCCGGTCCCGCCGGTGATCGTAAATGTTCCCCGGCACCCTTCCACATCACCGGTGCAATTAAATTCCCCAAAGACACGATTGCCCTGCTCACCCGTGATGACACACTTGGCATGACCTGTTTTCGTTCCCTTTTTCAGATCAGCATCAACGGTGCCGGGACAAACGATCGAGGCCGCATGCATCGGTCCATTGCCGTCATCCACTAACATTACGCCGCTGTAGACGGCGACCATATATACTTGATCAGGCCCGACGGGAAATGCAAAGCCCACCCCTTTCCACGGAGACATCGCTTTGACACTGCCTTCTTCCGCATGACCATATCCGCCCGGCATCAACGTGAACGCAATGAGAACTGTTATTGTCAGGATTCCGCTCACCAATTGCTTCATGGATTCTTCCTCCTTGGTTTAAATAAAAATGTAACGGATGCGCGCCAATATACCAAACATTTTCACACGAGGAAAAGCTGCGTTTCATCTGCAATTACAAATTTTCCTGTTTCCCGTCGACACAATCAAGAGGCGCGCTGAAGTCAAAAAATGCTCGTACCAAACGCATGGGATATCTCCTCGATTTTTTATGCCGTTTTACCCTACAATGCGTAATCCATAATCAGGGCAGGATTGATCGATACGTTCTGACAGTCAATCACTCATTGAGGATTTTTTCTTCCTGACGCCTATGGGAAAATCCGCAGGGCGGAAAATTGAACCCATCCAACATCCGACAACCAAATGGAGGTCTGTCATGAGGTCCCTCACAGGTATCGTCCTAGGAGTCTTTGTCATTACGGTGGCGGCAGGATGCTCCTCCACCAAGATCACCGAAACACACCCGATGTATGGCAAAGAGAAACTTCCCCAGCCGGAACGCATTTATGTGTATCCCTTTGCTGCCACCCATTCGGATCTCCCGCCCTGGTCCTCGGCAGCCAAACAACATGACCCACCCGGCGCACCGCCATCGCCCGAGCATCTTGAGACAGGGCGAAAACTGGGTGCTGCGGTCGCAGAAGAATTAGTCTCGAAAATTCAACAAATGGGACTGACATCCCTGGTGGCAAACGCACAGACCGTTCCCCGGGTCAATGACCTGTTGATTGTGGGGTATTTTGGCACGTTCGAAGAAGGTAGTACCCTCAAACGGATGGCCCTGGGGTTCGGATCCGGGGCAGCTGAAATCACGACGGCTGCGGAAGGGTACCAGTGGACAGCCAATGGGCCCCGGCAACTCGGATCCGGGAAAATGGATTCCGCGGGAAATAAAATGCCCGGAATGGCCTTACCTATTGTCGTCCTGGCCGCGACCGCCAATCCAATCGGATTGATTGTCGGCGGAGGGGCAAAGGTGTATGGGGAAATGTCCGGAAAAGATACGATCGAGGGCGCGAGCAAACAAACAGCAGATGCGATCGCCGAACACCTTGAGCAAAAATTCAAGGAACAGGGGTGGATCCGGTAATTCAGATTCGAATGGTCCAAAGCGTACCAAGAGAAGCCGATTGAAAAAATATCGCTCACGGGGCGTGGTCACGGCGGCATCCTAGGGAGGAGATATCACGCCTGTCGCCGAGGCGGGGGAAAAGGAATTTCGCCATCAAGGCGAATCACACCCTAAACGATTTTCGAACCTCACATCCGGGGAGAAATGGGAGAACTCCCACGAAAGCACCAAGGCCAGCAATCCTTATTTCAGGCAATAGATGGGAGGATCTCTATTGCATTCATCGGTTTCCGCTGCCATCACCGAATTCAAATTTGGACATCCCGGGAGCAGATTGAAGCCAACCTCCGCACGAATCAGACAATACGCGTACTGAGCATACCTTAAGCCTAATCGTGACCCGATTGAATTGTTCAGGGAGTCTTGAAATTATTCGCTCAACTTGGCAGAGGGGAGAAACCGCATGCGGTTAAAGAGGAATCCATTCCACAACCCCAATGTTCTGGTATGCCTCTGGATTACCTTACTTTTCAATGTACCTATCCCTAAGGCCGGAGCCCTACCGACAGTTAATGAAATTCTTCAAGAGTTGCACCTCTCGGATACCGCCCTGGAAGACAACCGGCAGAGAGAGATTGTAAATTGGTCGCCCGGAGAAGGATCAGATCTGTATCTGCCCCGGCATGGCCTTCCCGGTGAACACCAAACCTGATGATCTGGAAAAGCCATATCGAGAGGCCCCCGAACTGAAAAAAGTCACACACATCCTATATCACGATCGATCACCGCACCGTATTTCAAGAACATGTTCTGGGAGCTTCAAACCAAACAAGGGACACAATGGCCAGAAGTTACGATGACAATTCTTGTATAACAGTCAACCATACAAACACGTCCTCCGAGGTGTCCTATCTATCGCCAACAAACTTAGCAAAGGATAAATTCAGGAAACTGGGTATTTCGGAATTGTGAGTGAAGATGACTGCAGTCAGTCCATGAACAATGTATTTCCCAACCCTTTTTTCCCGGAGGTGTAAGATTGTGCATCATGAGACATTGGCTTAAAGATCCCCTGGTACATTTCCTCATAGTTGGTGGGCTAATATTTGCTGGTTACACTTGGCTCGATCGCGCGCCCGCTCACGAACCGCGTATGGTGCGCGTCACTTCGGCCGAAGTAAATTGGCTTAAGGAAACCTGGGTCCGCCAATGGCAACGTCCACCAGACGACCAGGAACTCAGTGGCCTCGTGACTGACTATCTAAAGGAAAGACTGCTCGCACAGGAAGCACGCGAATTAGGCTTGGACGAAAACGATACCGTTGTCCGCCGTCGGTTGGCGCAAAAGATGGAATTCCTGGTTCAGGACACCGCCCGCCTCGCTGAACCGGGTGAGGACGAACTGCGTCAGGTATATGCTGCCCACCGCGACAACTACACAACCCCCGTCCACATCTCGTTTCACCAAATCTATTTCAAACATGAAGCAGGAGCCCGTCAAGGATTGAAGGAGCTCCAGATGTCCGGCACTGGTGACGCTGGTGACCCCATCCTGTTGGAACGCGAATATATCCGGACCGACTTGCAGACAGTGACCAGTCTGTTCGGACCAAAATTTGCTGAACGCGTATTTACTCTCGAATCAGGTCCGTGGCAGGGACCGATTGAGTCCGGGTATGGCTTTCATCTGGTGCGGATCAGCGAACGAGTGCCGGCAGAGCCGCGTGCCTTTGAGGAGGTACGCAACCAAGTCGTCAACGAGTGGCATCGTGCACAACAGGCAAAAATCCAGGCACAGTTTTTTTCGGAACTGCTGAAGAAATATGACATCATCGTGGACGAGAGCATCAAACCGCTGATGGGGCCACTCGGAACCATGGAGATGGCTCGAAGATGATCGCGATCCGTCCGACATGGACGGTCACGTCCCCCTTGGCATCAGTCCAACGGGGCATCACGGCCGCTATCTCCTGGAGACTTCCCCTCTCCAAAATGATTTCCTATTTGCCCCGCCCTCGCAGCCCAAAATGGCCGGGGCTTCTTGCTTGCGGCACGGTCCTATTCGGGCACTTCCTCTTGCCGACACCAGCCTTTGCACACGAGGTTCGTCCGGCCTATTTGGAACTTCGGGAAATCACAACCGGAGAATTCAGCGTGCTGTGGAAAACACCCGCGCGCGGAGAGATGCGTCTGGCATTGTCGCCGGAATTCTCCGGCCAACCCAAAGACATCACACCTCCCGTAAACCGCCAGACAGAGACCGCCGTCGTGCAAACATGGAAGATCCGGACCATCGAATCCTTACGCGGTCAAACCGTCCGGATTCGCGGGCTTGAACGGACGATGACGGATGTCCTGGTGCGAATTGAATTTGCCGATGGCAGTTCGTGGGTCCAACGGCTTACCCCCTCGAATCCCGTGGCCACGGTACCCGTGGAGCAAAGCGCATGGGAAGTAGCCGGCCAATATTCGAAGCTTGGCGTGGAGCACATTCTTCTCGGCATTGACCACCTGCTCTTCGTGCTCGCGTTGCTGATGATTACCAGGGGGACGATGCGTCTGGTCAAAACTATCACCGCCTTCACCGTGGCGCACAGCATCACACTCGGACTGGCGACGCTGGGATTTATCCATGTGCCATCGCAACCTGTCGAAGCGCTCATCGCGTTGAGCATTGTGATGGTCGCCGCTGAAATCATTCACACCCGGCGTGGCATTGAAGGAATCACGGCACGTGCGCCGTGGATTGTGGCGTTTTCGTTCGGGCTGCTGCACGGATTCGGGTTTGCGGGCGCATTGAGCGAAGTCGGTTTACCGGAGGGACATATTCCAGTGGCCTTGCTCTTCTTCAATATCGGAGTCGAAGCCGGTCAATTGCTATTCATCGCTGCCGCCATTGGTGTCATGGCAGCTTTTCGACAGATTCACATTCAAATGCCACAATGGACCCAATATATCCCCCCATACACCATCGGCAGTGTGGCGATGTTCTGGGTCTTTCAACGCCTTTCAGCATTTTAAAAAGGAGACTGCCCGATGAAAACACGAGTTATTGGTCAAACGATCCTCAGCGGAATGATGGTTTTTACCCTGAGTTTTCCTCTGGCCGATACCGCCACAGGCGCCTCGCCGGGACTCAGTGCCCCTGAGAAGGACACGGTGGAAAAGGCGTTTCCATCTAAGCCCCCCTACTCGCCCTATGCCGGCCGCAGTTTTCCTACGAGACCCTTCTTCGGCGACACCCATCTGCACACGTCGTTCTCAATGGATGCTGGAGCGTTTGGCGCACGACTCACACCGCGTGATGCGTATCAGTTCGCCAGAGGCGAGGAAGTCATAGCGTCGAGCGGCCAACCGGTCAAGCTCTCACGTCCGCTTGACTTTCTTGTGGTTGCGGATCATTCCGACAACATGGGGTTTTTCCCCGATCTCTTCGCCGGAAAACCCGAGATCCTGGCCGACCCGACCGGACGGAAGTGGTACGACATGCTTCAATCCGGCAAGGGAGCGGAGGCAGCCATCGAGATTATCATGTCATTTTCGCACGGAACCTTTCCGAAGCCGTTGATGTATTTCCCCGGTACGCGACCCTATCGAAACGCCTGGCAGGAAACGATCAAGGCCGCCGAGGATTTCAACGAACCTGGCCGCTTTACCGCCTTTATCGGGTATGAGTGGACATCCAACACCGGTGGCAATAACCTGCACCGCAACATCATCTTCCGCGACAGTGGTGATAAGGCCAGCCAGGTTGAGCCATTTACCGTTTATCCTCCGATGGGTAGTGATAATCCAGAGGACCTCTGGACATGGATGGCCGCCTATGAGCAAAAAACCGGCGGCAGCGTGCTGGCGATTGCCCACAATGGCAATTTGAGCAACGGCCTCATGTTTCCGACGATCGAGACGTTTGGCAAAACGATCGATCGCGAGTATGTCGAGACCCGGGCGAAGTGGGAACGCCTTTACGAGGCGACTCAGACTAAAGGCGACGGGGAGGCTCACCCCTTCCTCTCACCCAATGATGAGTTTGCCGATTTCGAGACATGGGATAAAGGCAATCTTGACGGCAGCGTGGCCAAAACAAAAAAGATGCTCGAATTCGAATATGCCCGCTCAGGCCTGAAAAATGGCCTCATGCTTGAAGAGAAGTTCGGCACGAATCCATTCAAGTTCGGCCTGATCGGCAGCAGCGATGCCCACACCGGTCTAGCCGCGCTGGAAGAGGAGAACTTTTTTGGCAAAACCACGCCCCAGGAACCCACTCCGGAACGGATGACCAAAGCCTTTTTTGATAATCCCAAAACCGGGGTGAAGGTGATGGACTGGGAGGTCGCTGCGGCGGGATACGCCGGGGTCTGGGCAACAGAGAATACCCGCGAGGCACTCTGGGACGCGATGGAACGAAAGGAGACGTATGCCACGACCGGACCGCGCATGCTTGTTCGCTTCTTCGGCGGCTTCGATTTCAAACCGGCTGACGCACACAACCGGATGCCGGCCAATATAGGCTACACAAAAGGTGTCCCGATGGGCGGTGATTTGCGCGATGCCCCCCAAGGTAAATCGCCCACGTTTCTTGTGGCCGCACTGAAAGATCCTATCGGCGCGAACCTTGACCGTATCCAAATTAT
Organism: Nitrospiraceae bacterium; assembly: GCA_020632595.1. Taxonomy (NCBI): domain Bacteria; kingdom Pseudomonadati; phylum Nitrospirota; class Nitrospiria; order Nitrospirales; family Nitrospiraceae; species Nitrospiraceae bacterium. The sequence continues at coordinate 289,174 of JACKFF010000002.1, read as the reverse complement.
CAAAGGATGGTTGAGCAAGGACGGGGCTCCTCAGGAAAAGGTCTACGATGTTATTTGGGGAGATGCCGATAAACGCCAGCCCGGGTCTGACGGCAAGCTGCCACCTGTGGGTAGCACCGTGGATCTCGAAAACGCCACCTGGACCAACACCATCGGCGATCCGGAATTAATCACGGTCTGGACGGATCCGGATTTTGACCCATCGGTTCGTGCCTTTTACTATGCACGTGTCCTTGAGATTCCGACACCTCGTTGGACCGCCTACGATGCGAAACGTTTTGGTGTGATACCCCCACCGGACACCAGAATGGTGCTCCAGGAACGCGCGTACACCTCACCAATCTGGTACAATCCGGGGACATAAACCCCAAAACAGAAATCGCCTGAGCAATCAAACCGGTCATAATCGACCAGCAGAAAATGATTAGTCGATTTATCGATTTACCATCATCAACATCTCATGTGCGGCGAGGTCCTAATCCTTGCCCGTCGGAATGTCCGCCCGATGTCTGGGATGAAACCGAAGGCGATGCACATGCCCTCTAACCAAAGGAGATCCGCCATGAAGTTCTTCATGCGGTCCGTAGTATGTATGTTGTCCCTCGTGGTTTCAGTCGGATGCGCCTCGACCGAGACATCGAACCGCGAGATACTCGTGACCGAAAAACTCGCTCGACCCGCTCACATCTGGGTATACGACTTTGCCGCCAGCTCCGCCGACGTTCCGGCCGATTCCGTGCTCGCCGGGCAGCATACCGATCATCCGACTCCCCAAACTCCCGAACAGATCGAAGCCGGTCGGCAGGTGGGTATTCACATTGCAGAACAACTGGTCGAGGAGATTCGCTACATGGGACTGGCAGCCAGACGGGCTTCGAGTGAAACCACACCGCAGATCAACGACCTCGTGATCCGGGGCTACCTCCTCGCCATCGATGAAGGCAGTGCGGTCAAGCGCGTCGCGGTGGGATTTGGCTCCGGTGGGTCGGAGTTGACGGTGGCGGCCGAAGGCTTCCAAATGACGCCCCAGGGACTGCGAAAACTTGGATCCGGTACCGTACATTCCGGAGGAAGTAAAACCCCCGGAGCAGCGGTAGGAACCGCCGCCCTCATTGCCACGGCCAACCCCGTGGGCCTTATCGTTGGAGGCGGGATGAAGGCATACGGGGAATACAGCGGTAGCGCCAAAATTGAGGGCCGGGAAAAGGCGATTGCCAAAGAAATCGCCGATAAGATCAAGCCCAGATTCCAGCAACAAGGATGGATTAAATAACCCGATGATGGCGTGTCCGCGGGACACCCCGGCGGACACGGCAGGGACGAGCCCGAACATCGCCTCCAAACATGCAGGCCTGAGACCGATGCAAGAAGGACATCGCGAATTTCAAAATTGATGAAGAGGACGTTTCCATGAATCTATACCCCATATTATACTGCCGGTATTTGCAACAATATCGACATTCGATCCGCATACGGCAGAAATATTGGACCGAGACGCCTTCCGGGAGTGTTGAATAATAATAATTTCCAAGGGCATATTGACCGACAGGCACATTGCATATTAGAGGCCTTGGGGCTGTTCAAAAAAAGTTGTCCAGCAAGGCCGCAGTCATTTTTGCGCGCAGAGCGTACTTCCAGTACGTGAGCACGGAAAAATGGGGAGAACGCCGCTGGCGGCTTTTTTCAACAGCCCCCTTCCCGATCCACGAATTCAGGTACCTATCGATCACCGTGTTGGATGCACGGAAGGCGATCGTCCCGTTGCGATACGAAGTGAATGGGCCCGCGACCCAGGACAAACCACGCATCAGAACGGAAGCCACCCGACTTTTCGGTTCTGATTTCTTTTTCAACTCAAAGAAGGCTGGCAGTCAACAGGATACCCGGAGAGGACAACAAAATGAGGTAAGCTCAGATCCGATAATCCCGGAAAGGCCAAGAACAATAATGAGGCCCTGCTTAATCGCGACATTTAGGGAAACGATATATTCTTTGTCATCCTCAATGCCAACAGGAAATTCTGAGAACCTCCGTTCGGCAAAAACAGGCATTCACTGTCCCGAACGAATTCCATGCGAAAAAAGGAGATTGCTATGCAGAACCGTGTTCTGTTTCGCCTGAACCTCGGCTCTACCATCAGGACCCTATTGTTAGCCGGACTCTTGATCCAGGCGGGTCAAGCGGCCTTCGCCCAACAGGCACCGGAACGGGAGGCCTATTTCGGGGAAACGCATGTGCATACGAGCTGGTCGCTCGACTCCTATCTCGGATTCGGGAACACCATCGCCGGACCTGAAGAGTTCTACAAGTATTCGCTGGGACAGCCCATCACGCATCCGGGGGGATTCACGGTGAAAATCACCAAACCGCTTGACTGGGGCGCGACCACCGAGCATGCGGAGTATCTCGGAGCCGTTCAGGCCGCACTGGACCCCGATTCGCAGCTCAGCAAGACCTTACTTGGAAAGTCCTTGAAGTTCGGCAGCCGGGTGGAGGCCGAGGCCACGTACAAGCTCCTCACGGTGACCATGCTCAAAAATCATCCCCTTACGGATTTGATGGCCCCTGACGTGTTGGGCACCTACTGGAAGCGGCTGGTGGAGATTGCCGACAAATACTACCAGCCCGGCAAGTTCACGACCTTTGCGGCGTATGAATGGACCTCCACACCCAACAGCGCCAATCTGCATCGCAACATCTTTTTTCTGGATACCAAGAAGGTGCCGGACATGCCCTTCAGCGCGATCGACTCGGACGATCCTCGCGCGCTCTGGAAGTGGATGGACGACCAACGCAAAGCGGGCAACGAGCTCCTCGCGATTACCCATAATCCGAACCTGAGCAATGGCCTGATGTTTCCAACGGAGGTGGATGATCGAGGGCGTCCGATCGACAAGGCGTGGGCGGAGACCCGCATGCGCAACGAACCGCTGGGGGAACTCAAGCAGGTCAAGGGTCAGTCGGAGACCACACCGGGCCTGTCACCCAACGATGAATTTGCCAATTACGAAGTCGTCGTCTGGCAACTCCTGGGTTATAAAGGCGATCCGCGCAATTTCGGCAGCTACATCCGCCAGGCCTTTAAGGACGGACTCGCCATGCAGGACAGGCTCGGCCTCAATCCTTACAAATTCGGTGTCGTCAGCGGATCCGATTCGCATAGCACCGCGGTGTCCTACCGGCAGAACAACTTTTTCGGCATCCACGGAGGTAACTTTGACGAAACACCGGAAAAGCGCCTGGAAGGCGGGCATTTTGGATTCAAGAACCTGTGGGCCAGCCCTGCAGGCTTGAGCGTGGTGTGGGCGGAAGAAAATACGCGCGAGGCCATTTTCGCCGCCATGCAACGCAAGGAGACCTACTCCACCAGCGGCGTCCGCCTCAGGGTAAGGCTATTCGGCGGATGGGAATTCGGACCCGATGTCCTCAAACAGAAGGATTGGGTGAAGACGGCTTATACCAAAGGCGTATCGATGGGTGGCGATCTGCCGGCTGCAACGGCCAAGGCCCCGTCGTTCGTCGTCTGGGCGGTGAAAGACCCCGACAGCGGCAACCTTGATCGCATCCAGATCGTCAAAGGCTGGTCCAAAAATGGTCAGACCTTTGAGAAAATATATGATGTTGCCTGGGGCGGCACGCGGAAACCGGACCCGGCCACGGGTAAACTGCCCTCGATCGGCCACACGGTAAACCTCGTGACGGCAACGTATACGAACACCATTGGCGCAGTGGAGCTGAAGACTGTCTGGACGGACCCGGATTTTGATCCGAGTCTCGACGCATTTTACTACGCCCGTGTTCTGGAGATTCCGACCCCGCGCTGGAGCACCATCCAGGCTGTGCAGTTGGGCAGAGTACCGCCGGACGGTGTGCCGGCGACGATTCAGGAGCGCGCCTGGACATCGCCGATCTGGTACACACCAAACGAAGAGTCACGCAAAGCGGCCAAACCGGGCGTCACCGTCGCCGAACTCACACAGAAGGGCGCGATCGCTCTCGGTGACGAGGAATTGAAACAGTTGATCGTGGGCAAAACCATCCGGGTCCGTAATTCGGTCACCGGACAACGGTTCGAAATCCTCCATGGAGCCGACGGTCGGCGCCTCATCACGGCGGTTAACGGGAATCTGCCAAGCCTGGACGTCATGGGCGAGTTGGCGCATGGCCGCCAAATGCAATATGAAATCCGCGACGGGCGCTACTTGGTGGATGTCGCGGGGACCCCCTTCGAAGTGATCGTCTACAAGATAGGCAACAAGCACGTAGCGGCACGCAGCAATGAGTTCGGGTACGCCAATTATGAGATCGAAGCGGCCGACGAATGACCGGTCTGAGCCAGCGTGAAGAAGTGCGGTTGGAAGAACGCGTTGGTCCGGATCAGGATGATCCCGCTTCCGTCGGGGGAACACCATCGCGTCTCAGGCGTTGGGGACGCGAACCGCTGCTGCACTTCCTGCTGATCGGCGTTGTGTTATTTATCGGATACCAGGCGCTGCAACCGGAAACGACCGGGCGTAATTCATCCAATCGCATTGTGTTGACCATGGACGATCTGCGCCAACTCAGGGCAACGTGGCTTGCGCAAGGACGCCCTTCGCCCACTCACGAGGATATGCGTCGTCTCATCGAAAACAAGGTCCACGAGGAGATCTTCTACCGGGAGGCGCTTGCCCTGGGTCTGGATAAGGAAGACATCATCGTCAAACGCCGACTGGCACAGAAGATGGAGTTTCTCGTCCAAGATCTCGCTGCCCTTCACGACCCGACGACTGAAGAACTCCGGGCCTGGTTCGAGAAGAATCCCGATCGCTTCGCGCCGCCCCCACGGGTGTCGTTCCATCATCTCTATTTTTCCCCTGACCGGCGTGGCCCAGGGGTAAAAAAAGAGGCTGCATCAGCGCGTGAACAGCTTAACGGGAAGCCATTGAATTCGCCCGTTTTGTCAACGCTGGGCGATCCTTTCATGTTCCAGGACTTCTACAATGACCGGACGCCGGATCAGGTGGCCGCGGTCTTCGGCACCACGTTTGCCGAAACATTGCTCCAACTCACGCCGCGATCCTGGGAAGGCCCGATTGAGTCCGGATTGGGCTGGCACGTCGTCTGGGTAGAGGCGCACACACCGGGTCGCACGCCCGCCTTCGAAGAAATCGAGCCGGACATTAAAGCTCAATGGAGCGAAGAGCAACGCATCGAATCCAGCCGCCGGACGTTTGAGGCAATGAAAGCCCGCTACGAGGTGGTCCTGCCTCACGCACCTGCGATCGATGACATGACGGCGGACACCACGGAGACGAAGGGAGCGCCATGAGCCAAACGGAGGCTCATAGGCAGATGTTTCCGGTTGTTGGGGGAGTCACCCTCAGGCAGTGAGAATCGCCTATCACCTGATGCCCCAACAAGCTGTCCTGACCAATATGGTGGACTGACTGATCTTTCCGATCCCCTTGCGTCGAAAAAACGTTGCGCATCGGTTCATCACGAAAAACCTTCTCGTCATAAGAGTTCTATCATGCAGATATTTCCTCGAAATGTCGTCTCGGTGCGAGTCCTCGCGTCGGCTAACGGACGCGCGTCAACCAACGTCACCGAGGGTCATCGGCATAGGGGCACGAAAAAAATTTTCGCGAAACCCGAACGACGCTCTGTATAACTTGTTGCGCCAAGCCATGCAGCTTTTCCATCCTGGCCCACGGCAGCAAAAAACTATACCAATTCTCCCAAACGACGATCGTGCCATCGGCGTGAAACAGGTAGAAAAGTTCTGGAAGTCCTGGTAGATTCGTGTGAGTCCCTATTCACCGCAACAAGAGTTCAATTCTTTTTCTCAACTAGTGTGAAGTCATCATGAAACCCGGACGCGGTTTGAAAGACCAAGGGAAACGTTCCCTCTCTCATGCGGTTAAGCCAATTGGCGCAGGGGTCTTCGTCGTGCTCTTGGTCATCGGAGTCTGGTGGTATAGCGGGGCACAATCAGACCAGTCATCTGTGCCGGATCCACAGGTCGGCATGACCTGCGATATGGGTATTTCGGCTGCGAAGCCCGGCCGGGCTCTGTCAGTGACGAATCGGCAACCAACCATGCCTATGGACCAGCCGTCCCCATCCGCGGAGGCTTCATCAGATACTGAACACTCGTCACCGCCCTCCGATCCTGCTCCGGAGGGAATGGTTTGGATTCCCGGTGGTGAATTTTCCATGGGGGCAGCGGATTTATCCGATGGGGAGATGAACGATGTCGGCATGCACGCGACGCTCGATTCCCGGCCGATTCATCGGGTCTATGTCGATGGATTCTGGATGGATAAAACAGAGGTCACCAATGCACAGTTCCAACGGTTCGTCGACGCCACCGGCTATGTCACGGTCGCGGAACGCACACCACGTGCGGAGGATTTCCCAGGTGCCCCACCGGAGAACCTGGTTGCCGGATCCGTCGTGTTTACTCCACCGGACCATTCCGTGCCGCTCGATAACCATTTCCAATGGTGGAGTTACATACGAGGCGCAAACTGGCGCCATCCGCTTGGTCCAGGGAGTGACCTCAAAGGGCGCGACCAATTTCCTGTTGTGCACATGGCGTATGAGGACGCGGTCGTCTATGCGAAGTGGGCCGGCAACCGACTCCCGACTGAAGCGGAATGGGAATTTGCCGCGCGGGGAGGATTAAGCGGAAAAGTCTATCCCTGGGGAAATGAGTTTCGAAAAGACGGCCAATGGATGGCCAATAGCTTTCAGGGTCATTTCCCGCAACAGGACACGGGGAAGGACCAGTATCCGGGCATCGGGCCTGTGGCAAAATTTCCCCCCAACGGGTATGGACTGTATGACGTAGCCGGGAACGTATGGGAATGGACGAGTGACTGGTATCGGCCCGATTATTACGCACGACTCGCCATAGCAGGCGGAGTCGCACACAATCCCCAAGGGCCGGACTCCCCGTTCGATCCCAGCGAGCCAGGCGAACAAAAACGCGTGCACCGTGGCGGGTCGTTTTTGTGCACCGATCAATACTGCTCCCGTTACATGGTCGGCACACGCGGCAAAGGTGAAATCAACACGGGAACCAATCACCTGGGATTTCGCACGGTCCGCTCATTGCAATCCAAAAAAGAACAATCGCCCATGAGGGAAGCTCCACAAGCAAAGGAGAAGGAGTAAATGAAAATGGTACCAGTGAAGTGGATGGGATCTCTGCCATTGATGGCGCTAACGCTGACGATAGGATCAGGTGGGGGCGATGTGTTTGCGCAGGACGTCCTTCCGAAGCCCGAACCGGCCTTTCATGGTACCATCGGCAAGACGTATAAGGATTCGAAACCGGACTTTCCTAAACCTCTTCAGGCACCGGCCGGTGCCCCGAATGTGCTGATCGTCCTGTTGGATGATGTCGGCTTCGGGCATGCCGGGACCTTCGGCGGTGCGGTGGCCACCCCCACCCTCGACCGGCTCGCGAAAAACGGGCTGCGCTACAATCGATTCCACACGACCGCCCTCTGTTCGCCCACGCGCGCCGCCCTGCTTACCGGACGCAACCATCATAGCGTAGGAACGGGGGTGATCATCGAGTTGGGAACGGGGTTTCCAGGCTATACCGGTATAGTGCCTAACACCACGGCCGGATTTCCGGAAATTCTCCGGCAGAACGGATATACCACGGCCGCCTTCGGCAAATGGCACAATACGCCGGACAACGAAATCACGCCGTCAGGTCCTTTCGACCGATGGCCTACCGGAAAGACCTGGGGTTTTGAATATTTCTATGGGTTCATGAACGGAGAGACCCACCAGTATTATCCGGTGCTCTATCGCAATACCACACCGGTCCCCCAACCGAAGACACCGGAAGAGGGCTACCACCTCACCGAAGACCTGGTAGACGACGCCATCGGGTGGATGAATCAGGTGAACGCCACGAATCCGGAAAAACCCTGGTTTATGTACTTCTCCACCGGAGCCATCCATGGCCCGCATCACACGCCCAAGGCCTACCGGGACAAATACAAAGGCAAATTCGATGCCGGTTGGGATCAGTACCGCGAGGAGACGTTCGCCCGTCAGAAAAAACTTGGTGTCATTCCGCCAAACACCAAATTGACACCCAGACCAAAGGAACTGCCGGCCTGGGATGACCAGCCGGAAAATGCCAAACGCGTCTATCGTCGCCTGATGGAAAACTACTCCGGTTTCCTCGAACATACTGACATGGAAGTCGGCCGTCTGCTCGCGGCCGTCGAAAAATCCGGCGAGCTGGACAACACACTGATTTTCTATATCGTGGGCGACAACGGCGCCTCCGGCGAAGGAGGCCTTGAAGGCACGGTCAATGAGGTGGCAAGCCTGAACGGCATCCAATTGGGTCTGGCAGGTCTTGAAGCGAAGTTCGACGAAATCGGCGGACCGGAAACCGAGCCGCATGTCCCGGCTGCCTGGGCCTGGGCCGCCGACACGCCGTTCCAGTGGACCAAGCAGGTCGCCTCACACTTCGGCGGTACGCGCAACGGCCTGGTTGTGCACTGGCCAAATGGCATTACCGCGAAGGGTGAGTTGCGCTCCCAGTTCCACCACATCATTGACGTGGCTCCGACCGTGCTCGATGCCGCGCACATCACCCAACCGCATGTCGTGAACGGCGTGAAGCAGGAGCCGATTCAAGGTGTCAGCATGCGCTACTCATTCGACGATGGCCATGCCAAGTCCCGCCGCACTGTGCAATATTTTGAGATGTTCGGAAACCGCGGCATTTACAAAGACGGCTGGATAGCTACCACGCGGCACGGACGACTGCCGTGGCAGACCGGAGGTGTGGTCCTCGGTTCCTTCGACAGCGACCCCTGGGAACTCTACAACCTGGAGGAAGATTTCTCTCAGGCTGACAATTTAGCGGACAGGTATCCGGACAAAGTGAAAGAGTTGCAGGCGGCGTTCCTTGTCGAGGCGAAAAAATACAACGTATTACCACTCGATGACCGCCTGGCCGAACGCTTCGACGCGTCGCTCCGGCCCAATCCGTTAGCCGGTCTGAAAAAATTCAGCTATGGTCCGGGTGTGACCGGCATCAGCGAATCAGCGGTGCTCAACACTCACGCCGTTCCCTTTAGCATCACCGCCGAGGTGGAAGTCGACGAAGGTGGCGGCGACGGCGTACTCGCTGCTATCGGCGGGGTCACATCAGGCTGGTCCTTCTATGTGAAGGACGGCAAGCCGACGTTCTACTACAACTTTTTCGAGGTGGACCATGCGCGCATCCGGTCGTCCGAGTCATTGCCCAATGGCAAGTCCCGTGTGCGGGTTGAGATCATGCCGGTGGAGCCAGGCCCCGGCAAGCCCGCTAACGTGAAGCTGTTTGTCAACGGCAAGGAAACCGGGAGCGGTCAGATCGGAAAAACAGTGCCGTTCCGCTACAGCGTGGAGCCGTTCGACATTGGACGCGATACCGTGTCTGCCGTGTCGAAGGACTATCAAACCCCGTTTGCCTTCAATGGTCGCATCGAGCAGGTAACGATTGAAACAAAATAGGCCCTCGTGAATGCCGGCTGAGTCGGACGTGAACAAACAATGTAACGATGTATCCTTCTTAAATTAGGAGAAGAAAAACATATGCAACGAGACCCAATGCTTTTCATCAATACCGCCATACGGATGGGGATGCTTTTGGCTATGTCAGCAGTAAGTGTCCCTGTCTGGGCGGCAGATGCCCCGGACCGGACGGTACTTCCGATTCACGAGCCGGAATACCCTCCCGTCACTGAGCTGGATGTCCGCCATGCCACCCCGCCTCCGCGCTTTCAAGTGAAAGCGCCCGAAGACGCTCCCAACGTGCTCATCGTGCTGATCGACGATTTGGGATTTGGCCAGTCCAGCGCTTTCGGAGGGCCCATTCCCATGCCGACCGCGGACCGTTTGGCTAATAATGGTCTCCGGTATAACCATTTTCATACCACGGCACTCTGCTCTCCGACCCGGGCCGCGCTTCTGACGGGCCGGAATCACCACATGACCAACACGGGATCGATCATGGAAACCGCGACGGCCTTTCCGGGAAATACCGGCCAACGTCCTGAGAGCGTGGCTCCCTTGGCCATGATGCTCCGATACAACGGGTACTCCACCGCACAATTCGGGAAGAATCACGAGACCGCTGCCTGGGAAGTCAGTCCATCCGGACCGACAGACCGCTGGCCGACCCGGAGCGGGTTCGATAAGTTCTACGGATTCATGGGCGGGGAGACAAACCAGTGGTCACCGGCTGTCTACGATGGGATGACTAAAGTGGAAGTATCGAAAGATCCCGACTACCATTTCATGACCGACATGACCGACCAGGCCATCAAGTGGATGCGATTTCAAAAGTCACTCACCCCTGACAAACCGTTTTTTATGTACTTTGCACCTGGAGCCACGCACGCCCCGCATCATGTGCCTCAGGAATGGATCGCAAAAAACAAGGGCCGGTTTGACCAGGGATGGGATAAGGTTCGGGAAGAGACGCTGGCTCGTCAGATCAAGCTGGGCGTGGTGCCTGAGGGGACGACGCTTGCGCCGAAGCCGAAAGCCATTAAGGATTGGGACAATCTGACTGCAGATGAAAAGAAGCTCTTTACCCGCCAGATGGAGGTCTTTGCCGGCTTTGCCGAATACACGGATACCGAAGTCGGACGGCTCATTGACGCCATTAATGACATGGGACAGCTCGACAATACCCTCGTCTTCTACATCCTCGGCGACAACGGGGCGAGTGCGGAAGGCGGAATGAACGGCATGTTCAATGAGATGACCTACTTTAACGGGCTACAGGAGAAGGTCGAGGACATCCTGAAACATTATGATACGCTCGGGGGCCCGACGACCTATAACCATTATGCCGCCGGATGGGCCGTGGCGGGAGATACCCCGTTCACCTGGACCAAGCAGGTTGCCTCGAGCTACGGCGGAACGCGGAACGGGATGATTGTCCATTGGCCAAAGTCGGTGAAGGCAAAGGGCGAATTGCGCACGCAATGGCATCATGTGATTGATATCGCTCCAACCATCCTGGAAGCTGCCCGCCTACCGGAGCCGAAAGCGGTGAACGGCATTCCACAGACTCCCATCGAAGGCGTGAGCCTGCTCTACAGCTTTCATGACGCCAAGGCGCAAGACCGCCATCAGACCCAGTACTTCGAAATATTCGGCAATCGTGCCATCTATCATGACGGGTGGTTGGCGAGTACGCTGCATCGGGCGCCATGGGAATTGAAGCCCCGCAGGCCTCTTCAAGAGGATCAATGGGAACTCTACGACACGCGGACCGACTTCAGTTTGATCAATGACCTGGCCGACAAGCACCCCGCCAAACTCAAAGAGTTGCAGAACCTGTTCTTAAAGGAAGCGGTGAAGTATCACGTGCTTCCGATTGATGATCGAACGATCGAGCGCGTTAACCCAGCCCTTGCCGGCAGACCGGATCTCATGGCCGGACGGACGTCACTCGCCGTGTACGAAGGGATGACGGGCATGTCGGAAAATGTCTTCATCAACATCAAAAACCGATCGCATACCATCACGGCCGACGTGGAGATTCCCGAGGGAAGCGTCAATGGGGTGGTTCTTGCTCAGGCAGGTCGGTTCGGCGGTTGGAGCCTGTATTTGAAGGAGGGCAAACCGACCTATACCTACAATTTCCTTGGCTTGATGCGCTTTACCATTGCCGCGGATGATGCGCTGCCTGCCGGGAAAGCTTCGATCCGCTTTGAGTTCGCGTATGTCGGCGGCGGTTTGGGCAAGGGAGGAACGGGGACAATTTTCGTCAATGACAAGAAGGTTGCCCAAGGACGGATTGAACACACGCAGGGCATGATCTTTTCGGCTGACGAAGGAGCGGATGTGGGTGAGGACGGAGAAACGCCCGTTGTTGAGGACTACGGCATTCCGGCCCCTTATCGGTTTTCCGGATCGATTCACAAAGTGACCATCGATCTGAAGGAAATGAAACAGACCGACAAAGCCGCGGAGGAGAGAGGTCAGGCCATCGCCAGGCATAAAATGGCCATTGCAGATTGACCCTATTTCTTTGCCGGAATGGGTTAAATGAAAATCTTAAAAAAAGAAATGGCTTTTTCTGAGATCAAACCAGTGCACTCCAACAAATATTGGCACTGACAAACGGAATCTCTGAGATTAGGAGAGGAGTAGGTCTTCCGGATCAATTTCCTGTGTTTTTTTCTGGCCCTCATTCTGATGTTTCGCCATTAAAATAAGTAGAGGGATTTTTTTTGATGGAATCGACCCTCCTCGGGGAGGTATAATTTGCCCGCACCACTTCTGAATTCGAACCTGATTTTAGCACATACGTCGCCAGCATGCTCAAAACTTTCTTGTGACAGGAGGCGGGTTCTAGCAGGAGTCAAAGAATACCACAAAAAATGACACCATCCATTGAAATCAGACAGCCCACTCAGTAAGCATCCTGAACTTTTCACAGAAAGGAGCATCGCCGAAATGAAAGCACTACTGACCCCCTTTAGGCTGGCCGTCCTGCTGATATTGAGCGGACTGACGACAGCACAAGCCACTGAAACAAAACCTAATATCGTCATCATTTGGGGCGATGACATCGGACAAAGCAATATCAGCGCATACTCCCACGGCGTAATGGGCTACCAGACCCCCAACATCGATCGGGTAGCCAGGGAAGGCATGATGTTCACCGACTATTACGCCGAGCAAAGCTGCACCGCCGGTCGTGCGTCGTTCATCACCGGTCAATCCGGCTTGCGTACCGGCATGACCAAGGTCGGCTTACCGGGCGCTACGTTAGGCTTGCAAAAGGAAGACCCGACGATTGCCGAGTTATTAAAAGCACAAGGCTATGCCACCGGCCAGTTCGGCAAGAACCATCTGGGAGACCGCAACGAATTCCTGCCTACCGTGCACGGTTTTGATGAGTTCTATGGCAACCTTTATCACCTCAACGCCGAGGAAGAGCCTGAGCTTCCCGACTACCCGAAAAATCCTGCGTTCCGTGCCAAGTTCGGACCGCGCGGGGTGATGGACTGCAAGGCCTCCGCCACGGATGACCAGACTGTAGATCCGCGGTTCGGCAAAGTCGGCAAGCAGATCTGTACGGACACCGGCCCTCTAACCAAAAAGCGGATGGAAACCATCGACGATGACATCGCTCAGCGAGCCGTTGACTTTATTCAGCGCCAGAACAAGGCCGGAAAACCGGCCTTCGTCTGGGTAAACTTTACCCACATGCATTTCCGCACGCATACCAAGGCGGAGAGTGTCGGCCAATCCGGGCGCTGGCAGAGTCCTTACCACGACGCCATGATTGACCACGATAAGAACGTCGGTCAGGTCCTCAAGGTGCTGGACGATTTGGGCATTGCCGACAACACCTTTGTGATGTACAGCACCGACAATGGTCCGCACATGAACACCTGGCCGGATGCAGCGATGACGCCATTCCGAAATGAGAAAAACTCGAACTGGGAAGGCGCCTACCGGGTGCCGGCAATGGTTCGCTGGCCGGGCAAAATCAACCCGGGTCAGGTTTCGAACCAGATGGTCGCCCACCATGACTGGATGCCGACACTTCTGGCCGTGGCAGGTGACGCGCAGGTGGCGGATAAACTGCAAAAGGGGTACAAAGTCGGCGATATGACCTACAAGGTCCACCTTGACGGCTACAACCTCCTGCCGTATCTGACAGGGCAGGCCGTGACGAGTCCGCGGGAATCGTTCTTGTATGTCAACGACGACCAGCAACTGACCGGTTTGCGCTACGACAACTGGAAAATCGTGTTCCTGGAGCAGAGGACCCAGGGCACGTTACGTATATGGGCGGAGCCGTTCGTCAACTTGCGGGTTCCAAAAATTTTCAATCTCCGCACGGATCCTTACGAGCGAGCAGATATTACATCCAATACCTATTACGACTGGCTGCTGGATCACGTCTTCCTGTTGGTACCCGCCCAGGGATATGTTGGGAAATTCCTGACAACGTTCAAGGACTATCCACAGCGGCAGAAGGCCGCCAGCTTCAATATGGATGAAGTAATGGAGAAGCTGAAGGAAACCTCGTCCCAATAAAGTTTTGCAGACTCGACGATTACCCCCTGCGGCTGACCGTCTTCTGCGGTCAGCCGCAGTATGGAATTTTGGTATGCAGTAGTCGACATGGAGGGAATGAAGAATCTGCAGAAATGCGGCGGCAGGCAATGCATGCTGAATGAAAGGCCCAGAATTGATTGGTCGAACCCCATCCGCCGTAGTGACGTGTTCAGCCCCAGACAGCCAAATACCCTTCAATAGAAACCCACCATGAAAACCACACGCACATTTCCCTTCGTCAAAGCTTCAGCTGGCAGGCGAAATCTCCTTTCCACTGTGCTCGTTTGTGCGCTGGTGATGATCACAACCGTCGCCCACGCCATCGACTCACTCCCGTCCTGGAATGACGGCATGACCAAGAAGTCTATTGTGGAATTTGTGGAGAGAGTCACCAAGAAACACGGTCCTGATTTTGTTTCACCGGCTGACCGTATCGCGGTATTTGACAACGATGGCACGCTTTGGGCAGAACAGCCCATGTACTTTCAATTGTTCTTTGCGCTTGACCGCGTCAAAGCACTCGCGCCACAACATCACGAGTGGAAAACTACGGAGCCGTTCGCCTCTCTGCTCAAAGGGGATGTAAAGGCCGCCCTAGCGGGCGGTGAACACGCAATCCTCAAAATCGTCATGGCCACTCACGCGGGAATGACGACGGCTGAGTTCGAGACAACCGTGAAAGATTGGATTGCAACCGCGAAGCATCCCAGGATCGAACGTCTGCTCACTGAAATGGTGTATCAGCCCATGTTGGAGTTGCTGGCCTATCTTCGGACACATGGTTTCAAGACGTTCATTGTTTCCGGCGGCGGCATCGAGTTCATGCGGCCGTGGACGGAGCGCGTGTATGGCATCCCACCCGAACAGGTCGTCGGCAGCAGCGGCAAGTTGAAATATGCGGAGCGCGATGGGGATCCGGTACTCGTCAAACTTCCTGAAATCAATTTCATTGACGACAAGGACGGCAAGCCTGTCGGCATTCAAACACACATCGGCCGGAGGCCCATCCTTGCCTTCGGCAACTCAGACGGCGATCTTCAAATGCTCCAGTGGACGGCAAGCGGAAGCGGAGCACGCTTCATGGCTCTCATCCACCACACAGACGCTGAGCGGGAATGGGCCTATGACCGCAAATCATCCATCGGCCGTCTGGATAAGGCACTGGACGAAGCGAAAGGCAAAGGGTGGACGGTGGTAGATATGAAACAGGATTGGAAGGCCGTCTATCCGTTTCACACCCCGAGCGGCGATATGTCTCTTCCCGAATCCACAGGTAGATGAATTTCTTATTGGCGATTTGTTGGAGGGATGATCCAAGTGAACATCACATTGATGAAAAATGCTGTCCTCTAGAATGGCATTTAACCGGTCGGCCACCCGGCGGGCATTGGTATAGTGATTCAAAATGAGGAATGCAATCCCATCCTGGATCAGGCCGGGACATGGATCGAACAAAAACCGGGGGATCGAATTCCGATGGAAGCGGGAGACAGAGGATCCGGCCTTCACAATGAAACCCTCTCTGCCGAATGACACGAACCATCTCTCTTTTCATGAGGGATCATTGACGAGACACCCTGTTCCAAGGAAGCGCCCTGGATTTTACTGAATGAGGACATTGAGGTCTCTGCACAACAAGTCCGAAGGTTTGTCCGCGCGTTCGGTCCAAAGGCCCACCCAACTCTGAATCGTCGCATATGAAATCGCCTCTTCCTGCATTGGACGCTTCACGCTCCTCTAACGTATTTGATTTTCATGCTGTTCCTCCATGTCAATTCCGAGGTGTTTCAGGAATAACCGTTAAATCGCAAACGCCCCGGAGTAGCACTCCCGGTCTTTTATAGGGTAATATTTTCAACATTGCACTGGTTTTCCATGCCGGGCAACACTTCATCGTCGCACAATACGTCACTCACACTCCTGGATATACGAGACAAAAGAGGTGTGAGGGTCTACGCATTTTCAAGGACACCACCGGCAAATGAGAAATTGGAGTCGAGGCATCTTTTTAGGCCATCTCACCTCACTGGAACGACTCAATGCTCTCACTGACGGTGTGTATGCAATCGTGATCACCCTGCTGGTGCTGGACCTGAAGGTGCCTGAAACTCCGGGCCTGACTACAGGGCAGCTACTTTCCGACCTGCAGGAACAGATCCCGAATTTTGCTGCCTGGATACTCAGTTTTTATATGGCGGCGTTTTTGTGGATGAGAAATTTTTGGATTCTCAAGCATCTCCAGAAATGCGATGAAAAGACATTCTGGTTGAACTTTGTTCATCTGATGTTTGTATCTCTCATCCCTTACGCGGCCTCGCTGCTCGGACATTATGAAGAAGATGCCATTGCCGTCATCATTTTCTCCGCAATTCTTGGTCTGGCCAGTTTTTCCCTGCTGCTCCTCCACCAATATGTGGCTGCCAAACGTGATTGGCATCTGGATGGTGCTCCAAAACTATGGACAAACCCGAACTTGTGGGCCATGTACCCCGCCCCACTTTTTGCGATGGGTTCTATTCTCATCTCCTTCAACAACGTCAATGGCGCGATTGCCTTCTGGTTCCTCGCCCCGCTCTGGACACGTTTTTTCTCTCAGAGATAATTGGCCTCAGAGGCAACAACGATCCACTTCGAGAATGAATGATGAATCCCTATCGACAAGGGCAGGTATGCTTGAGCCGACTCTGGTTGGCGTTCGCCGTATGTTGCGCAGTCGGGATTGGTGCATGTGTAACGCAAGACCACCTCTTGACAGGGTCGTGGGGAAGCACTGAGATTACCCATCCCTCCCCCTTTTTTTCCGGGGTGCCGGCCTCCAACCCAGGCAGGAATGTCAGATTGATCCTGGACCGGCATGGAACATTCACATGGCTGGAACCTGATGGCGTTTGCCATTCGGGAACCTACCTCATTCAAGGCCATGCTCTCCTTTTGACCGCATCGCCAGCCCGTGAACACATTCGCCTTGACTATACCTTCCGGGGGGATGAACTCCGACTAAAAACTCCGGATGATTTTATCTTCGAGTTTCAAAAAACACCACACCAGACTGATGCAGAAGCCAAACCCTGCAATCGATAGAAAGGAGATGCCGTGGGGGCCGAAGAGGAGGAGTTGATAAAAAAAATTCGTCGGCTGGTCAAAGAGAATTTTGAGGGTGATTTTCGTAAAGGTTTCGACCATTACGATTCGATCGATGGCCAGGATTCCAAGATCGGTTCATCCGCGTTGGAGCAACTCCTCGCCGATGCCAAGATAGGAAATTTCCTGACCCGAACCCTATGGGTGGAAGGCGTCTTAAAAGCACTCGACAAGGATCAGGACGGCGCCATTTCCTGGAATGAGTTCGCATCGATACTTGAAGACAGCCCGCAACCCAAAGATGAAACGGAAAAAGAACCGGGTGAGGACTCATTCCCTGACAAATAGGTTTACCGATTGAAAATGGGAAGGCTTCCAAACGACTTTCCCAAGAGGATATTTCTGGTGGCAGAGCGTACTTTCAGTACGTGAGCACGGGAAAATGGCGAGAACGCCGCTGGCGGCTTTTTTCAACAGCCCCCTAATCGAAGAGGGCCTCTAATCAAACCAGCCCCGCACATAGAAAAATATTCCCAATCCCCCACCAATCACGGCCATGAGACCAAGAAGGATAAAATACCCGTAGGGTATCTGAAGTTCGGGCATATTAGGAAAGTTCATGCCGTAAATGCCGGCAATCAGGGTCAGCGGCATAAAGATGGCTGAAATCACCGTCAGGATTCGAAGGCGGTTGTTCGTGCTATTCTGGAGTGACAAATTGTAATGTTGGGATAACCCGTTCAGCCGACCCTCTAAACGTTCCAGCCAACGCTGCATTTGGTTTAATTCGTTCATGGCTTCCTTAAAATACAACCGTACTTCATGCAAATCCAATAAAGAAGATTTCAACGTGAGTAAGCTTCCCATAAGAATAAGACGATCCTCGGTCGTTGATTGGAGACGGCTCACGTGATTGGTCAGATTCTGAATATCATTGAGAACATCGGTATTGAGACACTGGTCAAAGTCATTTGACAATTCCGCAATCATCTGTCGAGTTTGCTGATACAGTTCGATATCACGATTAATGCCCAACAACAGGATATGGAGAAGCAGATCCGTGATGGTGGAAGTTCCGATCCCGCCGAACCGATCGATCCTCGCGAGAATTTGGTCCGGGGGCAAATAGAGTTCATTGTGAAGGACAATGAGAGTTTCTCGCACACAGATGGCCGTTATATAGGGATCCTTAAAATCATGTAAGGCCGGGCGTGGGAATCGAAGAAACAAGGCGTGGGAGAAGGTTTCCACACCCACGCCCCCGCCTTGGGATTTGACTTTGTCCATCAAGGCGTCATCCAGTTGCAAGGGTGCAAGAAGCTCAGGCAGCTCTTTGGTAAGGTCGGGATTATCAATATCCAATAAACGGACGATCCCATCCCCGAGCCATGATGACGAAGGTCTTTCCTCGGTCAGTTGCAGCAAGCCCTGCTCTTGTAGCCGGAAACAATGTACCTGCACTGGGAGCACCTTCCAATGCTAATCGGTTTTTTCACCATCCTTGAAGCCCGAAATCAATGGGAAGTGGATACCGTTCAGAGCAGAATCGATACAAAGGGCGGATGTTGTTTAAGCAACCGGCCTATGAGCTGCAGCCTGGATGCCAATGCCATTTCACAAAGGTTTGGTAAGTTTTTTCTTAGGAAGACCATGTACACATCCCTCCCTTTTGAGTCGGACGGAGAGTGCCATTCGAGCATATCGGACCTAGCCCAGTAAGGCTAACAGGACAAGAGGCGCGAGAATCAATCCCAATGCCCACTTCAGGCAAAGATTCTCCTCTTCGAGTTCGACAAGCCGTTCCGTGAATTCACCGGTCGCCGGAAGCACCTCTACGTGTAATTGAGCGACCGATACAGGACCCTCCTGGGGGCTTTTAGATTTCCGTTGAGGCCCGGCATTCTGTGAAACCGCATGAAGCCGTGTCCCCTGCGTTTTGTTTTCAGGAACACGACCTCGCACCGTTTGCTTCCCGGCAGGCTTTGCATCATTTTCCGGCTTCCCAACGTCGTGAAGCGCTGACGGTGCTAAACCTTCATGTTGGTCAGGGATCGCAGTCCCCAATGGGTTGGGAATGATCTCATCCAGTGGATTGTTCCCGATGGTGCTTCGTTTGCTCATTAACCAGATCTCCTTTGCAAAACAGCGAAAATGCTTGCCCCTTATACTCCTGCTCGGCTTTCCTGTCTTTTCACTTCTTTGGCCAAATTCCGATAGTCTTTGGCGCCATTCCCCTGTGGATCATAAAGGGTCACGGGTTTTCCGAATGATGGACATTCCGCCAACCGAATACTTTCCCTCACCACGACCTGAAACACCTGCTTGCCAAAACGCTCCCGGAGTTGGGCAACCACTTCTAAGCCATGCCGCGTGCGAGCATCGACCCGACAGGCCAGAATCCCTGAAATCGCCAAATCCGCGTTCAATCTGGAACGGATCGTCTCCACCGTTTGAAGCAAATGCGCCAATCCGCGCAAGGCCATCACATGGGCCTCGACAGGAATGAGGATTTCTTTGGCGGCGACTAACGCGTTGATGGTGACAATGCCAAGCGTGGGCGAACAATCAAGAAGAATATAATCCCATTGATCAGACAACTCAGCGAGATGCCGTTTGAGAATCATCTCTGCCCCGACTTCCCCGGCCAACGCCTTATCCACCCCCACCAGCCAGGCGGAAGAAGGGATCATTTCAACCAAGGGCACACAGGTCTGATGGATGAGATCCTTGAGATTTCGAGATTCCGTAAAGGCCTCGAAGAGGCCTTTCCCCTCTTCGGTAATCCCAAACCAATTGGAGGCTGAGGCCTGCGGATCAAGGTCAACCAATAACACTCGACGCTTGAGTTCGCCCAGCGTCGCGGCCAGATTCACGGCGGTTGTCGTTTTCCCACTCCCGCCTTTTTGATTGGTGATGGCAAGTATGCGAGTCATCGCTTGAGTAAGGGAATACTCCTGATTATAGGCTCAGGACATGGGCGGTCGACAAGAAAACAGATGGAAGAGTTTCAGCAATGCCTACTAAAAAGTCAAGGGAAATTGAATATCGATCCCACCATCTTTTTCAACTACTTGTTTGTCCGGCCGCACTTTCGAGGAGAAGAATATCCCGTTGATAATGGTAGAGAGCATCCAGGTAGGCCTCTTGAATATCGTTTTTCGTCTGCTGGGCATCAAGGAAGGATAGAATGGCGATGTCCCCGGATTCGTAGGACTTCTTCACGGTATCGAACAGGGCCTGCGCGGCACCCAATGCCTTAGCTTGATAGGCTTCCACTAACCGACGACTTTGGACCAGATGACGATAGGCCAAATCGACTTGAGCATGCGCTTCATTAAGAGTCTGGCGCAAGTCGGCCTCGGCTATCTGTACGACGGTGGCGGCTTCCCGTATCCCGCCCTGATTTCTGTCAAACACGGGAAGGGGCATGCCCACATTAAAGGTCCATTGCTGTTGGTTGTCAGGCCCTTTGGCTCCCTGGACCATGAACCCGAGATCCACCGTCACATCCGGGTATTGAATAGCAAACGCGAGTTTCAATTCGGCGCGACGCTTGGCATACACGAGACGTTTGGCCCGAACATCCGGTCGCGAATTATCAATCCGTGACTTCAATGCGTGTATATCAGGCGCGATCGGCTGAAACGTCAGGTCCGTCGTGAGTTCCAATTCAGTTTCCGGGGGGAGGGTCAAGAGCAGGAGAAGGTCGGCGGTGTCGGAATCAATTTGCTGCCTATCACGGATCAACGCATACTGTGCATCCACCAGTTGGATTTTGAGACGGATGAGATCTTTGCCGTAGCCGATCCGGTGTGATTCCTCCATCATGGTTTTCACCACACCAGAGAGGCGATCGCGAGTCTCTTTATCGAAAGCCAGATGGCGACGCGCAACCTGCAGGCGGTAATACGCATCCTTCACGGCGAAACTGAGTTGTCGGAGGGAGTCTTCAAACCCGGCCTCGGCTGATTGCGTCCCGAATTCCGCACTTTCAATACGAAACCCGCGTTTGCCGGCCACAACAAAGAGTTGACTCAGGACGGAGCTGATCGCTCCACAGTCAGAGAGTTGACAATTTTGTGTGTAGGAACTCAGGGTATTGATGGAGAATTCGGGGTTCGGGAAGAGCCCTGCGGTAATTCTTTTGGCCTTCGCGGTATCGATGCCATATTTCATGGTCAGGAGGTCCAGATTTTGACGGAGAAACAAGGCAATGGCATCATCCAGGCTCAGACGCTGGACCGCGGACATCCCACGTGCAGGCCTGTTTTCCTGTTCTCCCGCCGTGGCGCTTTCCAGGATTCCCAATCCTAACAAGCTAAGAAACCCCATGATGGTACATGCCTTCGCGAATGATCGAATCGCCGGCATACGCCTGGTGTGGTCGCGTAACCCTACAGAAAAGACAATGTAATAATGGAAACAAATCATAGGCGGCGATCTTTAGCTGATTGGCTGCCCGACGGCACTTTCGAGGAGGAGGATATCGCGTTGATATTCGTAGAGAGCGTTGATGTAGGCCTTGTCAATATCTATTTTTGTCCGAAAGGCATCGAGCAGATGCAGAATTGTCGTCTTTCCCGAATGAAAGTCATCCTCTACCCTATCAAACAGCGCCTGGGCGGCCTCGAAAGCACCCGCACGGTAGATTTCAACTAGCAGACGACTTTGGCCTAAATGGCGATAGACCGTGTTAATTTGGTGATGCACTTCGTTGAGGGTCTTGCGCAGGTCGGCTTCTGCAATATGTGCTTTGGTAGCGGCTTCCTTGATGCCTCCCTGATTTCTGTCGAACACGGGGATGGGCATCCCCAAATTAATGGTCCATTGTTGCTGGTTGTCGGGCCCTTGAGGTCCCTGGACATTGTATCCGAGGTCCACCGTCACATCCGGATACTGGTTCGCTATGGCGAGCTTCGATTCTGAGCGGCGCTTGGCCAGCAAGAGACGCTTGGCGCGAAGATCCGGTCTGGCATTTTCCACATGCTTCTTCAAAGCTACAATATCTGGATCGATCGGCTGAAATGTTAGATCCGTCGTTAGGACTAATTCAGTTTCCGGGGGAAGAGTCAGGAGCAGCAGGAGATCGGATCGGTCCGAATCAATCTGTTGAATATCCCGGATGATATCCCCTTGTGTTTTCACCGCTCGAATCTGGAGGCGGATTAAATCCTCCGGGTCTTGTACCTTTGTGGGTGAACCAATGAGTTTCTCGATAGCATCATTGATCCGGCCCGACCTCTGTTCATCGTCTTTTAAAAGGCGACGCCCCACCTGCACCCGATAATAGGCATCCTTCAAGGCAAAACTGAATTGTCGAAGAGTGTCTTCAAAATTGGCTTCGGCCGATTGAGTCCCGAACTCCGCACTTTCAACACGGAACCCGCGTTTACCGGCCACCAGAAAAAGTTGACTGATAACCGGCATAATTCCTCCGCACTTACTCAAATTACAATCCTGGGTGTAGGCGCTGAGGGTATTGATGGAGAGTTCGGGATTTGGGAACAGTCCGGCGGTGATCTGTTGGGCCTTTGCGGCATCAATGCCATATTTGGTTTTAAGGAGATCCAGATTTTGACGCAGAAACATGGCAAGGGCATCATCCAGACTCAGACGGAGGATCGGGGGTTTCTGCTCCTCCAAGCTGCCTTCCCCAGCTGCCGCCAACGCTAAACTCAGACCCAAAAGCCACGGGAGCATTATCACGATCGTCAGAGACCATATCCCCGGGGACCATGTCCATCTGCAATGGACTCTCACGGGATAGGAGTATTGGGTTGCCCGTCTGGTCATGCGTTTCCTCCCTCCTGACAACTCACCAAGCAAAAAAATCCCTTCTGGGTGCCTGCTTCCCACTTTCGCCTTGCATGTTGAAGCGCGACAGCGCGTCCATACATGCGGGGGGAAACTTCAGGGCCGGCTGAAAAGGGGGTGCCTTTCCTGTCAAACCAAATCAACCCAAGGATACTTGGCGTCAGCATAGCTCAAATATTCAGTCTGTAGCCATATGCCATAGCCTCAAGATTTCATTTTGACGTCCTAAATTTCATGTCCGCCACTGTCATTTGTGAGGTACTCCCGGATTGAAAATTTTGTCATTTAGAGACTTAGGCGCGGCCTACAGATACTGTCTGCTCCAATACCAGGAGTCAGGAATAAACTCGATAGGAAAAAACTTCCACAACTAATTGTCCGGGATGACGGAACCGTCGGGAGTGCTGAAGGCCTTCCATTCCCAACACTCAACATATTCACCCTTCACCTAAAGCTGCCTATAATTTTCTGGTTCGGGATTTGAGACGTAACGAAATTGTAAAACCTTTCCCTTTGGGCGACATTGAGTTCATCCCTCCTTCAACGAGAGTTCAAGCGTGCGCGAAAACTACTTTTATACAGACAGGTAATGAATAGTGTGGTAGGTATTTAGTACACTGCCGATATTCCGGTTTCGCTTAACCATTTCAAGAGGGCACCCATGGGTCTTAATCTACTCCTGGTCTTCATCCCTATTGCAGTAGGACTTGACTGGTACGAAGCCAACCCCATTCTGGTCTTCATTGCCTCGGGCCTTGCCATTGTGCCGTTAGCGGGTTTGATGGGGCGATCAACGGAAAGCCTGTCGGTCTATATCGGCGCGACACTTGGCGGATTACTCGCGGCCACGATGGGAAATGCCCCGGAATTGATTATTTCGATTTTCGCCTTGAAAGCCGGGCTCTACGATGTGGTCAAAGCCTCCATCACCGGATCCATCGTGGGAAACCTGCTGCTCGGAATGGGGCTTGCGATACTCCTCGGCGGCCTTCGCCATGAACGGCAAAAATTTAATGCGACGGCGGCCGGGATGAGTTCGGGACTGTTAACACTCGCGGGTGTCGGGCTTATGGTCCCTGCGCTATTTCATTTCACGTCAAAACAGGAAGAGGAACTCAGTACCGAAATCGCCATTGTGCTCTTCATCGCCTATGTCCTAAGCCTGGTGTTTACCCTAAAAACTCACCAGCATTTATTTCGCGCGGAAGCCGAAGAACAGGTTGGAGCAGGCACGCCTCGAGGAGAGGAGGAACAAGAAGAGGCATGGAGTAAAAACAAGGCCATTGGGATCTTGGCGGCCGTCACCATTGCGATTGCCTTCATGAGCGAAATATTAACCGGAGCAATTGAGCCCGCAGCCGCAGGCATCGGCCTTACGCCTATTTTTGCCGGTGTGATTTTTCTCGCCGTATTCGGAAATGCGGCAGAGCTGATGAATTCCATACGGTTTGCCAGGAATAATCAAATGGATCTGGTCATGGGCATTGCCGTCGGGGCGAGTACCCAGGTGATCATGTTTGTGGCACCGATGCTGGTATTCGTCAGTTACCTTCTCGGTCCCAAACCCCTGGATCTGCTTTTCGTGCCATTTGAAATTGCGGCCATTGTCATCGCGATTCTCGTCAACGGAAACCTCACGAAAGATGGCGAATCCCACTGGATGGAGGGCGTGATGTTGCTGGGAGTCTATCTGATTTTAGGCATTGGATTTTTCTTTCTTCCGATGTAGCCAGGCACACCCATGGCAAACTTTGAAACAGTTCTCTCTGCGCACTTTCCCAAGGCGATACCACAAGGTGATTTTGTCCAACGCTCGTATAATCTTCTGCAGACTGCGGGCTTCCGCGCTGAAAACACGATTGCCTTCGTCAGCGTGTGCCGGGATGAACTGACCTTGCCCTTAGTAGAGGAGGTCAAAAAAACCTGGGGAGAAGCCTTTATTTTTTCCAGTCTGGGCGGCATGCTCTTTCTTGGAAAAACCGGATTTTTAGCGGCGCAGCACCATGCGCCGAATGAGGATGGGCGTGAACGTTATGTCTATTTTGCCCTGCCGCACATCGGGGTGGATGCACAAGGCGAGATTGGACGCCATGATCGTCCGGGGCGCTTTCAACCGTCCCATGCCTGCGGGGCATTGCACGGATTCCAGATGGAACTGGCCAATCGGTGCGTCTCGTTAGGCATTGATCCGGATGACATCGAACAAAGCCTGCTAAAACAACACCTGTTTCGCAAACTCACCTATGGTGACATTCCGGATCTGCTGAGCCTCACCAAAATTGCATATGAGGTGATTCTTGAGGAACTGGAAAGAATGATCCAATTAACCGTTGACCCCGTGCATAATGACTATGCCGTCCTGACAGGCATCCAAATCCACGGTCCCCAAGGCATGGAATATATCTGGCCTGGAAAGACCTACTGGGTTCGGGAGGGAACTCGACACGGCTTTATCCTGCATTAAGCAGGTGTTGGACGGGAAAGTCCATTAAGTGGGACTTCACAGCCAGCTCAATCAGAAGGTCCCCTATTTTTGTGGCATTTAGCCCCATTTGTTTGTTGGATTATTTTTTAAAAGATCACAGACTAATGAAAAAACCCTTGAAAAAAAGTTCAGAAAAATTTATATAGACCCTGTGGAAATTTTGTGGGATAAATGTGAATAAGTATGAGCTTGAAAGGAGAACCTGCAAATGGAAGCTGTAATTGGCGGTGCCGTGGTTGGAGCTGTAGCGGCAGTGGCAGCCCCTTCACTTATTTCGGGAATTGGAGGGATGCTTCGTCCCTTGGCAAAAGAAGTCCTCAAGGGGGGTATTGTGGCCTATACCGCTGTTTCAGAGATGGTTGCCGAGACCGGGGAACAATTCAATGACATTGTCGCCGAGGCAAAAGCAGAAATTGCCCATCCCACGAAAGCCAAACCCTCAAACTAAAGCAGATTGGGCCGGAACATGTCTCATCCCGAGAAAGAAGATCCTGAATCAACGGACAAGTCCCAAGCTGGGAGCGGTCCCGGGGGAATTTCTGGAGCGTTCCGCCCTTTAGTCAAAGAGCTCGTGAAAGCCGGGCTCGTCGTCTATGAAACGGTTTCAGAGAAGGCATCGGGGTTTGGAAAGCAATTGAATGATCTCGTGGAGGAGGCACGCTCAGAAACGATGAAACCGCCCTCCGCTGACGGTGACCACGAAGAAACCGAAACAAAAGGCAGAGCGAGAAAATCTGGAAAGTCGAAGGATCCACACACAAAAGCCTGAGGAAAGCCCCGAGAGGCATAGGGAAGACCAATGAAAATCGAAAAAGACATTCAGGTTGTCCACGCTTTGCCTGATCGAGTGCGCCTTAAGCTTCACCGGCTGAAAAACAATATCGCCTATGCCGAGGAAATTCAAAACCTCCTTCATAAGGTCCATGGGATTACACATCTGGAGACCAACCCCAAGACGGGAAGCCTTCTCATTCAATACGACCCGACTGCCTTAGAAGTACTGGCCCTTCATCCATCCATTTCTTCCTGTCTAAACTTATCCCCATCTGCTGTCCAGCCAGTAAACAAAGACAAAGATGCCCCTCCTGCCAAAGGTCGGGGCAAACCTATAAAAACTGTTCGCCAGGCCGGCACAAAAATCGAGAAAAAAGCCAAGTCTGATAAATCTTCCAAGAAAGCCAGAGGCAAACCTTAAATTGGACAATAGCGGTCATGACAAAACTAATGATTGAAACCACAGGATAGAACTCGACGATATCCTTATAAATAAAAATTTAGAATTCGCGCAGATGTATTCCCCCAATCCTCACTTCATTCAAAGGAATTATCCCCATGGGCGTTCTTTCGGCCTCCATTGTTCATGCTATTCCAGGGCGTCTTCGTGTAAAACTATCTGAGGACGAGCAAAATGTTGACTCCGCAGAAGCGATCGATCTCAAGCTTTCTGAGTTGGAAGGGGTAGATGAGGTCACAAGGAATTTAACCACCGGTCATCTCATTCTTCACTATGATGCATGTCAGGTGACTAATCCGGATTTCTTCCGTTCCGTCGCTGAGACCCTTGGAGTCTCCCCGAACGATTTCGCCATCGACCACCTCCAAACATCCTTTGGACAGACAGTCCATGACCAGAACAAGGGGAATGGAGCGAAGTCCTCTTCCAGAGAAAAATCCTCCAACCTACCCGCCACCATTCCCAATATCATGGCCTCTTCGAAAGTTGTCCATTCACTTCCAGGACGAGTGCGTCTTCGTGTCCCTGCCTTACAGATTCGTGCCCAGCTTGCCGAAGCCCTCCCTATCTTTTTACAAGATCAGGAAGGCATTCAAGAGGTCAGAGTCAACTCCACCTGCTCCAGCGTCACGGTAACTTGTGACTCAACCCTCTGGGACGGAGAAAGACTCTCCCAATTCCTGCGAGACCTTCGGCATGAGGACATTGAGGCATACCAGCCCAAACAGGTCATACCAGAACAGGCAGAGAATGCCGTTGATGAGGAGTCCGGCCCGGAACTGTGGTATTCAAGCACCGGAATTGCCATCGCCCTGTTTGTCGAACCTCTTGCACCAATCGCGGTTCCCGTCTTTCTCCTGGCTGCTGCACTGCCTATGCTCAAACGAGCTTACCATTCTGTCGCGGTGGACGGGAAACTGAATGTGGATGTTCTTGATGCCTCCGCGACCGCGCTGATGTCGATACAAGGTGCCTTTCCCATGGCAACCGGTATGGTCTTTCTCATCAATGTTGCGGACTATATTCGCGACCTCACAGTGTTGCAATCCAAAAAAGCGATCGAGGAAGTTCTGGCTTACCAGAAGACTCGTGCGTGGGTCATTCGGAACGGGCAAACCATCCAGGTTCCCGTCAGTGAGATTCAACGAGGAGAAACCGTGGTTATCTACCCGGGGGAACGGATTTCCATAGATGGGACCGTCCAATCGGGAAAAGCCCTGGTGGATCAAGCCACTCTTACCGGTGAATCCATGCCGGTCGAAAAAAATCCCGGCGATCCGGTCTATGCCGCCACCGTCCTGCGTGAAGGTGAACTGTACGTTCAGGCTGAACAAATCGGAGATGAAACCGAAGCCGCCCGAATTGTGCGTTTAGTTGAAGGCGCCCCGGCCAGAGAGACCAAAATTCAAAACTATGCCGTAAAATGGGCCAATGACCTGGTTCCCTATAGTTTTGGACTTGGCGCGGTGGGCGCCGTCATTGGCGGCGGCATTCCCGGCGCAGCGGCCGTGTTAATTGTGGACTACGGAACGGGAATCAGAATCGCAGCTCCCACGACCGTCCTCTGCTCCATGACAAAAGCGATCCGCCATGGGATTTTAATCAAAGGCGGGCGGCATATGGAAACCCTGGCTGAAGTGGATGCTGTGGTCTTTGATAAAACAGGCACCTTAACCATGGGACACCCCGACGTGGTGGACATTTGCCCACTTGGCTCCTTCACCGCAGATGAAGTCTTGACCCTGGCCGCGGCTGCGGAGAACCGCCTGACACACCCTGTAGCCCAAGCCATCGTCCGTGCTGCGCAGGAACGTGGACTGATGATCCCGGAGCGGACCACATCCGACTACACGCTGGGGCTTGGCGTTGAATCCATAGTGGACGATAAGATTGTGCTGGTAGGGAATCACCGGTATATGGCGGAACAACGCATCACGCTTTCAAAAAAGATTAAAAAGCAAATCAGCGACATGGAAGATCGTGCCGTCTCTCCCCTCTGTGTGGCCGTGGATGGGAAACTCGCAGGTCTGTTGTCTTATACCGATCCTATCAGGCCGGAGGCCATTGAAGTGATTCAGGCTCTCAAGGACCGTGGGGTTAAAGAAATCGTCATGCTCACAGGAGATCATGAAAAAGTTGCCAAACGCGTCGCCATGGATTTGGGGATTGACCGCTACATCGCCGAAGTCTTCCCCGGCCATAAAGCGGATGTGGTGAAGGACCTACAACGACAAGGATATAAGGTGGCCGTGGTGGGAGATGGGATCAATGACTCCCCGGCCCTTGCCTTTGCCGATGTCGGAATTGCCGTGGAGGGTGGCACTCAGGTCGCTCAGGATACGGCCCATGTGACCTTACTCCATGGAGGCCTATGGAAGATCCCCGCGGCCATTGACATTAGTCGTGAAGCGATCAGCTTGATCCATCAAAATTGGAAAATCATTTCTATTCCCAATACCATTGCGTTGGGTTTGGCCTGTATTGGAATCCTCGGTCCCATCGGCGCGACCCTCCTCAGTAATGGGTCAGCCATCATTGCCACCTTGAATGGCCTTCGACCCATTATGGGAAAGCCAGCCGCACCGCCACGGCCTATGCTGGTGTTGGAACCGCACGGGGTGAGGCATGATATTTCTGAAAACGGGGGGCAGGAACAACGCTTTCCTGTGTTGGAAGGGGAACTTCTCGACATCCCGGCGTAACCCCATAGGGTTGAGAAGCATTATTGATCGCATGCTTCGAGAGTATTCACGTAAACCTGTTCAAGAAGGGAGATAGTCTGTATGTTGCCAATCATTGGGGGTGTGGTCGTTGGAGCGATTGCCGCGTTAGCTGCTCCATCGCTCGTTTCCGGAGTAATTTCAGGAGCGCGTGCGCTCACCAAGGGGGTCATTAAGGGTGGAATGGCGGCCTTTACCGCGACATCAGAACTCGTTGCTGAGTCAGGGGAACACATTCAAGATCTTGTCGCTGAGGCAAAATCTGAAGTCAAGCAGGCAAAAAAAACAACCGTTGAAGGCTAAATCTTTTCCATACAGGAAATAAGAAAAGAGATTTAAAGAAGAGGAGGATCTCATGGAGACTGGCGTTGCGGGTTTGATCTGGGGCGCGATCGGATTTGTGGCTACGGCCGCGGTAGGGTATTTTTCGCCCTACATCATTTCCGGTCTTCAACAAAGTGTTCGCCCTGTCGTCAAAGGAGTCGTCAAGGGAGGCTTGATAATCGAAGCCACCTTTTCAGAGCTGGTCACAGAGGCCAGGGCGGAATTGACACATTCATCATCGTCATCATAATTCTCCGGCAGGACGAGAGGTGGGGAACAGCAATATCCGGGCCTGGAATTCTTCACAGAATTTTACAACCTGCCATGATTCCGTTAGAATTCCATGGTGACGTGGGGCTGAGATTTTTTTATTTGAGAAGGATGTTGATATGGCGAAAAGTGCAACCAGCACAACAGATACAGAATCAATGACTGACTCAATCGCCGCAAGTGGCAAAGAAGCGTTAGGAGGCCTGGAAGGAGGCATTACCGCGCTTACCGGTGGAATTTGGGAAGTTTTTCATGAACATCCCAATGTCGGCGGTGTTTTGACTGGCGGTTTGGGCGTTGCTGCAGCCATGACCATTGGTGTCGGTGAGATTGTGGCAGGGGTCGCCGCCGGCTATCTCGGGTATAGAATTTTTGCCTATGGGGAGACGTTTACCGAGGCCATTGAAAAGACCATCGCCTTCAGAGAAGGTAAGCTCTCCAAAGAGGAGCTCTAACAATCAATTCAGTTTGACTACCAAGGACTGTTGGCTATGACAGTCAGGCTTTATACCTTCACAGTCGTCTTTTCCGGCGTGTTCAACTCCGGGTGTCCCTACCATCGATCGTCCTACCAATTTTCCAAAGGACCTCAATCCTTTCCACAATATCATATTCTTTTGTGAAAATATGCTGCTGATTTATACCCTTTTTCAGTTAAACTTTTCCATGAAATCATGAGGGCCTTTCGCAATGGGGTATTCAGAAACCCTCACAAGAGTACCCGGTGTGGATTTACCAATGAATGGGAAAGAGTCCAGTCTCTAGGAGAGAATATTGCCGCAAGCACTTTTTTTGTGAAGCATTACATGCCGGAATGACAATCACCCCCAAAAAGGAGGCGTCAACATGAGTAAGTCATTTTATAATTTTATGGGTTGGCTTTCGTTAGTCGTGGGTGCGGTCTTGTTTATTATTCCGGGATTGCCGGGCGCGCCGATTCTGCTTCTTTCCAAATATTTCTTTTCCATCTGAGTGGAAAAAGTCAGGCCGTTGCCTCTGAAAGGCAATGGACAGTTCAACCCTACCGTGCAAAGGAGGCGATGCCATGTCCTTTCTGTCTGAAGTTCTCGCGTCATTCTTGGGAGTGCTGGCGGCTTTTATGGTCTTAGGTGCCTTAGCCGTTTAGTCCTTCGGATTCACACCCGGGATTCAAAAAATTGGGCGCCTCCTGCCAGTAGCAGGAGGCGCTTTTTTTCTGACTTCAAGAACCTGTAGAAAGTGCAACAGGACAGAAAAAAGGGAAGCTCTATTAGTGAGGCCAAGTAATTTACCAGATTATTTTCTTTGATCATGCTAATCAAGGAAGAGTCCACAGCGCTATCATCCCACAGCTAATCCAATCAATGTCCAAGTGACCCGATTCTTTCTGCAAGAGAAGGCCACATAAGGTCGGATCTACGCATGGGTTAAAGGACCTTCTCACTCAGAAGGATTCGAAGATATCTCCTAGACTGAGAACCTCCCAAAAGAATACCGCCTGTGGAAATTCTTCATTGCCTGGACAAAAGAGTTTATGGTGAAATGGCATCTCGTTTGGAACCTTGCGTTCGTGAAAGGGAGTGTTGAATAAAAAAGATTTTCAAGGGAAAATTTGCCCAGGATTAGATTACTCTTCAAAGGCTCCGGGTCGGTTCAAAAAAGCATGCCCTGAGTCTTCCCGAAGGGTCCGTCCAGCAAGGCCGCAGCCGTTTGTACGCGCGGAGCGTACACGTAGTACGTGAGCACGGAAAAATGGCGAGAACGCCGCTGGCGGCTTTTTTCAACAGACCCTGAAATGAAAGAGAAGATAAACACGTAACCCTCAGTTGGCAGGATTCTCACTGCCAAATCACTTATCAGAAAAACAAACCAGCTTCCAGAATCTCATTATTTTCCCAACCCACTTCGATCACAAAGAAAGGCCTATGCTATGAGCATGTCACGCATGACGCACATTTTCGCAATGGTGCTGACCTTGACCATGGGAATCATGGGAAACTCCATGGCCGCAAATGAGGAAATGCACCCCTTACCATTCATCATCACGGACATCGAACGCCACATTGCCGAATTGACCATTAACATTGAGAAGGTTTCGGACCGGATGAAGTTTTTACGCGAGGTTCCGGATTCCAATGATCCTCTCATTCAGGAAGTCCGGAATCTTGATCTGAGAGGCTGGGAACTGCATCAGGAACAATGGAAGCTGCAACTCGACGGATTGCGATTCACTGAGGGACTCTTGCGGAAAGTCCAGGACCATCCCGAAAAAAAACCCGAAGCCTTACAAGCCTGGCTTAGCCGACTTCAAGAATTTAAAGAGGCCATGAATGATTATCGACAACAACGGGCCGGGATCGAAGTGTTGCGCATAGAAACAGAAAGCAAGTTGATTGAACAATATTTGCGATAAGGCAAGGAGACCCGAATGGATTGCGTAAAACGACCGACCGTATTATTTGCCCTATGTTTGACGGGTATATGGTTCATCATGACAGGGTGTACCTCAGTCGATACCATTCTATTAACGAGCCAAACCTTTCCACCCAAAAAATCGACTTTAGATGTGGAAGTGATGGCTCTAGAGCCAAAATGCCCTCATATCGCCCTGGCCCAATTGAGTGTCCTGGATTCGGCGGAGAGTTATGCAGACGAGGAAGGGGCCATTATCAAAAAAGCGGCTGATTTAGGGGCCGACGCCGTCGTGCTCTATAAGGGAACAAAACGGACAGTCTCAACTCCCGCCTACGGAGGGTATGCGTACAATTACGGCTACCCCGGATGGGGATATGCCTCTTATGGTATGGGCGGGTACGGGGGATACGGTACAACCGGATACACAATAGGTGGATTCGGGTATTCGCCTTACGGCATGGGAACGCCCATGATGTATGACACAACGGTGAGATCGCTCACCGGAATTGCCATCCGCTATCAGGATGGCCCGCACTGCGTACCAGGTGGACCACAATCCAGACAGATCCACACATCCTTTCCACTTCAATCCTAAATTTTTTATGAAATCTCTAACGACCGGCTTTAGCATCTTTCCTATGGAATTCATATTTTGTGACATTGAGAAGGAAAGCCATCACCGAGGAAGGGAAACGCTCAGCAGTGCGAGTCATTCAAATGAAAATGTGTTTGGAGACATTGTCAAAGGCCGGAAAAACTGTAGAGATGATGGGCAGTGGATCCAAACCGGGGTTTAAGACTGTTCGTCTTTTACCGCTCGACAAATATTTCAGGGCAATCGAATTTCGCGCGGGAATAAAGCAGCAGAGTCTTACCTCTTCACAAACTGTCCTTCCTTCATTCCACACACAGGCAATCATGGCAATTCTAAGCAGCTAAGAGGATTCGGGGGAAATGACTTCAGTAACGGAAGAAAAACAGGTAGGGTAAAGACCAAACTTATGCCAAGCAGAAGGGATAATACAGCTCCTCCTCATTCAGGTCAGAGGCCCACTGAAGTTGCTGGTGAATGAATCTGAGAAGGGTAGAATCTGACCCTATCCTTCAAGCCGGCACTAAGGGTACCAACTGGGACAGTAATGTATTCCCCTCCGCATTTTGCCCCTGAGTCCTGACTTTCTGATAGAGAACAATCATCAAGGCACACGACTTCAACAATGGCTCACGTCCTTTTTTATCCTGGAAACAGCTCATCCCCCGACATAAGATTTGCGTGAGCTGAGCGGGGTATTGCCTGCCAAACTTGGGCTATTCCTTGGTCAAGCCTGCTGCGCTTTAGCCCGCGGCATTTTTTTATCGTGATGCTCGATTTCTGCCTTGGCCTCAGCCACAATGTCATTGAAATGTTCCCCGGTTTCAGAAACCATTTCTGAAACAGCGGCGTAGGCCACAAGACCTCCTTTAATAATTTCTTTGGCCATAGGCCGAAGTACCGATCCAATTCCCGACGCTATGGAGGGAGCAGCCACTGCGACAACAGCTCCGACCACCACACCACCAATGACAGCTTCCATGTTCTCCTCCTTTGTAGATAAAATTCTTAATTCTTCCCGGAAAACCGTTTGATTTTACCATAACCAGAAAGATTTAGTGAAGCTCCCCTTCAGTGGCGGGCCTGTGTACAGACCGTAAACGGCCGCATCCGCTTCACGCCACGCTACTTTTCAGCCCCATGCCAATGAAAGGACTTTCCGGCAATTTGATCGCATATCTTTTAAGATCGAGAAGCGTCTTTAAAAGAGATTCCATGGTAGTCGGACTTCGCGAAGCCAACCGTGATGCATCAGGAACGTTTTGGGGGGAATGTTGCCAGAACTTTATGGACGGCCTCATCAATTAGCTCCGTCTTCTCTTCATGGGATCTTTGCCAATCCACCTCTCCTTTGGCAACCCCACGCCAGATGACATGCTGCTTCTTCGAATCAAGCAGATCGAGTATGAGCGTGCCTTCCTCGTATTGGTAAACTTCTGCGTAGCCCATACCCATCCGATACGGTCTCATCAGGGGACCTTGCATAGGTTGGACCTGAATCCTCTCCTGAGTACCAACAAAATAGGTCACGTAAAAATCTGACTTCCCATCGATAATTTCCATGAATCCCTTGTTCGCAAGCTCGGCTGCGACAGCATCCTGAATCCTTTGCCGGGCCAGTGGGTTGCCCCCACCCAGATCGATAGCTCCTTCCGGCGTTTTCAGCAACCATGAAAATGTTTTCAACGCGGTAAAGTCAGTCGATTCATTATAATCGGAACTGACGGAGATACTGGAGCATCCGACAAAAACCGGAATCGACCAAAAAACAAAAAGTCTCATGAGACCTCGCATTCGTCACTCCCTTTCTTTTGCCACATGAATGGCATTCCCGAATCTCGGATTCACCGTTTTTATCACAAAGGACATTTCTCAAAGCATGCACCTGAAGATTTTCATCTGCCTGCCCGTGAGAGCTGTGTCGTTCTTCCTCCTGATCGACTTGTCATATTTGCGGCCGTTTGTCACAACAGAAACCCTCTCAAGATTGCTGCGTTCAAAGGGTCCAGGAGGATAGGCCGTTCCCCCGTTCCAATCATGGGGGCCGATTGGTGGTCGCCCATCAGCTTTCTGCCTGTCCCGGTTTTCTGGCACAAAACTATAACAGACACTTCTGACCCTTTTCGACTCAGGGAGTGTTGAATAATTAAGATTAACAAGGACAAAATTGCCCAGGATTAGATTACTCATCAAAGGCTCCGGGTCGGTTCAAAAAAGCATGCCCTGAGTCTGCCCGTAGGGTCCGTCCAGCAAGGCCGCAGCCGTTTGTACGCGCGGAGCGTACGCTGAGTACGTGAGCACGGGAAAATGGCGAGAACGCCGCTGGCGGCTTTTTTAAACCGACCCACTCAGGATCCTGAGGTCAGACATTCCCCCGCAACAAAGCTCCCAGGATAAGGGTTCGGATTTTGATTGCCTCAGCATGAATAGATACGTTAAAAACCCTGGCGTCCTTTCCAACATTCTGAGGCCGATGGGGTGTTGGCCCTGAACGGTACCAAATTCGACTTGGCGGCTCGGATCATGTCTGAAGAAGGATAAGCAGGGGGTTTTCTTGGAACATGACGTACGGCGTTCTACTTCACCCTGCAGGGAGGGATCCCTCAACCCCGTCATTCCTGCAATGTCCAATCGGAAATTTATCTGTGTGTGCCTGAGGATAAATGCCTGCCCTGACTCGCAGACATGACGCAAGGAGGATACATGTCCGTCGACAACTGCGGACCCGACGGCTGATGTTCTTGAGACGAACCGGCACAGGAGACCCTGCTCACATGCCTTTTTTTTCATCTCTTCTCATTGGAATTCTCGTCTTTCTCGCATCACCCTCGTTTGCCGGGTGGACGGTCACCGGCGAGAGCAATGTCTACTATACCGACGATGCCGCCCTGTTCTCCTCGACACGGCGGCTGAGTCGAAACCAGGACCCCACCCAACCGGTTATTGATAGCCTTCTCGCCAACCAGGGAGACGATGTGGTGTTTGAACCTACGGCCCACATCATGAAATCTTTCTCGTTGATGGGTCGACCTACCGAATTGGGTGTCCGTGGACAAGGGTTTGTGTTTACCAACAACACGCAATTCAATCACGGATCATTGAGCGTGGAGGCCTCCCATAATCTAACCTCCACCACAGCTCTCCTGATGCGCTATTTTTTCGGACCCGATTTATTTTTAGGGAAAAATGAGGTGCGGCCGATTGAGGAGTCTGACGGAAATCCCCCACAAGTAAAAAATGAAGAGGTCACCACTAATTATTGGGCTGGAGGGCTTGCTCAACAAATCCCCGGCATGGACGATCTCCGGCTTATTCTCTATGGCCGCTATGGATTGCGGGACTACGATAAACCCTTTAGACAGCGGGATACCAGGTTTTGGACTATCGGGACGCACATGGAATGGGCACCCACGCAGAAGATCGGGTTAGCTCTGGGCTACCATTATGAACGAGGATTGGCTGATGGGCGAAAGCAGCCGGAGTTGCAAGATGATATTTCTTACTTCAATCATTTCGTGACGGGAGAATTTGAATATGAGATCACAGAACGTCTTAGTTTGGAGATGGGACTTCATTATGAATTTAACGGATGGACCACCGGTATCCAGGGGGATGAACGCAAGGGACAACATGAAAATGTGATCCAGGGGGACATTGCCTCCCGATATCGGGTAAACGAGATACTTCAGATCACAGCCGGGTTTCAGGGGTCACATCGAAAAGAAAGCTTTGAAAAGGGGTTAAAAAATCTGAATACCTGGCTGGGTGCCAAATTGACTTTTTAATCTTCTCACGCCGGAAAAAATGATCCTCTCAGCAACCCTGAGGATGGGTAGATCAGAAAGTTTGGTTTAATCGAGTGTTGCGTGAGTGTGCTCTGTCTTAATGAGTTTTTTGCAATAGAGTGCTATCTTGTGGCGCTTCCACTTTGTCAGGGTTGTCATCCGAAGAAAAATTCATGCTAAAGAAGCATAACAGGTGAAAGCGAGTCCCTGAGCATTGATATTTCCACTTGCCGTTTTCAGGCAAAAAAACCGCCACCCCCTCCAGACAATGGAGAGGGGACCGAGGAGTGATCAGCTCCGACCTTTATCCATGCAATTGTCGAAAGAACCGGCACTTTAGAGCAGCCTAAATCAGGGCTTTATATCTCAGTATAGCTTCCATGCGGCCAAGGTTCACCCAGATCAGGAATGCCGGAAAGGTCATGTCTCTTTCCTTATGTTGGTTCCTGCTGACGGCATCCCCGTCCCTGGGAGAGGAACCCCACAAAAAGCCGACTCCTCCGCCGGAAGATCCCTACTTACTTTGGCGCTTGGATGCAGTCAGGAAAAGAACCAGAGAAATTCCTCAAAATGTATGGGAGCGGATTCGAAACGGTCAGAAGTGGACCTGGAATGAATATCCGGATCAAGTGATTATTCAGGAAGAAAACCTTATCAATTGGCCCCGGTATTTGTCCGCTGCCCTCAATACCCCCGAGTGGTTGGACCTGGGCTTTACCAATCGAGTTCGTCGAGAAGGATTTGATTACCCTTTTAAGGCCGACCAGAAAGGCAATACCTGGGCTTGGGATCAGCGAACCCGCTTTCGGGCCACCACAAAATGGAAGGTTTTCCGGGCGCAGCTAGAATTTCAAGGAGCGAATTCCGGTGAAAAGGCCGACACAGACATTGTTGGTTCTTCCGCGTTTAATGCGGCCAATATCCAACAATTGTTTGCGTCTATGACTCTCCAAAATTTCCTGGAGACCGGCCTTCGAACGGATCTTCACGTCGGTCGCATCAATATGGACATCGGGTCAAGACGCCTCGTCGCTCGTTCTCGTTTTCCCAATACTGCCCAGCCCTTTGATGGCATTCATTTAAGAGTAGCTGAGACCGATCAGTGGTTTTTCCGCGCCTTTTTTACAGAAGTTGTTGCCGATAACAACACCAGGAATCGCTTTGGCTTGTTTACCAATGGAGGTAATTATTTCTGGGGGCTTTCCTATGAAAACTCGCACTTTTCCTGGGCCAGGACCCAGCTCTACTATTTTGGCAGAGATGAAGAGAAGAAGGACGGAGGAACCGAAAGAAGGCATTCAACCTTAGGAGTCCGGGTCTATCAACAACCGGAAGTTGGAGCGTATGATTATGAAGCGGAATCTGCCTGGCAATTCGGCACATTGGACAACATGGATCATTTTGCCTATTTTCAACATTTCTCACTTGGTTATACCTTTGCCTTTCCATGGTCACCCAGGATTTTGGCCATGTACGATTACGCCAGTGGCACAAACAATCCTAATGGGAACAAAAGCCATACATTTGACAGCCTCTTTGGTGCGCGCAATTTTGAATATACCTCAACCAGTCTCTTCGGCCCTTTCTATCGTTCCAACATCAGCTCGCCGGGCATCCGGCTGATCACTCACCCACTCCCAACCCTGGATATCAATGTAAAATATCGAGCCTGGTATTTGGCCCAATCCCGGGATGAGTGGGTCAACTCCGGCATGCAGGATCCAACGGGGGCGGCAGGAAATTTTTTAGGACAGGATGTGCAGGTCAGAATTCAATGGCGTCCTTCCCCAAGCTTTACCATAGATGCAGGCTATGAACACTTCTTTAAGGGCTCTTATATTACAAATCAGACTGATGTGCCAGGAAATCCTCCAGCCAATAATACCAATTATTTCTATCTTCAAACCGAAGTCAGATTTTGATCCCTTGGAAAGAACCATCAGTTTAAAAGAAATTTTGCTCTGTTTGGATTTTTCCTATCTCATTTCCCATTCGGGTGAATGACGTAACTACTGCTGTTTAGCGTCATTCGTTCCGGCTTCAACCACAATGATGACAGCATCCACCTAAAACGCAGGTATTTGTTCCCGGCATCACGATGGTGGCATGCACCCCAAGGCGCATGACCCGCAACGCTAGACTATCTGCGCGATTGTCCGTAGAGGCCCCAATGGCGGCACCGGCCCGCTGCTTATCAGTGACGTGTAACCAACGATTATACGCTCTGCGAATTTTGAAAAAGCACACCGGTTACCCATGCAGCTGGAAACGAGCGAAGCCTCATCCCAGAGTGTTTCTATGGCAAGGGCATAGATACGGGCATCAAGAATTCGCTTCAAATAGGGCTGCGCACAAGGTTTTTCAATAGTTTTCAGTCGACGACACAATTCGCATTCATGAAAGAATGTTCTCGATGGCAATGCACATTGAATTGTATACAGGGCCATTTGATTTTTGGACACATAGTGACATTGCCATGTTCATGCGCTTTCCAGTCCATGGGTCATTTTTGTGCAAATGGTCCTCTCGAATTCTAGTATATGATTCCCTTTTCCAAAATGACTGCTTCGCACAAAATGACATGAGCCCAAATCGGGCCGGCGCTTGAGGCATGACTGGAGAATGGAGATCGGGAGGAGAGCTGCACTTTAATGTTGAAAATTTCCAATCTATTCCGCACAATGCGGGAGCACATTTTGATCATTTTCCTGGTGCCCGGATCAATTTTGCCCACACGCGAAATTATAAAGGAGGTGTATGTATACCCGTGTCTTGCTTCTTTTCATGCTATCGTTGCCCTCCCTTTTTGTATCTACGATTCACGCCCAGGAGCAAGAGACCTCCTATGATTATCCAGATGTCAGTCCCTATGCCGCGACAGTCATTGGAACGCCGACGGCGCTGAAAGCCGACCTTCCCAAGCATATCCCCGTTGAAGATCGGGAACTGACCGTCTTTCCGGATCGTACTCTCCCCGACATTCTCTGGTATGGGGAAAAAATGCGGTATTCATTGGTCGCCCAGGAAAAAGCCGCGCCATTGATATTTGTCATTGCCGGAACCGGTGCAGGGTATAATTCCGAAAAGATGCAGGTTCTGCAGCGAGCCTTTTTTCAAGCCGGCTTCCATGTTCTCTCTTTATCCTCGCCCACCCATCCGGACTTTATCGTCTCGGCCTCCCGCACCGGAATCCCCGGTCACCTTCTGGAGGATTCACAAGACTTGTATCGAGTCATGCGATTGGCCTGGCTGGACATTCAAACCGAAATCGAGGTCACAGAGTTTTATCTCACGGGATACAGTTTGGGCGCAGCCCAGGCCGCTTTTGTGTCCCAGCTTGACGGGGAGCAGGGAGATTTCCATTTTACAAAAGTTCTGCTGATCAACCCGCCGGTGAGCTTATATACCTCGACCTCCATCCTTGATGACATGTTGGCTGACAATATTCCCGGCGGCACCGATCAATTCCCGGATTTTTTCGACAAAGTGTTTCATGCCTTTTCGGAAGAATACCGGCATGGGGAATTCGTGAGTTTTAGCGGCGACTTTTTATATTCAGCCTATAAAAACCGGCAACCTTCTGATGGGGTCCTGGCTGCGCTCATTGGCACCTCATTTCGCCTCTCCTCCGCCAATATGATTTTCACGGCCGACGTCTTGACCAATTCGGGATATATCAAACCGAAAAATCTGGTCTTGTCGGCAACCGACTCGATGACGGACTATTTTAAAGTATCCAATCGCGTGACATTTTTGGATTATTTTCGTGAAATGTTTTACCCGTTTTTTCAATCCAGATACCCGTGGATGACGGAACAGGGGCTCATCGCAAGCCTTAGCCTGGCCACCCTGGAGGAATACCTAAGACACACCCCGAAAATCGGACTTTTGCATAATGCGGACGACATCATCCTTGCGCCCGGCGAATTGGATTATCTCAAGACCGTGTTCGGGCCGCGGGCTAAAATTTATCCCCGTGGAGGACATTGCGGCAATCTGGACCACCGGACTACCCTCAGTTTTATTGTAAACTTCTTTCGAAACCCGCTTCCCGCCAACATGGCCCAACACCCTGAAGCCATGCTTCCCATGCCCACACCGATGGCTGTTGGCTATCCAACCCATCTGGCAACAAGGCTGAACGAGCCTCCTTCCTCTCATATGCTAAAGAGAATTTCCTACCGGCCCTCTCTCGACTTCCAATCTCAACTCGATCAACAAATCCAGGACCTAGAGCGCAGACTTCAAGAATCTCATGCGTATCTCCGGACCGCACAAGCCCGGGCGACAGCTTCAGAAAACATTCCTGATCCTGCGCATCAGGGAGAGGCCCCCACCCCTCCGGACGCTGAAGATGAAATGATTGAACCGGCGAAACGGTCACTAAAAGACATCGTGCATTCGAACACCAGATATCTCGTGGATGTCTATGATCCCATCGAAGGGTTTAACCGTGGGATGTATAAATTTAATGCCCAGTTTGATGAATATATCTTCCTGCCGGTGGTGGAAGGGTATGAAGCCGTCATGCCCGATTTTTTCGAGGATCGAATCTCAAATTTCTTTTCGAACATCGCCGACATCCGTAATCTGTTCAACGCCATGCTTCAGCTCAAGGGAGAAGCCACACTGAACACTTTGGGACGCTTCCTCATTAATTGCACATTCGGATTAGGAGGGTTTTTTGATCATGCCACTCCCTTAGGTATACCCCAACAGACAGAGGATTTCGGGCAAACGCTCGGGCATTACGGACTAAACCCCGGAGCCTATTTCGTACTTCCCATTTTCGGACCTTCATCCATGAGGGACACCGCCGGACTACTGACAGACTCCGCGGCCAGATTCTTTTATTTGTACACTCCCTTACATCTCAACAATCATCTTGAACGCAGTTTTCCCTTTTCTGTGACATGGGGAGTGGATACGAGGCATCGATTGAGTTTTCGGTACTACCAAACCGGCTCTCCGTTCGAATATGACCTGATTCGGTTTCTCTACACAAAATATCGGGAGTTAGAAATTGCCAAGTAACCGGTATAGGCATCTTTGCAGTGTCATCACGTTCTTTGTAAGATGACGCCACGATGATTCAATTGCTGCAGAGGGAGATCCTGACGAATCTTGGCCGCGCATGCCTGCTGCTGGTTCTTTTAGGTTATGGAGGGGTCGGTGAAAGAGCCTTTGGAGATTCTTCGATTGATGGACTCGTCGATCTCACGGGAGGAGTCATTCCTTTGCTTTCCTATGATTCCGGAACAAGTTTTTCAGGCGGAGGCGAATTGTTTTCAGGAGGAAGGCTTTCCTCTCGTGGCGACGTGCGGTATCTGGTCCGACTGAAAAATCAGACCGGCGATCCCATTGAGGCCGACTCCCTGATCCTCGTCGTGGACAAAATTCAAGATATGGCACAGCTCCGTGATGTGACCACCAGCCTCGATATTCAAGGGACCGATGGGACTACTGAAAATGGGAAACCGTATTTTCGTGTTCCGGTTGATGGCCAGGCAGAACTCCCCCCATACGGTGAAAGCGAATCGTTCCTCATCGAAATCAAGAATCCTGACCTTCTTCGATTATACCCTCCGGTCTTACGAGTCCGGGGAATCCGAAAGACCGCCTCTCATGCCTTTCAAGGTGCGCTGCAGAACTTGATCCAGGAAGGTGTTGTGACACCTGAAGAAGCCCAAAAGGCAATGGACCAATCGCAATAACAACAGGCAACGTCAGTGTCCGGGGAAAATCCGCATGACTCAAGAAGGGGTGAACAGAGTGGATAAACATATTCAAGCCATGAGAATCAGCCTATCCGGTGTGGCGCTCTTCTTCATGGTGAGCATTGGAACGGTGCCGGCCACATACGGAGGCAGCCTGAATGAACCCAACCCCGTGAGCGGACATTCCATTTCTCTCAAGGAAATCACGCCTGCGGATGTCCTGGCCCGGGTTCAGATGCTTCGTGATACCCTGGAATTGATCCGGTTTGAAATGGGAAAACCGCCGGCAACCCATTTTGAAACCATCGTCACCAATGTTCAAGCCCATGAAGCCTATTTCCAGGCCCTCACCCTCTTTCAGAAAGCCGACCATCTGGCCCTGGAACTCACGGGGAGCACAGGACTTTCTCCGGAGCCCATTTCCCTTTCCGCTCTTGCACCCTTGCATATCTGGAAAATGGTAAACGCGAGCTACCTTCGTATTCTGGCCATTAAGGAAGAATTAGGCCTGAAGGAAATTATTGCGGAGCGCCCCGAAGATCCCTCGACCGGTCTGACAGAAACCGGACGTGCCATTGTGCAAGCCAACCGCCAAATTAACCTTCTGCAGGAGCGCCACTTCTCACCCAGCGATGTGTCGCAACAGGTGCTTCTAGCCAGTCGGTATGCTAAAAAATTGCTGGCCAGACTTCCCCAACCGGAGGTGGCTTCGGAGACTCCCCCGCTCGATAGGGGCAAGCAGCCGAGCGATGTGTTTCTCCGCCTGGTTGAATGCTATGCCATTCTGGAAACGATTGCCCATCAGTCCGGCATTCCTGTTCTTCATCTTGATCTGCCTGCCGCGCAAAAGGTCGGAGTATCCCGGCAATTGGAACCAAGCGACGTCTATGATATGGCCACCCTCCTGGTTTCGGATCTGGCCTATCTTCATGCGCAAATGAAAAGCCACGACCCTCCAAAACCCATTCCCTATCCCGGACGCACGTTCCCTTCCCATGTCTTCCAACAAGCGACCGTGCTTCTTCATCAACTGGAGGCACTGGCACAGTTGGTCGGAAACGATCCAACATGGATCACCCGCTAGAGAATGGACCCCTATTGAAAATCTTTCATCCATACTCCTTCAACAATATCCCCTTTCTTGACGCAGAATGATAATTGGGTATGCTCCGCCTCGTCCCTCGACGAGATCGAAAATATCCGCCACAGTGATTTCGTTAAAGGGAGTGTTGAATAATAAAGATTTTCAAGGGCAAATTTGCCCAGGATTAGATCACTCATCAACGGCTCCGGGTCGGTTCAAAAAAGCATGCCCTGAGTCTTCCCGAAGGGTCCGTCCAGCAAGGCCGCAGCCGCTTTTGCGCGCGGAGCGTACGCTTAGTACGTGAGCACGGAAAAATTGCGAGAACGCCGCTGGCGGCTTTTTTCAACAGACCCTTAAATTACCCCGTAGCATGCGTCAAGGTATGGCGACCGTAAGGTCCAAAGTGGCCGGCTTTCACGCTCCATTCAACTACGC
Organism: Nitrospiraceae bacterium; assembly: GCA_020632595.1. Classification (NCBI taxonomy): domain Bacteria; kingdom Pseudomonadati; phylum Nitrospirota; class Nitrospiria; order Nitrospirales; family Nitrospiraceae; species Nitrospiraceae bacterium. Next base: position 245,142 of record JACKFF010000002.1, on the reverse strand, counting down.
TTAGATTATTCTGGAGTATGTACGGAGTGGGATTTCCGGCCATGGATCTAGATTATGAACATCCCTTTTGTTACTACCAAACGGATTCACCTTTCGAGTATGATCTAATCCGGTTCCGCTATAAAACGCAAAATGAGAAATTGAAAAGTACGCACGCTGAAACTGAGGGTGCTTCAAACCGGATCGAGGTGTTTTTCTTGCTGTGAATATTCTCTTGGTCAAAGGAGCCATTCTTTTTTGAGAAACTCGCCGCAACAGGCCTATTCGTCCACATCGCGAAAGGGTTCGTGGTATTCGATTCTGATTGAAGAAAGACGGGCATTGACCAAATCCCTTTCCTCCTATTTGTTCCCCATTGGCTTACCTCGTCAGAAGTTGAGTCGAATTCCTCCCCTTTTGCCTTGCCTTATTGTGTTGTGGATCATGTTCGTAAGTCTGGGTCCTCCGTCGGCTCTGGCCCAAGGCATTCCTCTCCTGCAAGAAGAGCCACAGGAAAAATTCGATGATGAAATGGTCCTTCCACCGATTCTGGTTCCCACCGCGCCCGTCATACTTGATGGGGAAACGCTCTTTCAGGTACGCGGCGTGTCTGCCTTACCCGCAGAGGAACGCGCCCGAAGGATTATTGAGCGCATTGATGAGTTTGGCTCCGATCTGAGTCTGTCACCCCAATCCTTGCGCCTGGTTGAGGAAAAAGGGGTCACCATGATTTTCGCGGGCGATCACCCATTAGCAGGGGTAACCGATGCCGACGGTCGGCTAGAAGGCGGAGTGGAGCGTGGCGTCTTGGCTCGGATCTACCTTAAACGGATCGAGGAAGCCGTGGTGGCCCACAGGGAGACACGCAAACCCATCAACATCCTCATTCACATTGCTTTCTCCTTGCTGGCCACAGCTATTCTTGCGTCTGCCTGGTGGGGAACCCGATGGGTTTTCGACAAGCTGGATGCGGTAATCGAGCGACGATACAAAGAACGGGTCAAGGATTTAACCGTTCAAAAAGTCATTATCCTTCAGGCCCATCAGATGTGGGCCGGGCTCCGTGGAAGCCTGAACGGAATCAGGACATTCCTGCTCTTTTTGCTACTGTATGCGTATCTCAATTTTGTGTTCCGTCAGTTCCCTTGGACCGCCTACATGGGCAAGCAGTTGTTCGATATCATCCTCGACCCGATTCGGGTGATTGTGAGGGGATTTCTTGCCTCCTTTCCCAGTTTGGTTTTTCTCGTTATTCTGGTCTTCTTGCTGCGCTACCTCCTGAAGTTTGGGAAATTAATTTTTGCCAATCTGGCCATCGGAAAGGTGACATGGCCGGGGTTCGATCGGGAATGGGCCTGGCCCACCTACCGAATTTTCCGGACACTGGTGATCGCCTTCGGGATTGTGGTGGGATATCCCTACATACCCGGATCCACTTCCGAGGCCTTTAAAGGGATCACGATTTTCCTCGGGGTGCTCTTGTCGCTCGGGTCCTCCTCGATTATCGGTAATATCCTGGCCGGGTATACCCTGGTTTACCGGCGGGCGTTCCAGGAAGGGGACCGGATCAAGGTGAATGAAATTCTTGGCGATGTGATGGAAAGGAGAATTTTGACGACCCGGCTCCGGTCGTTGAAAAATGAAGAAATCATCGTGCCCAACTCGGAAATTCTGAACAGCCACGTGACCAACTATAGCGCCGCCGCCAGAGAGAAGGGTCTCATTCTTCATACCACGGTCGGAATCGGATACGAGACCCCATGGAGGCAAGTCGAGGCGATGTTGGTTGACGCCGCTGACCGGACTCCCGGATTGTTGAAAGATCCACGGCCCTTCGTCCTGCAGCTCGCCTTGGGCGATTTTTGCGTCACCTATGAACTCAACGTCTACTGCGACCGGCCGTTTTATATGATGGACCTATATACCGGTCTCAACCAGAATATTCTCGATGTGTTTAATGAATATGGCGTGCAGATAATGACCCCGGCCTATATGGCGGATACCGCACAACCCAAAATCGTGTCGAAAGATCAATGGTACGCCCCGCCTGCCAAACAACCCAAAAAGTCACAAGAAAAGCAGGAAGTTGAGTCAGCGCCCAACACTCCACCATCGGAACAAGACTTCCAGGAAGAACCGGAACTCCCCTCAAAATAAGCTTGTTGAATAGGGCAGTTCCCTTGTTGATACATATCAAGCGAGGATTCAAACGCTCCTTCCCAGGTATTGTCTATATCCCTGATTGCCTAACCTCCAATAGTGTCAGTGAAGTTGCCCAAGACAGCGCTTGCTTTCGCCGGAGGCATTGGCGTGACCTGTTGCGAACATTCCCAGCCATGAAAGAACGCCTCCTGTCAGTCGTCCGTTTTCATTTCGCTGTGGTCGATACCCGTTGGCTCCCCACAAAAACACCTATTAGATTGGTCGCCTCAGTTTTTTCAGTATCAACATTATCAATGGGGCTTGTCTATTGACTGTGAATCCAGATTCATCATCCTTAACGCACCACAAGCAGGCATGCCGCCGCCACATTGTTAAAAATTGAGCCGTACTCCTCAAGATCCAAGGTAGCATTACTTTCCTAAGACGAAGAAAGGCTGCAATGAGCATAAAAACTTGCCCAGACAGTCACAAGACACGTTGCCTGTTCGAATCTGGGGATCCACGGAGGATTTACCAACCGTTGAATGTTCCACCTCAAGTTGGGGAGTCATGCAGGAATACGTGATCTTGCCGCCGGGCGTTCATTCACACAAACAGTCTATTTGAGCCATTCGGGATGAGATTGAACCTGCGTATATAATGTCTTCAATTGAGCCAGGAGTCCGCCTACCTGTTGATACACATGGGAAGGTAGAATAGGACCATGAAGGCTGACCGGTGGTGGTGGTGGAGTATGAGGAAGATGGGCATGAAGATACGCCAGTTCGGAGATGACCAGGGTTGCTAAATCATAGACATCATTTGACTGAATGTCCGGACGATCCAGGTTCTGAGAGGCCAAGGTTAACATGTTAATATCGGAGGCCCGCGCGATGCTTCCTAATACCATATAGCAATCAATGAGATGGTCATAACTATTCCATGACTTGCGACCTCGTTCAAGCGCAGGGAGAGGAGACGGAGCGGGAGCGGTAGGAAATTGACGTAATAGATGTTTGGTATATTCAATGCCCAGGGCAACCAATTCTGCTGCATCTTTCGGCGAAAACTGATGCATCAGTAAAAGATTGAGTTGGGTATTCGCCAACCCAATAATGAAAAACACTTCAGTGGGGGTGGTTTCAGCGTCGGCTAAGGCTTCACTATTTGTCAGGGGAAGCCCGAGTTGCTGCTTAAGAGACAGGATATGGTGTAGGGAGGTGTCGATCATTTTCCAGACATGAAACGGACGGATATCGACCGGGTCATCTTCTGTTTCAAGACGCGCAGGTTCCTCGGTGAGTTCCGTTATCAATCGGGCTACTTTTTGATTCAGCGTTTTGGCTTGAAAGAACACCTCGTGCGGAGTCGCATCCTTAACCAGGAGGCCTATTTCGCGACTCTTGGGCTTTCCCATTTCAAAACGAATGTCGTCCAGTTCCTTCCGTACCAGTTGCACACGTGCGAAGACATCAGCCGGGGTGATGGATTCAATGGAAAGTTCATGTCCACTCACGGGAGGAGGAGTGGTGATGTCCCTGGTCATGCCATAACTTATCATTGGAAAACCGGTTAGAACCGAAATAATCACTCCAACATAAAGAAAGGGTAATGCCTGAATAGGGAAATGCATGAGTTGTCGCCTTTTGTGAAAGCCTCGACCTCTCCTGCCGAGCCTGCCTGGGAGAGACACTGGGCTGCCGTTGTCCATATTGCTTTTCGTAACGACCATTTTCCTTTGAACACACTTATCCCGACATTTGCAATACTCCCTCCCGGCATCAGTTCTGTTGGGGTAATAAAATAAAACCGACCCGAGCATTTTAGCCCGGGGATAGACGATACGTTCAATACGTGCGGGAGCGACCAAAGTAAGGAGGCTCGGTTTTCAGTACAAATGTGATTTACACTGTCTGCGAAAATCAGGTGCCAACATCCTCTTTTAGAAGGCAATCAGGGAGCACTGCATACGATGCGCCTCAAGGTCCCCTCTCCTAATCGCCGATCAATCCCTCGATAAAGAAAAAATCCCATAAAGGCCAGCCCAATACATAGAACCTTAGCGACAATGAGAGAAAGATCCTTATGTTCCCACACGTCTATGAAAGCCGCACCCAACATGCCACTCTCCCGAAACGCATGAAACATTTTTTCAGCAAACAAAACCAGAAAGGTGCATCCACTATACACCATGGTTCGATACAGAGCAGCCGCACCAAGCGAATGATGAGCATCGAACCTGGTGCCCGCTCGGGTTTTCCCCAACAGGACCACAACCTTTCCAACGATGAGTGCGCCGACCAGTGCAGTTGAAAAGGCATAGAACTCAATCTGATAGCCTTCCAACATCAGTTTCTTGAGGGTCAGAATGACACCGAAACAGAAGAAAAAATATAGTGTCACTAAACCGACTTCTTTCAGTTCATGCTTGATCGTCGAAAGCATCCCCATGAATTGTTCTCCAGGTAAATGTAAATCATGTTCAGCAAATTGAATCGGATTCTCCCATACCGTCCGGATGCCCATCAGGAAACATACCGGATGACCAGTGCCATTGAGTGGTGTGTTCTTGGCAGGCCATGACCACCACGGACATGCTTAGATGGGAGTGTTGAATAATTAAGATTAACAAGGACAAATTTGCCCAGGATTAGATGACACATCAACGGCTCCGGGTCGGTTCAAAAAAGCATGCCCTGAGTCTTCCCGAAGGGTCCGTCCAGCAAGGCCGCAGCCATTTTTACGCGCGGAGCGTATGCTGAGTACCTGAGCACGGAAAAATGGCGAGAACGCCGCTGGCGGCTTTTTTCAACGGACCCTTAGATATGTCTCTGCACACAGTGAAAGACCACCCCTGCCAATAGCAGCTTATGAAATTGAGCCAGGGAGATTTGTGGGGAGAAGCATCTTCATCGACTCGGCAATCTCACGACTGAGATCCTCAAGGTTGTGACTCATGGCCTCGACCAGCCCTTCATAATCCTGGCTTGCCTGATGATGGGTCACATGCGTTTTCCTTGTGGTGAAGACTGTTTGTTCATCTCCGCCTACCAGCCTCCACCGTGCCGACAAGACGGCTTCCCCTCCCCTGGTACCATCAAACTGCAAGACATCCACGACAATTTGGTAATCCACGGGAGTTGTTCGCCTCCACGGATATTGTTCGATTCGATCCGTTGAAAGAATAACTGAGAGATTTTCCGCCAGGACGCGGGACACATTTTCGCTCAACGGTTCGGCCCATTTATGAAATTCTGCCAACTGGACTTCATGCCCACCGGATTGAGTCACAATCTGGGGCCGGTCCAAATATTTGGGAAGGGTGACCGGTCCCAACCCAAAGGACAGGTTTGAGACTTTCGTGTGTGATAGGCCTGAGACGGAGGATGGCGCCAGGGCTCGCAACACATAAAAATGCGAAGGTTGACTCGTCCCGCACCCGAGCACAGTCAGAAAAATTACGAAGACCATGATAAAACGGAAACCATGTATGATGTTGTCCATGTTCACCTCATTCAATGTTTCCCTTTGACTAATGCCTCAGGATGTTGTTCAAGATAATCGGCCAAAACCCGGATAGAGCGGGCGGCAGCAGACAGCTCCTTCAAGGCATTGTTCATGTTCACGGCAGCAGGTGAATTGGGATCAATCTGCCGTAGTCCTTTCTGGACCGTCACCAGAGTGTTGTCCAAATTGGTCATCAGGGTATCAACCTGCCGGTCAAGACCCTCAGTGAACTTTTCCACATTTCCTAATGCCGCATTAAGATTGTGGACGGCTTTTTGCGTCTCGGCGGAATTGACCAGACGGTTGCCTCCTTCGACGGTTTCCAGGATTTCCCTGGCAATTTTATCAAGAGGTAACCGTCGAATTTCTGCCATCACATCGGTGACCGTTCGTCGCAATTCATCCATCGCTGCGGGTATGGCCGGAATCTCCGGATATTTTCCGGTCATGATCAGCTCTTTCTCGGGAAGATTCTGGTGTAAGTCGAGCCCGACAAACAATTGTCCGGTCAGTAGGCTCCCGGTCTCCAATTGAGCTCTCAAGCCACGTTTCACCATATGTTTCATAACGGCGTACTTATCCTCCGAAATCTTGGATTGCATGATTGGAGATTGCATGACCTGTGTAGTAGTGATGCGTTCCGGCTGGATCTCGATAAGTACGGGAATTTTAATCTCAAGCGTGTTGGGGTCAAGATTGACTGCGATATCAGAGACGATCCCGATTTTAATGCCGCGGAATTCCACAGGAGCCCCAACACTCAGGCCCCTCACTGATCCATCGAAATTGATCACAAAGGGACGGGTCAGGACATATTTCTCATCTTGAATACTGGAAAAATTTCTGAAAAGTTTGAAGACCGTGCCCGGTTGACTCGGTTCATCCGATCCTCCTGCAATTTCCGGGGTATCGAACGCGATACCTCCTGTAAGGAGTGAAGAAAGGGACTCCATTTTCACATTCAGGCCCTCTGCCCCAACCGAGATTTCGAACCCACTTAACTGCCAGAATCGGCTGATATCTTGTACACGCAGATGATAAGGGTCTTGAATAAAAATATCGATGACCACACCCTCGCTTTCCTTGTCCAAGACATAGTCGAGCACACGTCCAACCTGAATATCGTGATAAAAAACCGGGGCACCGGGGGAACTCGATCCCAGATTTTCTGCATGCAATTGGAATTGGGCCCCTTCATCTTCTCGTGTCACTCCAGGTGGTTTCTCCAATCCTGTGAAAGTTCGAGCCGAAGCACCTGGCCTGGGATCCATAGCGATAAAGGCTCCTGACACTAATGTCTCAAGCCCCGAAATGCCGCCCAAACCCAGCCGGGGACGCACCACCCAGAATTGGGCATTTTCCGTGAGGTGAGGCTCAGCCTGTTTGCCGAGTTCTGCAGTCACAACCACGTGAGAGAGGTCAGGGCTGATATGCACGCTTTTAACGGTTCCAACCTCAATGGACTTGTATTTCACTTTGGTTTTCCCGGCTTCCAACCCGGCCCCATCCTTAAAGGTGATGGTGACCGTGGGACCCTTTTCGGAGATCGTTTTGTAAGTCAGCCACCCTCCGATAAGAGCCGCGACGATGGGGATAATCCACACGATGGAAATTCCGCGTTTTTTTTGTACCGTGACTTGCGGTAATTCCTCGAAATCGTCAGGATTGGATTCCTTGTCCTTCATAATTTCTCCTCTATGTTGTCCCAGATCAATCGGGGATCGAAGCTCATGGCGGCAAACATGGTCAGGATAACAACGGCAGCGAATGAGATCGCACCAGGACCTGGCTCAATTGTCGCCACGGCATCAAGCTTTACCAGGGCAATTAATATGGAAATCATAAAAATATCAATCATGGACCATCGGCCGACCACCTCGGTCAGCCGGTATAACTTGGTCCGTTGCCTTGGCCGCCATTGGGATTTGTATTGGACAGAAAGCAAGAGATAGGTCAGCGCCAGAAGCTTTAAAACCGGCACGGTGATGCTGGCGAAAAACACCAGCAAGGCAATCGGCAGCATTCCGGCATGAATGAGTTCCTTCACCCCGCTCAGAATCGTATCCGCCTCGCCTTTCCCAAACGAAATCACCGTCATCACAGGAAGCAGATTGGCGGGGATATACAGAATGTAGGCGGCAATCAACAGGGCCCACGTGCGCGAGATACTATTGGGTTTTCTCAGATGAAGATGGGCCTCACATCGAGGACAGGTGGCCTCCCCCTCAGTCAACATCGGGGGTATTCGACTGAGTTGATGGCAGGCATGACAACTCATAAGCCCCGATCGGGCTGCGGTGAGGGAAAAGGCCCTCATGAAAGCTCCTCCATTTTTTCCCAGACCGCATGGGTGTCCAGTGCGGAGTCGGCGGCAGCCAAGGTCAGAATTAAGGCAACGAATGAATAAATCGCCACACCGGGAACCAGATTAGCCAAATCCGATAACTTCACCACGGCAACGATGACTCCAAGCAAATACACGTCCATCATGGCCCAGGTCCGGCAGTGCTCAACCATCCGAAAGACCAAAGCGGCGTGCCACGGTCGCTTGTTGAATTCCAGCGGCCCAAGAACGTACAACATGCCAAGAATTTTCAGGGCTGGGAAAAGGATACTTGCACACAATACCAGGAACCCCAATGTCCACATTTCCCGTTCAAAGAACTCCCTCACCCCTGTGGATAGAAGGCTCTCCTGAACACGGCCATTGAGCTCGAAGGTCATAAAGGGGAACACGTTTGCCAGGATAAAGAAAATGAGACTGGCCAAAGCCAATATGGTGGTATGTTCAAAACTATCCCGTTTTCTGGCATACAACGATGCTCCACATCTCGAACACTTGGCCCGCTCACCATAATGTAGCGGGTGAATACGATGCAGGAGATCACATTCATGGCAGGCGATTAGGGTATGGAAGGCGGCCATGTCATCCTCGTCCGATCCGGCTGGAAACACCTCATCTCCACGGAAGGTCCTCGATGGAATGTTCCACCGTGTCGCTGATGTTTTTACCACATCCGAGGAAATTTTTCACCAACAACGAGCCCACAAACATGGGACACCAGGCATGGTTTGGACACGTTAAGGATGAAACAACCGACTGATGTGAGGGCTTCGAGATCCAGGATGGTACGATCGTTCATGAGCGATGCAGGTTGCTCAACAAGGCCTGTCCGGGCCGCAAGCCCTTAGACGCGCGGAGCGTATAGGGAAGTACATGTGCAAGGCATAAGGTCGACCTGGATGCGCACTTTCGTTTCGAAGCGCTTTTCAGGGCGTAGAGGTGAAGCCGCTTCGGCGAACCCCGTTGCCAGATTTTTTCAACACCCTGCTAGTAAAAAACAGACAGTCTCCACATCATGCAGGGTGAACCATGCCTACAACCATAGCTCCCCGACAATCCGTTTGAAATTTTTCCGGGCCCTGTTGGGAGTGTTGAATAATAAAGATTTTCAAGGGAAAATTTGCCCAGGATTAGGTTACTCATCAAAGGCTCCGGGTCGGTTCAAAAAAGCATGCCCTGAGTCTTCCCGAAGGGTCCGTCCAGCAAGGCCGCAGCCGTTTGTACGCGCGGAGCGTACGCGTAGTACGTGAGCACGGAAAAATGGCGAGAACGCCGCTGGCGGCTTTTTTCAACAGACCCCTGTTATATGTTCAAGGCAGAGTCGGCGTTCGGAAGCAAGGCTAGGAGCACAGCACAAAAAATTCCGCACAAGCCCGTTAATCTATCAAAACAGGCATAAATGAGTTTTTCCTGATTTTCCAATCCTGCCTTAAAGCGGGCCTCTGGTGACACTTTGGACCACAAAGGTTTTATCATCAAAGGTGATGGTCAGCGACTCCCCCTTGTCCTGTGAGGTGCTTTGAAGATCCATGTACGAATAAGTCCAGATATGAATATGTCCTTCTTGCGTCTTGGTTTTGAGGCGGGCGACGGGCTCTCCAAGGAGGGTCAACACATCATCCTGAGTGGAGGTATGCGGAATGATTTCTTTTTCGATTCCTACGGGTATCGGCCTCTCACCCGTTTCATAGAGGTAGGCAGGGTTTTGCGCACATGCCGCGAGGAGAATCGTAAGAAACAAAGACCAGGTCCGTTGTAGACCATACCCCGGCCTGTTTTTAAAATCAGTTTTTCCTCGTATTGTCATGAAATGCCTCCCACAAATAAAAAATTACATCAATCCTCTCCGGCCAAGGCAATGCGGTTCTCTCAATGGATTCGGCCTGGGGATCAACCTTTTTCAAACAATCCAAATCCGACCTACCCACACAACCGTTTTCACACGGGAATAGAGCACCATGGAGAGATGCTCATCCAACGCCCGACCGCACTGGAGACGCACTTCTATATTCTCACCTGCATCTTCACGGGCTGTATTATGAAGAATCCCATTGAGTTTTGCATTCTCGATCGGGGGATTCTATCCTATTGCCATGATAGACTCTGAGACATGCCAGGGGCAGGACAGAGGCGTGAAACGCAACAGCCTCGTTCTTTTACCCGACCCAGCAATTGGGGAGAGAACGTTTTTTTCACCGATGCCAATTCCATCAATCTCTGTGTATCGGAAGAAGGACCCTTGAGATGGGCACCCCGTCAAAATCTTTGGCTGTTGCCTTTGAATCAATCACGTCAATCTTGTGGCGATTGCGGTCACAGTGTAAAGACTCCTCCTCGGGACAAATTGCTTCCTCAAAAATCAGAACTGAAGGCGACCTATTCCTACCATAGCGATTATTGAAATGCCAGAAAAAGTAGGTATGTCAAAAATATGAACCCTCCCGATTTCACCATTTGGAGAAGACACCAATGCCTATCAGAAGAATGAACTTTGGGTATCTGTTAGGAGGTCTGCTGACTCTCCTGCTCTCGGTTGCCATTTCACAGGAAGAAGGTGTCACAAGTGTGGCCAGACGTTTGTTCCTGGAGCCCGCACTTTGCCTCATGCTCCTGATGGGGATTTGGAGCCATGTCAGTGAAAAAAAATGGTTGATGGTCGGAGGAGGGATTCTTACGGCAAGTGGGATCGCGACTGCCATCATTGACTACTTTTATGACGTTCCTGAGCTTCAGTTTGTCAACATGTCCATACTATTTGTGTTCTCTCTGGTCAGCACGTGGATTGCTTCCCGACATTTGCTCCTTTCAGGCCCAATCACCATCAATAAAATCATTGGAGCCATCTGCATTTATCTCCTGATCGGACTCAACTGGTCGGTATTTTATCTTTTCATTAACCTAGTCAACCCTGACTCGTTCCATGGCCTGACATCCAACGCCATAGGAATTCAGTTCTCAGAATTGCTGTATTACAGCTATGTCACCATTACCACATTAGGATACGGTGATATAACGCCGGCAAAGCCGATCGCCCGCACACTCGCCTATCTCGAAGCCATTGTGGGGCAATTTTATGTCGCCGTATTAGTGGCATGGCTTGTCGGCATGTATCTTTCCGTCAACGGCGACCAACAACAAAAACCCTAGATCCAATCAGACGAAATCATTGGCTCACTCCAACCGCATGCTCCACAAGGACGTCGTTGAGTTTTAGACCTCAGAAAAACAAGAATTTCCCCGGCGATCGTGGAAAAATTCTTCGCTACGGAACTGGTTTTGACAAGGAGGCATTCACCTCCTTATCAATCTCCGCAGTTCTACCGGCCATGGCTGGTTGCAAGCAACAGCGACAATAATCATTGCCATCCAGGCCATTCCCACCCACATTTCTTTCGCTTGATAATCTCCAATAGAACATTTAAGAAAACAGGTCAACCCAGTTTAAACGAATCCCGTCATATTCAGGTGGCCGTTTAACGATTTGTTTTCACAATAAAATGGGGGGCAAAAGGTGAATCATCTCATCCTCTCTTCCCTTTTCAATAACCGTGCGGTACGTTTATTCCGTTTTTTTCCGAAGGCCTTCAAATATTTCTTCGAAATAGGGCCCCATTAACCCACGAGCGACCGGGTGCTTCGCCGAGGATCCGAAGCCTGCCACGCCATCGGTGGAAATACGATAGAGAGAAACCAATAGCGAGCCCTCTTTCGTAGGTAGTGCTCCTCCGAGTGACTGCAAACCGTTATATTCGTGGCTGGCATAATAGTGTCGGTCAACGACCACGTACGCCTCGCCCTCATTGAATAACATGCGATGGCTTAGGATCAATGTCGGTCGGCTAAACACGTCAACATTTGCCCAGTTAAACCGGACCTCGAGTGGTTTGGCCTGAATGTCTGGATATTTGAGTAAGGTTTGGTGAAAAGAGGGAAAGTATTTCGCGACAAGCTTGGCCTCATTGGTGGCTAGAAGAAGATCCTGACTTAACTGAAACATTGTCTTTCCCCCCCGCGCATAGGGAGGGATCCCTGTCAGACCCTTGTCTCGATAGGCTTGATAGCGCGCCAGCAAAAGTTCCCGTACCAGTGCCTCGACATCTGCTTGGGCTCCCCCCTTGGCCTTGAGGGCCTGAAAAGCGGAAATTTCCTTCATGTCCAGATTCAACGTATCGCCCGGCTCAGCTTCAAGATAGCGTTTGGCTTCCTCTTCTCCATTGGGCTCCAATTTCAATCCCGCAAAGTCCCCCACCGTCCCCTTGTCGGAAATCTCCCCAAACGCAGTAACTGCGCCGACAAGCTTGAAGACGACAGCCTCCCGCCAGAGCGAAACCAAATTTTCAGGTGCCTTGCTCACCAGCAAAACCGCTCCAAGCGCCAGCTCCCGATCAGAGCCTTCCTCCGTCGTAAATCGCACAATCTCTCCCTTCAAGACATCCTTCCGTTCGCCGTCGGAAAGGGGCAGAGCCTTGAGCAATTCCTCGGCCGTAGGAACCGCCATCGCCGGAAGAGTGAAGCCTATCAGGATCAGACAGATACTCCCCATCAATCCAACCATACCCGCGACTCCCGGTTTCAAAGCACCTTTTTTACCCCAATGAAATAATGAAGGATGACGCAAGCCAGATGATACACACATAGTCATTTCCCCTCTCCTGGAAAAAATAGACCATTTATCACATTACTATACTGTTTTATTGGATCACTGACAGTTCTAGGAAAGATAAACCGTGGCCAACATTGAAGGGCCAAGCAACGACCAAATGAGTGACATGCATCGGACCGGACGCCGATGAGGTCCCTGGATAGATTGGATCCACTCCTACGAGGAATAGTCTCGTCGGTAATTTGGATTTCCTTTTCCATTCCCAGGATATTATATTACAACAAAATTCCTTGCCGGAGTCCAGATTCAATAACGAGTCAGGGCCCCAAGAAGGATGCAAACATTCAGCGTGATGTGCCTTGAGGACTTTGCAGAAATTTCGTAAAGGTCCAGGCAAACTTTTTTTGAATTGCTCGATAGCATCTCTAAAAATGGAGTTATCTAAGGAGACATAGAAGATGGGATTCCAATCCAAAATTGCCGACCTGAGTCGGTTGCACGAAATCGTCAGGGCGTTCAGTGTCGCCGGTTTCGGGGATATTTTTAAAAAGATGGGGCTTGAAGCTGCAGCTGAACGCACAGGCAAGATTATGGGGTGGAAGTATGCAGAAGACATTGCCCACCTCGAACGCCCCCAGCGAATACGGAAACTCTTTGAAGTACTCGGACCAACCTTTGTCAAGCTCGGGCAAATTTTTGCCACACGCCCGGACCTCTTCGAACCGGAGTGGATCAGTGAATTCGAAAAACTCCAATCACAGGCACCTCAACTGGCCTTCGAAGAACTTCGTCCTCAGATCGAAGAAGATTTGGGAGCGCCTCTTGAAGAAATTTTCCAAAACGTCGATACCAAACCGCTGGCTGCCGCTTCAATGGCTCAGGTTCACCGGGCCACCTTAAAAGACGGGACCAAAGTCATACTTAAAATCCAACGCCCCGGGATTCGGGCACAAATTGAATCCGATATGCGGCTATTAACCTATTTGGCGTCATTAGCTGAAAGAAACGTTCCTGAGTTAGCCACCTATCATCCCCAAAAAGTGGTGCAGCAATTCGTGAAATCGTTACAGAATGAACTCAATTTCATGACGGAAGGGCAAAATGCCGAGCAGGTTGCGGCCAACTTCGAAGGTCATGAACAGATCGTGATCCCCAAAATTTACTGGGAATGGACAAAGGAACGCATTAATGTCCAGGAATTTGTAGAAGGGATTCCCGGTGTAAATATCCAAGCCATTGATGAAGCAGGCATGGATCGGAAGCGCATTGCCATGACTGGAGCCAATGCGGTGCTCAAAATGATTATGGTTGACGGTCTATTCCACGCAGATCCCCACCCCGGAAATTTTTTCATTTTACCGGGTGAACGGATTGCCTTCATCGACTTTGGCATGATTGGACGCGTCTCTGAGATCAGACGGCAACAAATCATGAAACTGCTCCAGTCCTTGTTACAAAATGATGCCGAGGGCCTCTGTACCATCCTGTTGCAATGGTCTGACCGGGAAGGAGAAGACCCAGGGGAACTGTTGGTGGCCGTTGATGAATTTCTGGGCAAGTATTCCGGAAGATCGATGGAGCACATGGATCTTTCAGTGATGGTGGGAGACCTGTTGGCCTTGGTCCGGAACAACAATCTCACAATGCCACCGGATCAGGCCATGCTGCTCAAGGTATTTGTGTCACTGGAAGGAGCTTTTAAGAAGCTCGACCCGGCATTTGACATGATGGTAGCGATACAGCCAACCCTCCAGGAGACCATCATCAACCAGTTTTCACCGCAAGCCCTGGGAAAACAGGGCCTGAAAGTTCTCCTCCAATATTTAGAGTTATTCGCTGATCTACCCAAGGAGATCCGCCGCGGCATCTATACCGTGAAAACCGGCAATCTGAAATTTTGTATAGAACTGACTCAACTTGAGGAACTCAAACACGTGCTCATACGAGCCGTCAGCCGACTGGCCGTGGCTGCGATAACCTCAGCTCTGGTCATCGGAACCTCGATTGTCATGGCTCTTTCCAAGGGCCCGATCATCGGGGGGGTCAATATCTACCAAATTTTTGGGGTTGGAGCCATCATCGGGGGGGTCCTTATCCTCCTTGCCATGATGCGGGACAAAACCTGGAAAAAAAGTCTAAAGGAGTAAAATTCCCCGCCCAAAGGGCGGGGCTTCCGCGTTCGTTTTAGGGAGTGTTGAATAATAAAGATGTTCAAGGACAAATTTGCCCTGAATGAGATGACTCATTTAAGGCTCCGGGTCGGTTCAAAAAAGCATGCCCTGAGTCTTCCCGAAGGGTCCCTACCAGTCCTGTCCTGAGGCTTCTCGAAGGAAAGGCCGCAGCCGTTTTTACGCGCGGAGCGTACGCGTAGTACGTGAGCACGGGAAAATGGCGACCTGCCTGCGCGAAGCCGCTACGGCGGAGGCAGGGAACGCCACTGGCGGCTTTTTTCAACCGACCCTTTTAGTGAAGAGCAAAGAAACAAGAATGCAAACCGATTCGTTCAAAGCCAGTTAGTAGGCTCCTTCGGCCTATAGAGAGTACCATCCCAAAGGGACAATAAATGGAGGGGCCTGTTCACCAACACACTCCCTTCACTCCTTCGCATTCGAAGGCGATCCGGAAGACCCGCCAAGATTGCTAAAGACCCTTTTTATCTTACCCCATAATCCGCCTTTGATCTCATCAAGAGCCTGAGCGGTTTGCTGCCGACCCTTCAGGGCCTCAACACAGGGATTCTGATTCATCGTACCCACAGTGGTCCCTGCTATCTGGGGAATCGCAATAACCCATCCCATTGGAGTGACCAGGCCCAGTAATCCCCATCCTCCGCTTTCCGCAATCCGGAGTTTGTCGCTGGTCACATCCGGATTGGAAAGCGGACCAGTGATGCGGACCGTGTGAGCCAGACTGAATAAACTGGGGTCTTTGGGCCGGGGAGTCAGGAGCACATCCAACGTTTCGTCGGCCAGATTCAATTTTCCGATGCCCGCGACAGTCAATCGATGGGAGTCGATGAGGATATCTTCACTTTTCACCACGCCTTCTTCGATATCGAAATACCCGACCGTACAATTCAATTTGGTGACCGATTCACTTTTCCAGGCAGTGGTTAACGCCGTCGTGATCAAATCGGCCGCCCACAAATCGATATATTTTGTGGCCAATTCAAGAGGACCATCAACCAGTTCAAATCGTCCACTGGCTTGTTCCAACACTTCATGTAACGTATCTCCTCGACCCTTCAAAGCCAGTAAGATGGATTGGGATTTCCCCTTCACCAGATCGGTGCCACCAAAATATCTGGCGACTCGCCCATAATTCAGGCCATGGATGTGCAATTCCACATCTAGGGTCGGAACATATTTTGTGCCGTCGAGGACAAGTTTCCCCTCAAAATCTCCTCCCCAAAGATTTCCCATCACCGGTTGCAGGGCAAGCAATCCGTCTTCAAGGGCAATCTGAAATGAGACATGGCCCAGATCTTCATCTCCCTTTCGAAGATGTTTAACCCCGACATCAAGCATAAGATCAATGCCCCTGAGGTCCTCAGCCGGAAAAACCCAATCCGGAATCGACTTGCGTGATAGAGCCTCAGATTTTTTTCGCATGCCAATGGTATCGCGTACGACATCAACAGCCGATGATCCAATGCCCTTCACCGAGTCACCAATGGATTGCAGCGTTGATCGCTTTTGTTGTGCCAAGGAATCATCTACAGGCGGTTTGACAGCACCCAGGACAAGATTCTCTGCGGTCAGTTTCCCACTCACCCGTGGGCGAAGACCTTTAGTTAAGACCGTTACATCGCCACTCATATCGCTTCCGGCTAGAACACCTTCTAAACCGGTGATGTGGTATCCCACAGGAGATCTCGTCACAAGGCCGGCGATTTCCAGCGGACCGGCATCAGGCCAATCAGATGTTGCCAGGAAGTCCAGATCTTTCAAATTGTCTCCTGTTACATGTACCTGCAACGAAAAATTCTCGCCTGGATGAGGAAGATCCACATAGCCGCTCACCTCAGCCATGGCACGTGGCACGTCTGCCCGAACATTTACCGGCCAAAACCCCTTGTTATCCAAAAGGTCACTCATTTGGCCTCCCGAAAAACGAAGGCGAAAAGGGGTATTTTCAAGTTGTCCCTCGGCATACACGCGCAAAGGACCGCCTGTGACGCTTTCGACCAAGAGGTTGGAACGCAGGTCCAGGGGCTCTCGACGGTTTGTTCCTCCATGAAGACGTACCTGAATATTATGTCCTGTGAGGGTAACCGTAGATTGAGCCAGGAGGGTGTCAACGGTTGCGCCATCACTTGAAAAGTTAGCATGCAGATTTATGACATGATCTTTTGGATTTACAAAATCTACATCGGAAAAGACATACTCATATCTGATATCTTTCAAGGTCATTTGGCCGGAAACCGATGGAATCGGTTTGGTGGTATCCAGATCAAGCCTACCCTGAAAACTTCCGTAAGATGATTTCTCATTATAAAGAGTGCCTTGCAGATCTTTGACGGTGAGGAGGCCAGCATGAAGCTTGGCATCCACAATCAGATCTGCCAACTTCAATTCTCCGATATTGGCTTGATGAATTATCATCTTCAAATTCCCATTGACGGCATTAAAGGCTTCCGTGGGAATAGGGGAATCACCTGGAGTGGAGAGCTCCCTGAAATTGACATGTTCGGCGTGTAAAATCCCCGTGAATTGAGGAGTATTGTTTTCTGTAGCAACCTCCAGGGTTCCCGCCAGATCGCTGGTCCCGAATCGGCTTTGAAAATCATTCACGCGGTAACGAGGTCCTTCTTTAGTCACCCGGGCCTTGAATTGGTACGGACCAACTGCCGGTAGATCGGCATGAAGTTCACTAAGATTCTTGCCTTTGAGCAATACCCCTAACGTACCGCTCATTTCCGAACGATCAGGATTCAAGGTCCCCGTTGCAGCCAAAACCGCTTCACCCCTCTGAGCGGTGAGGGAAACGGGCCAGGGTTTCTTCGATTCGATCATTTCAATGAGAGAGGCGGTCATGAGTCGGACTCCATAGGTCTTGTCCTGAAACGTGCCTTTGCCCCGAATTTCTATGGGCCCGCCTTTTGAAATCCGTAAAGATAGCTGGGGAGAAGCCACGGGCAGCCGATTTTCTGGATGTGAATCGGAACGAGCGAATATGGTGAGATCCGTCCGAATATCGACGTTCAACCTCCGAAGCAATTCCTGAAGAGTAGTCCCGTCCCCAAAGGCCAACACGTCCATATTGGACTGGCCAGCAATGTCTTTTGTCACCCCGAACGCCTCCAGCGCCTGTCCAAAATTAAAAGATCTGACCTGAGCTTTCAACCTGGTCCGTGGTGCGGAATTCTTCAGATCAACATCTAAATTGGCTTGCAACGTTCCTCCAAAACTTTTCATCTGAATGGGATCGAGAAGGACCTGACCCTCCCGAATACCGGCAGTAAGAGACAACGAGCCAAGCTCCGTCTCACCGAGTAACAGTTTTTCGATGGTCACATCCAGATCAACATCCAAAGACATCGACGCAGAAGCATTGGACTCAGGTTGTTCCAGGGAAGGTTCCTTTTGAGATCCCTTGACATCTGATAGAGAGGTCAAATCATGAATCTGTAAGGAATGAGAGGTCAATCGACCGGTTATTTTCTGACCCCTTCCTCCATGCTCTATGCTCAATTGTCCGGCAAGATCCGAGGCCCCCAGCGTTCCCCCAACATCATGCAAGTTGATGGCATCGGGAGTCTTCACGACATTGGCGGCGATCATGAACGGGGCGGAATCGGGAAGGCCAACCTTCAGAAAAGCATTCAACGCACTTAAACGATCCCCCTCAACTCGGACCTGGAGCTCAAACATCTGATCGGAGTCCGCCCCTCCGACGCTTCCTTTAACCGATGCGGATGCGCCCGTCGTAAGCAGCACACCATCGACCGGCCAGGCTTCAGTCAGGGTGAATAAATCCATGATTCGCCCGCCAATCAGCTCAATGTTGACAGGGCTATCCCGATAGGTACCTTCAATTGAAAATTTTCTGTGCTGGTCGTCCGGGGCATTGGCCACTCCCCGATGAATGGATACGTCTGTCGTTTCCCCGTCAGGATATGACCGGTACCTGACGCGAGAGCGTTCGATGATGATCTCCCCTCTTTCAGAAATGGTCATGAAGACCGACGGTAAGGCCAGGGATACTATTCCAGGCTGGCTGTCCTTTCGGAAGGTCCAGTTATCAAGACCTTCCGCACCCTCTTCTAAAAAAAGTTCTGCGCCTTCAAAAGCAATCTTTTCAGCCTCCAAGCGACGTTGGAGAAGCGGTCCCAAGGACAGTCCGATCTCCAGCCGGTCGGCCCGGAAAAAATGCGGGTGAGAAGTCCAGGGAGGATTAGACACAGAAACATCTTCCAGAATTAACCTTGGATGCAAGGAAAAGGTCAGAGAGAGAGGTCCTTCCAGGGAAACCGCTCTTCCCATGGCCGCCGAAAACCCCCGTTCAAGTGTTTCGCGATAGAGTTCGGTTTTAATAAACGGAAACAACGCATAGGCCAGAACGCCACAGGATCCGAAAATGAAAACAAGACTGATCCAAAATTTTCGTGAGGGTCGAAACATATATCTTGCATTCTATAACATGAGAACCCCTGCAATCATTTTTATCCGGATAAACTAGATTTGGGGCCTGGGTCAAGATGAAAGCCAATCAAAGAGACGACGCCCTACCCTCCTCAAGAAAAGACAAGCCCGAATGGAGCTGAAATCTGCCGGAGGGAATGAGGTCCCGCGTAAAAATTTCACGTCGACCTTGCAAACTATGGAAAGCAGGGGTACCTATTAGAAGGCTCTGCAAAGTTGACGGTGGATCCGCGGGGATAAGGATGGATGCTATGTTGCCGGCGGAATCTGAACTGCTGGGCTCCCCGCTCGTGGATACCCCTGTAAATCATCAATGGCATCAGCAACCGAGAATCCGTGACCGAAGTAGCCGACGCGTTCCTCCAATCCTTCGGCGCGCAGGATATCGCGCACCGCCGCGTGCGGCGAGGCGAGCCGAAGGCGAACCCCCATCGCTTCGAGTGTCGCGTGGAGTGTTGCGAGCATTCGCGCACCGGCCAGGTCGACAAGGGGTGAAGTGGACAGATCGCATACCACCAGCTTCAGCGTTCCAGTGGTCGAACGGATTTTCTCCCAGACGGCGTCACGCACGTGCTCGGCGTTGAAGTACAACAGCGACGCCTCCACCCGAAATACAAGGACACCCGGAACGGCCTCGTTCGCCGGGTTGCGGCTGATGTCGGAGTAACTCCGGGTGCCGGGGATGCGGCCGAGAAAGGCCACATGCGGGTGCGCGGCACGTCGGATGAGCAATAACATCGAGATGACGACCGCCACCATCACGCCTTTCAGAATACCCAGCACCAACACGCCGCCGAAAGCGACCATCGTGACGCCGAATTCGAACCGGCTGACTCGCCATACATGACGTAGTTCGCCGATGTCGATCAACCCCTTGATGGCAAACAGCACGATGGCCGCGAGCACGACGGTGGGCAGGTTGCTCAGCAACCCAGTCAGGTAGATCAGGCAGAGGCCGATGGTGGCGGATGCGAACACCAGCGCGAGCGGCGTTTTGGCCCCGGCCTTGTCGTTCACGGATGACTGTGACAGCCCCCCCGCCACCGGATAGGCCTGACAGAACGCGGCGGCTAGATTTGCAGCACCCAGGCCGAGCAATTCCTGGCGGGCATCAATTTCGTATCCATTCGCCTGCGCCAGGGCACGTGCCGCGGACACGCTTTCCACATATGCCAGCAAAAGGCACGCGAAGGCCAGGGGAATCACGCCGTCCACATCGCGCAGCCGCAAGCCCGGCGGATGCAAGTCGGGCAAGCCATGCGGTAGCGCTCCAACAATGTTGAAGCCGAGGTCACCAAGTGGAGTAACCGATAGTGCGATGATGGAAATCACCACCACGCACAACGCGACAGGGAGACCCGGCAGCAGCTTTTCACCCAGCAGTAGCGCAGCAAACGCGGCGAGACCGAATGCCAACACGGCGAGGTTGGTATCGGAGAGTTGGCCGCCCAAAGTGATAAGACGCTCAAAGAAATGCTCCCCGCCACCCTCGACTCCGAACAACTTGGGCAACTGGGTCAAGGCGATCGTGAGCGCCGCGCCGGCCTTGAACCCGAGAAGAATGGTTTCGCTGATGAAATTGACCAGGGAACTCAATCGTAGCAGCCACGCCAGAAGGCACATGACGGCCATGACCAACGCTGTCAGTGCCGCGATGTCCGCCCAGCGTCCGGGGTCGCCCTGTGCCATGCCGGCAACCGTGACTCCGACGAGCATTGAGATCGCCGAGGTGGGCCCGATCGCAAGCTGGCGTGACGAGCCGAATAGTGCGTAGATCAGGCCACCGACCAGATAGCAGTAAATGCCGTATTGTGGCGGCAAACCAGCGAGCGACGCATAGGCCAGTGACACCGGAATGCCATAGGCTGCGAGGGTGACCCCGGCAATGGCGTCCTGTGTCACCCATTGCGGCTGGTATGTCGACAGCCACTGCGCCGGAGGAAAGGCCGCACGCCACCCTTTGATTGGCTCTCTACCTGCGAGCTTGCTGGCGGATCGGATTTCTTCATTCATGAGGTGATGTTCCTTGACAAATCTCCATCAAAATCCCGTCTGCCTGCCCGCCTATCCAAGCCGAAGAAGTTGTTGATGGCACTGAGTAGTATTATACATTGACCTGGTTTTTGATAAAGCATTCATCCCTCGCCAGCCGGATCAAGGCCAGATTGACATTCGCCGACTGCCCCGGAAAAGCGACCGCGGGCGTGCCGTTGAGGTTCAGGGCTGGATTGCGATATCAGACCATACTTCGACCCGCTGACAAAATTCACAACTCATGGGCCGGCATCCGGTCGCTCAGATGAGACAAACGGGTGGCAATGGTTTTGGAACCTTTTGCTTCACGCAAAGATTGCGCTCTTCGAGACCCATTTCGTAATAGTTGTACCCTTCGGGACGTGCCAAGCAACAAGCGGGGTTGCCGGGATGAAAATCAGCAACACAAAAAGTCACGATGATGGGAGTATTGAATCCACACGTGCGATGCCTACACCCGCCGGCGCGCTTTAACTGGCAAATCTCAGGATGGATTTCTGATACACATCCTAATGGTGAAAGGCCAGAACCATCGTCCCCCCAAGCTACACCAAGACATACTGTCCCTATGGAAGACAGAATGTCTTCGGTAAGAGAGACCCTTTGATGAATCGTTGTTTACTCTGGTGGATGAGAGGCCACGATTGCTGAGATGAAGCATAGCGAGAGGCGTTTGAGTCACCGACTGTGGCGTGGTCTTCGTGCGCAAGCGGGCAGTAGAACCACTTGGTTGTGCGTGTAGCCTTTTTCTCCATCTGGCTGTCCGGCACTTGGCGCGTTCCGACACACATTGGTGTACACACTATCTTTTCGTTGGCGACTTCAGGTTGTAATGTATTGAACCCACAAGCTAATTTTTTAGGCGGTCCATATGTTTTTCACCAAACCATGCGCATGTTTTCACGCGGATTCAACCTTTTCTTGGCCCAACTAATGAAGAGAAAATGTAGAGAGCAATTCCCTTCAGGCGAAGTGTCGCCACAAAGCGAAAGTCTCGATTTGACATCTTTTTTAGTGAGCGGAGGGGGAGGTTGCCCCTTACACAATCTGGTAGCCGTTTCCTTAATGAAGGGAGGTAACATAAGAGAGCATCGAGGCAAGAATCTTGCTTGATTAATCTAAAAATCTATACAGTTCTGTTTTTTTATATATGAGAAAGGAGTTCTATGGAGACTGCTGAACATCTCCGGCTCGAAGAAGCACGGCAGGAAAAAAAACTTTGGAAAAAATGGGGCCCTTATCTGAGCGAGCGCCAGTGGGGCACCGTGCGGGAGGACTACAGCGAGAATGGCGACGCCTGGAATTTCTTTTCCCACGATCACGCCCGCTCGCGTGCCTATCGCTGGGGCGAGGACGGCATAGGAGGGATCTCCGATGACCGACAGCTCCTCTGCTTTGCGCTTGCCCTATGGAACGGGAAAGACCCGATCCTGAAAGAACGGCTTTTCGGGCTCACGAATAGCGAAGGCAACCACGGCGAGGATGTCAAAGAATATTATTTCTATCTCGACAGCACCCCGACGCATTCCTATATGAAGTATCTCTATAAGTATCCGCAGGCCGCCTTTCCTTATGCCGATCTGGTGGACACGAACCGCCGTCGCACCCGGAACGAATCCGAGTATGAATTGCTCGACACCGGGGTCTTTACTGATGATCGGTACTTCGACGTCTTTGTGGAATATGCCAAAGATAGCCCGGACGACATGCTGGTACAGATCACCGCCGTCAACCGTGGGCCGGAACCGGCCGAGCTTCACCTGTTGCCGACACTGTGGTTTCGGAACGACTGGGCATCGTGGATTGCCCCATCCAATAGAGCGGCCGAGCAACCTAACCTTAACCAGATTCAGACAACGGCCGGCACGAGCGCCATCGTGGCCCAGCATACGTCACTGGGTACATACTACCTGTACTGCGAAGGCGGTCCCCCGCTGCTCTTTTGCGAGAACACCACGAACAACGACCGGCTCTTTCCTGGACAACCGAATGCCAGCGCCTACGTCAAGGACGGCATCAATGACTATGTGGTGCAGGGTCGCCAGACGGCGGTGAATCCTGAACACCGGGGCACAAAGGCCTCGGCATACTACCGGCAGATGGTGGGTCCGGGCCAGTCGATGACCGTGCGCCTGCGCCTCACCAGAGAGGATCCCGGTAAACAGGGGAAGAACAAGAAAGGGGTTGCCGCCTCATTCGGGCCGGCGTTTGCCGAGGTCTTCGCGGCCCGACTTAAGGAGGCGGACGAGTTCTACCGTTCCGTGACCCCGCCTTCCGTCTCCACGGATGCGGCCAACGTGATGCGCCAGGCCCTTGCCGGCATGCTCTGGAGCAAGCAGTTTTACTTTTTTGACGGGGACAGCTGGCTGGAGGAACACAACTCCAACCCTCTTCATGCCGCTTATCGGAGCGCCCGGAACTCGGAGTGGTTCCACATGGTCAACAAGGACATCATCTCGATGCCGGACAAGTGGGAGTACCCCTGGTATGCGGCCTGGGACCTGGCCTTTCATACGCTGCCACTCTCCATCGTTGACCCGGATTTCGCGAAACAGCAGATGCACCTGATGCTGCATGGGCACTACCTGCACCCCAACGGACAGATTCCCGCTTACGAGTGGAACTTCAGCGATGTGAACCCGCCGGTCCACGCCTTTGCGACCCTGTTCCTGCACCGCACCGAGCAGGCCCTGCGCGGCGAAACAGACCTGGAGTTCCTCAAGTCAGCCTTCAACAAGCTCTTGCTGAACTTCACCTGGTGGGTGAACCGCAAGGACCGGTTCGGTAAGAATGTGTTCGAGGGTGGGTTTCTCGGCCTCGACAACATCGGCATCTTCGACCGGAGTGCTCCGCTGCCCACCGGGGGCCATCTGGAGCAGGCAGACGGCACAGCCTGGATGGCTTTGTTCAGTCAGAACATGGCCGAACTGGCGGTGGAGCTGGTGCCCCATGACCCTACCTATGAAGACATGGCGACAAAATTTGTTGAACACTTCCTCTATATCGCTGCGGGGATGAACAAGCCAGGGCCGGAGGGCATGTGGGACGAGGAGGACGGTTTCTACTACGATATGCTGCGGCTCCCGAACGGCCGTGCACAGCGCCTCAAGGTACGATCGATGGTGGGGCTGCTGCCCTTGTGCGCCACCACGGTGACCGAATTGTGGCAACGCGAACGTCTTCCAAGGATGACCGCCGCGTTTCAGGCCCGAATGCGCCAAATGCCCGAACTCTTGAAGTCTATGCACCCGACGGGCCCAGGTCATTTTGGCGTAGCCGAACGGGGAATCATTGCTCTGGTCAATCCGGAACGCCTCAGACGGATTCTCTCGAAGATGCTCGACGAGAACGAGTTCCTGAGCCCTTACGGCATCCGCTCGCTCTCCAAGTTCCACCAGGGGAACCCCTATATCCTTCACGTGGATGGTCAGGAGTACCGGGTGGATTACCTGCCAGGCGAGTCGAACACCGGCATGTTCGGCGGCAACTCCAACTGGCGGGGACCGGTCTGGATGCCAGTGAATGCGATGATTATTCGCGCACTCCTGAATTTTTATCTTTATTACGGCGACAACTTTACGATTGAATGCCCCACCGGGTCCGGCAAGATGATGAACCTCTTCGAAGTCTCCAAGGAGATCGGGGATCGGCTCAGCCGGATTTTCCTGCGTCATGAACAGGGTCGGCGTTCTGTCTATGGAGGGACGGAGAAGTTCCAATCCGATCCCCACTGGCGTGACTATATTCTCTTCTATGAATATTTTCATGGCGATAACGGGGCGGGACTGGGCGCGAGCCACCAAACCGGTTGGACAGGGCTCGTGGCCAAAACCATCCAGCTCAACGGTCTTCTGGACGCCAAGCGCGTGTTGGAAGGTGGCAAGCAGGCTTGGTTCAAAGAGGCCGGGGGAGGCGGCGCACAATCATGAAGGCCTCCTCCGCACATCCTCTGATCTATCAGGTCAACACGCGTGTGTGGCTGACTGATCTGTCAAAAACGCTCGGTCGGTCTGCCACCCTGGACGATATTCCGGACGCCGATTTGAATCGCCTGGTGAGGATGGGCTTCGACTGGGTCTGGTTTCTGAGCGTCTGGCAAACCGGGCCGGCCGGTCAACGGGTGTCGCGCACCAATCAGGAGTGGCGCAGGGAGTTCGAGGAGACACTGCCCGATCTGCGAGAGGAAGATATCGCAGGGTCAGGGTTTGCCATCACCGGCTACACAGTGCACCCCGATCTGGGAGGTGATGCGGCGCTGGCGCGATTGCGCGAACGGTTGCGCAAGCGTGGGGTAAAACTCTTGCTCGATTTTGTTCCCAACCACATGGCCCCGGATCATCCCTGGGTCGAGAAGCACCCGGAGTATTTCATCCAGGGTAACGAGACGGATCTCGCAAATTCACCTCAAAACTACTGTCGGCTCAAAACCTCTCAGGGGTCTGTAGTGCTTGCGTATGGACGCGATCCCTATTTCCCCGGCTGGCCGGATACCTTGCAGCTCAACTACGGCAATCCCGCGACACAGGACGCGATGATCGGAGAGTTGCTGAGGATCGCCGGGCAATGTGACGGCGTGCGGTGTGACATGGCCATGCTCGTTTTGCCCGATGTCTTCGAACGGACTTGGGGTCTCCAAGCGGAGCTGTTCTGGCCGAAGGCCACACAACAGGTGCGCCAACAATCTCCCGGCTTCTGTTTCATGGCGGAGGTCTATTGGGATCGCGAATGGACCCTGCAGCAACAGGGCTTCGACTACACCTACGACAAACGGCTATATGATCGTCTCCGGGAAGGGCATGCCAGGCCGGTGCGCGACCATTTACGCGCCGATCCCGACTACCAGAACAAGATGGTCCGATTCCTGGAAAACCATGACGAGCCCAGGGCCGCCACCACCTTCGCCTCAGGCGTGCATGAGGCCGCAGCCATCATCACGTTCCTGTCCACAGGCCTGCGTTTCTTCCATCAAGGGCAGTTCGAAGGCAGAAAGAAGCGTATCTCGCCGCATCTGGTTCGTGCGCCACAGGAACCCACCGACGAACCGCTGCAAAAATTCTATGATCGTCTCCTTGCGGTGCTCCGGCAGCGCGTCGTACGGGACGGCCAGTGGCGCTTGCTCAATGCTGTGCCGGCGTGGGATGGGAACGGGACGTGGGATGCCTTCTTGATCTTTGCCTGGCAACGATCCGACGAGAAACGGCTATTGGTGACGGTGAATTATGCGGCCACACAGAGCCAGTGTTATGTCCCTCTCCCGCTACCAGATTTGACGGGTAAAAAGGTACGTCTCAAGGATCAGATGGGTGACGCGTGTTACGAGCGCGATGGCGACGAACTCCTTTCACAAGGCCTTTATCTCGATTTACCGGGATGGGGCTATCACGTCTTCGAACTAATCTGACAATTAGCAGGCTAGAAAGAACGCCGCAATAATATTCGAAGGGAAATACAAGGCGAACCTGATAGCCCAAACGAGGATAACCACTTGGACATCGAACCTCATGGCCGATGTGCGAAGCCTGACCAGCTGTAATGTTCTGTTTGGAAACACCCCGCCCGTGCAAGAGCCGGCGTCACGGAATGGAGCTCGCGAGACTCTTACCGTCGATCTCGCGGAGATGATGAAATCGAGGACCGGTGATCTGGCTGGGATGATCGAGTGGGTGCCGAACTTCAATCATCGGGCTTGTACGTGGACCTGAAGCCGCAGGGCTCTTCCATCTTGAAGGTGAGCATCCGGACCCTGGTCGCATAAAACGGAGGCAGACATGCTTTCTCCCAAGAGACTTCTATTGTTTTGTTTCTCTTTCTGCGTGATGATCCTTGCGGGTTGTGAAGAATTAGGTATACACGACACAGAGAGTCTCTTACTCCCCCGCTTTCGAAGGTCTGAAGTCGTCGGTTTTGTGGCGGGATTAGGAACCACCTTTGCCGCCTTGCCGGATTTGATCGGGATGCTCAGACGGAGGTCAAGCAAGGGCATGAATCCGAGAATGGCTGCCATTATGGGCGTTTTTCAAATCCTATGGGTCTACTACGGGTTGTTGATCCTTTCAAGACCGGTGATTTTATGGAATATCATCGCAGTGGTGACGAATTTTATCAGCGTGGGCGCATATTTTTATTACCGCCGTCACGAGCACTGACTGGCACGGACCGCAGAGCAAGGACCAGGGGGTGTCCCCTAAATCTAAATTCACTAGTCACAAATTTTTTAACTCATTTCAAAACTCACTTGTCGGTGTGATCCTTGAAAGCCATCGGTCACTGAATGGGGCTCTGTCCACCACGCCGTATCAAACAGCAATAGCCCCTTGGATGGTATTCCAACGTTGCCTCATGCGCTCCTCTCTCTGAATACAGGCCGTGCCCCCATTGAATTCGAGATGGATCGCCATTTCACTCCAAAGGATTTCTTAGGTTACAATTCGGATTCCCCGATCACGAAATGATTATAATGGGTCTGTTGAAAAAAGCCGCCAGCGGCGTTCTCGCCATTTTCCCGTGCTCACGTACTCAGCGTACGCTCCGCGCGTACAAACGGTTGCGGCCTTGCTGGACGGACCCTTCGGGAAGACTCAGGGCATGCTTTTTTGAACCGACCCGGAGCCGTTGATGAGTAATCTCATCCTGCGCAAATTTGCCCTTGAAAATCTTTATTATTCAACACTCTCATAATGAGAAATAGGTTTCTTGCACTCTAATTTGTTCCGTTACTATTTCATTCACATCATCCCAAAAACGGCAGTTGCTCTGATGAAGCACCGCCCATGCTTCGACATGCTCAGCACGAACGGCGTTTGAAATACTCACTCAATTGGGCAAGGGTCCATTCGCCCTGAGCAGCCTGCGGAGCAGGCGTGTCGAAAGGTTGCGCACCGAGCGACTGCGGTATTTAGGATAATAAAGGAAAAGGGAAATCTTCTCTTTTTGCTTTTGTCCTTTCCTGGAAAGCATGTGAACGGTATACTCCCGGGAACCCTTTAGATCGGCTCCAATAGAAAATGATGTCGGATTCCTATCGATTCGGAGATTATCAACGTGCACTTGGGCATGGATACGCTGAATTCAGTTTCAATGCCCTGAATCCAAAGTTGGAATGGGATTCACACGGGCATTTGATACCCTACCAACCTCCCCGAATAGATCTGACGCCAAAGGAAATCGTCAAACTTCTACGCCCCTATGTCTCCGTTCGATTCATGGAACAGGTCAAATCGGTCATCCCACTGGGATTATACTTGGCGATGTTCCAGATCTTGATTTTGCGCCAACTGGTCCAGGACTCCTGGATGATCATGAGTGGCCTGTTTGCCGTCATTGTAGGACTGATGTTTTTCATGGAAGGTCTCAAACTGGGACTTATGCCCTTTGGCACCATCATCGGCAAGCGCTTGCCCGAAAAGTCACCCCTGCCATTGGTGTTAGTCATCACCCTTCTTCTTGGAATTGGTGTTACCTTTGCCGAGCCGGCTATCGGGGCATTGAAAGTCGCCGGACAGAATGTCAAGGTTGAAAAGGCCGCCTATTTATATGCCCTGTTGAATGACTGGTCTGAAGCCCTTGTGCTGGTGATCGGGTTCAGTGTGGGCTTAGCAGCCGTCATCGGCACCTTGCGGTTCTTGTATGGCTGGAGTCTCAAACCGTTTATCTACGGTTCACTGGCACCTGTTCTCATCTTGACGCTCTATGGAGCCTCTGATCCCGATCTGACCAACGTATTAGGATTGGCCTGGGATGCCGGCGCCGTGACTACAGGGCCGGTCACCGTACCCCTGGTGCTGGCATTGGGTATCGGCATTGCCACGGCAGCCGGGAAGGGAGATTCAGGATTATCCGGTTTTGGAATTGTAACCATGGCCTCCCTTTTCCCTGTCATTGGCGTACTTATCCTGGCTTTTTTCATTGCATCCACGGTGACACCCGCTGAAATTATTGCGGCCGCCAACCACTTGTCCGGAACTGTTCAAGCCGTGGCACCCCCCTGGTATGAACAAAGTCCCGGTATGGAAATTGTGTTGGGAGTCCGCGCAATCCTCCCACTGATCCTGTTTCTCTTCATGGTCCTCAGGCTCATACTCAAAGATACCCTTCCTAATAAGGGTGAGATTATGTACGGCATTGGCCTGACCATCATCGGGATGTGTATTTTTAACCTGGGACTGACCTACGGACTTTCACAGTTAGGTGGAGACGTGGGTAGCCTGGTTCCTGCGGCATTCATGTCTCTCTCCGGCGTGCCAATATCACCTATTTATGTCTATTCGGTAGGGTTGATTCTTTCACTGACCTTTGCCTGGGGACTTGGCTTTGGTGCCACCGTGGCCGAACCGGCCTTAAACGCGCTCGGCACAACGGCCGAAAATCTCACCAACGGGGTATTTAAGAAAAAAACGTTAATTATGGCCGTCTCACTTGGTGTTGGTATCGGGATTGCCACGGGTTTAGCCAAACTGATTTTTGATTTACCGTTACTCTGGTTGATCCTAACCGGGTATCTCTTGGCCTTTGTGCTCACTATTTTTTCCAGTGAAGCCTTCGTCAATGTGGCCTGGGATAGTGCCGGTGTGACCACCGGACCCATTACGGTCCCGCTGGTCTTAGCCATGGGATTGGGATTTGGGAATGCCACTCATGCCGTGGAGGGCTTTGGCATTCTTTCCATGGCGTCCATCGGCCCTATTCTGACGGTATTGATGACCGGCCTTTGGGCAGACTATCAGGCCAAGGCACAAGCTCGTGCGGCCCTTGATGCGACAACCGTCTCACAGTTACAGGAGGTTCAAGGGATTGTATGAGTACGAACATGACCTATCTCACGGACGTCGCCATGATTACATGCGTGGTGCAATCAGGGGATGCCGACATGATTGTCAAAGCCGCGCGGGATGCGGGGGCAAGGGGAGTATTGGTCCACCAGAGCAGAGGAGTCGGTATTCGCGAACGATTGGGAATACTGGGGATTGCCGTGGATGCCTCAAAGGATGTCATCAGTGTCCTGGTCTCTTCCGAACAAACCGATATCGTGGCCAGCAACATTTTTAAGGCCGGCCAGCTTGATACTCCAGCCAGAGGTTTCTTATACATCACGCCCCTGGAAAAGGTCGCAACCTATATTCCAGAGGCGGTGAAGGAGCAATTGCGAAAAAAAAGTCCGGTGCAGGAAAGATCATGAGCATCGGACAAGACTCCGACCACCTGATCCCTTTTGAGCCCAGTCGGATTATTACCTGTGTTCTGCCCGATGACGGCACGGATAGAAAATTGCTCAAGTCGTTGCGTGAGGAAAAGGGCATCATTCGCTCGGAGAGTGTTTCCTGTCGAGGCATTGCCGCCCTTCGGGAAGCACTGACAAAAAAAGGCCGTTTACCTGAATCAGTTTTAGTGAGGATGGTTACTGTCGTCGTTTTGGAATCCGAAGCCGAAACATTGTTTACGTACATATACCAAAAAGCTCGTATTGGCCGTCCGGGTGGCGGCATGTTGCTCTTGAGTAAGCCTGTCATGTCGACTTCTTATTCTATTCCCGAATCTCTACTGCACTAAACAGGAAAAGAGAGTCTACGCCTACCACATAAAAAGGAAACCGTTTTCTTTTTCTCTCATCCACAAAGGGAGTGTTGAATAATAAGGATGTTCAAGGGCAAACTTGCGCAGGATGAGATTACTCATCAAAGGCTCCGGGTCGGTTCAAAAAAGCATGCCCTGAGTCTTCCCGAAGGGTCCGTCCAGCAAGGCCGCAGCCGTTTTTACGCGCGGAGCGTACGCTGAGTACGTGAGCACGGGAAAATGGCGAGAACGCCGCTGGCGGCTTTTTTCAACAGACCCACAAAGGGAAAATTCCTGATTCAACCGATCCTTGATTGTCCAGGCTCGTGAGCGGCAAGAACGCGGACAGCGTGGAGTGAAGTTTTCCCGCCTCGGCATCATCGGGAAAATAAAACATCAAGGGGCAGGCCGTAGATTCTCTAGTGTTCGCAAACCTTCCTCCTCCACGAACGATCCTAGCACTCATTCCAGTCTGTCAGATCCCTGAACGTCTTCACATACCTCGGAAACCAAGGGGATTTCCCGGTACACTGAGTGAGGGTGTGGTGAAGAAGTCCAGAGAGGATTGAAAACACAAAGGCCTTTTAGAATACAGCATGGTTGTCAGGGAAAAAATTTAGGGAAAGAGGCCATTCCAGCCAGACCTTTCTTCCCGGAGTCTCCGCGAATCTTCTCTCAGATACTTCCCGGTAGAGATCGGCTTTGGTAAACCGGAATACATCATCGGCGAGAGCGCCACAGACTCACCCCAAAAAAACAAGCGGATCCAAAATTTGGTTTGAGCCATGTCGGCTGCGGCAAATATGTTCCACCGACCCGCCAGTGCGACTCACCCTCTCCTCCATTTTGATTCCGTTTAGTGAACGGCTAACATCTCATGAAGATCTGGAGACCAGATCATCACATGGTGGTCTTTAGAAGAACGTTAAGGTGGGAGCCGGTGTAGCCAAATGCCTTATTCGGGGGAAATAAGCGGAGCATTCCATATCTTCAGGGCAGGAATATCCCGATAATAACTCAGAACATTCAATGTGCCGGTATGAAGAAGAAAATGCCGGCCGGCAGTGGCCGGAAGGCCAAGCCATCGCGCGACCAGCACTCGAAAAATATGACCATGCGCAAAAAGTGCGACATGACCCTTTGCGGTTCTAGCCCTGGCAATAGCACGATCCGCCCGAGCTCCGACCTCTTCAGGTGTTTCTCCACCAGGACAACCATCGGTAAAAATCATCCAACCGGGTCTCTTGTCGTGAATCTGCTTGGGCGTGAGACCTTCATATTCTCCATAATTCCACTCCAGCAGATTAGTATCCACTTCGGCCTTCTCACCCAATCCTGCCAATAGACACGTTTCACGGGCTCGCTGTAGGGGACTGGTAAGAACCAGGTCAAATGTATGCTTGGCAAACACGGGTTTGAGAAGCCTGGCCAGAATTCGACCATTTTCGGTAAGTGGCAAATCGGTGGTACCCGTGTGTTGGCCGCTAAGGCTCCATTCCGTCTCACCGTGACGTATAACGTAGATTTCCTGCGGTTGTTTTAACATCAGTGTGCCAAATGAAATTATCGAAGAACGAGAAAACTCTAACTTTTCGCCCTCCCCTACAGTCAACACCTGCCCCAAAAGAGAACAGTACTAGGGATTCCCTTGTCCCATTCTTCCCCATTTTTTTCTGCTTAGGTTCTCATGACAAGGTAGGCACTGTAGGCCAGGATGGACTTCGGTGTTGCTAGGAACACGATATCCTACAACTTCATGCGTGTCGAATAAAACCGAGAAAAAGTCTTGACCGGTCGACGCCCCATGGAGGTGTTTACACACCTTCATCACGAACAATCACCTATTCCACGTTGAACTTGAAACCGTTCTTTAGGAAGCCAGTTCACTTTATGATTGCTAGGCGCCCCTGTTTGCACTAAATGGCATTTCTTTTGCTCCTTCGGCTGGCAAAGGTAATGGGAGGACTTCAAACCATGAAGAACGGCAGTCTTGAAGCCACGGCGAAGGCTCTGGTGGCTGAAGGGAAAGGTATTCTTGCGGCCGATGAAACCGTCGGAACAATCACCAACCGGTTCGAGTCCCTGAAGATTACCTCGACCGAGGAAAGTCGCCGAACCTACCGGGAAATGCTGTTCACCGCTCCGGCAGTTTCGGAGTTTATCAGCGGCGTGATTATGTATGACGAAACTATCAGGCAGAAAGATTCAAAGGGAACCCCTCTGGCAGAAGTATGCACCAGACTGGGTATCATTCCAGGGATCAAGGTGGATACAGGGACGAAGGACCTTGCAGGCTCGCCCGGTGAAAAAGTGACGGAGGGATTGGACGGGCTTCGTGACAGATTGAGCGAGTATTACAGAATGGGCGCTCGATTCGCCAAATGGAGAGCCGTCATTCGAATTACCGACAGGCTACCGACTCAGGCTTGTCTGTCGGTCAATGCGCACGCGCTGGGACGCTATGCAGCCCTCTGTCAGGAGCAAGGGCTTGTTCCCATCGTCGAGCCCGAGGTGCTGATGGATGGTCGCCATACCATCGAACGTTGCGGAGAGATTACCGGTCAAATGCTCCACGCAGTGTTCAACGCCCTCTATGCTCAGAGGGTGTTGCTGGAGGGCATGCTTTTGAAACCTAATATGGTCATCTCAGGCAAAGACTGCGCCAAACAGGCTTCGGTAAAGGAGGTGGCTCAAGCCACGCTTCAATGTCTGTCCCGCCATGTACCGCCCGCTGTTCCCGGGATCGTTTTCTTGTCAGGTGGCCAACATGATCGCCTGGCTACCGCACATTTGAATGCCATCAATACACTTGATTCTCCCAAGCCCTGGAAAATTAGCTTTTCATACGGCCGCGCGTTACAGGATCCTGCACTGGAGGCCTGGCATGGGGAAAGCAAAAATTTACAGGCCGGTCAACAGGCTCTTTATCATAGAGCTAAATGTAACGGAGCGGCGAACGTCGGGAAATACACAGAAGAAATGGAAGGAGATCCGGCTCGGATAACTGCCCCGGCACACCGAGCAGAATGGCATGATGACTGATCACATTTATTGAGATAGTTTTTATACTAGAGAAGGAAATGAAAGCCGGGGAACAACGCTTGTCCGGACAGGTTGCTGATATTCTTGTCGAATGCCTAAAATCCGTAAGCAGGAAATAAGATGAGCCAAGCCCATTCCCATCAAAATACCGTCATATGGAATCAATTCGATGCCGTTTTGTTCGACCTCGACGGAGTACTCACCGCCACAGCCAAGGTCCACGCAAGCTGTTGGAAAAAAATGTTTGACGAGTATCTTCAAAAACGGACAACCCGGCTTGGCGTGCCGTTCCACCCCTTTGAGGTTGGCACGGATTACCGTCTCTACGTCGATGGCAAACCGCGATTTGATGGAGTCAGGGATTTTCTCCGGTCCCGCAACATTGAACTACCGGAAGGAGCTCCCGACGACCCGCCGCAAATGGAAACGGTCTGCGGACTGGGAAACCGTAAAAACGAAATGATTAACGCGGTTATTGAGTCTGAGGGAGTTGAAGTGTATGGGGGAAGCGTTGCCCTGGTTCGTCACATCCTCGAGAAAGGGATCAAAGTTGCCATTGTCACCTCGAGCCAGAATTGTGACACCGTTCTCAAGGCTGCCGGAATTTCTGATTACTTTAAGGTCAGAGTGGACGGAAACATCATCCATGATCAACATCTCGCAGGAAAACCGGCCCCGGACGCGTTTCTGGCCGCAGCCCAAACGTTAGGCGTAAACCCCAAACGCGCCGTGGTGGTGGAAGACGCGATTTCCGGGGTCCAAGCCGGCCGGAATGGAGGATTCGGACTGGTAATCGGAGTGGCTCGTAAAGGAGATGCCGAAGAACTCATGGAACATGGCGCAGACGTGGTTGTGAAGGATTTGGGAGAATTGGTCTTATAATCTTTCCCGTCAACGCCATGCCTTATGCCCCGCAGGATTGCCAGATCAATGTACTTCATCCCTCTCTCTCCATACCGTGCGCTCGACTCTCGTTTCATTCTGGAGATTAACAGACCATGATTCATCACGAACGCGTGAAGCCTCCCCCTCATATTTATCCTCCCGACGAATGGAATCTGATCGAGAAAGAATTTTATCCTCCGTTCATGGAAATGACCGAAACGATCTTTGCCATAGGAAACGGTTATCTCGGTATGCGAGGGTGTGGGGAAGAAGGGGTGCCGGTCGTGCAAAACGGCACCTTTGTCAATGGATTCTACGAATCCTGGCCCATCATCTACGGCGAAGAGGCCTTTGGTTTTGCCAGAACCGGTCAGACTATCGTCAATGTCACGGACAGTAAAAAAATTAAGCTCTACGTCGACGACGAGCCCCTGTATCTGCCTAACGCCAATCTCTTGAACTACGACCGGCGCCTGAACATGAAATCGGCCACATTGGACCGGGAGGTGCTGTGGGAAACGCCCTCAGGGAAACAGGTCCTCATCAAATCCAGACGACTGGTGTCGTTTCCCCATCGGCACCTGGCGGCTATGTCGTATGAAGTCACGGTGTTGAACGCAGAGGCCCCGATCGTGCTCTCCTCTGAAATGCTCTACCTCCATGACCATCAGAAGGGAAACGGTGACCCCCGACTGGCGAAAGCGTTTCTCGACCGTACGTTACATCCCAGAAAGCAGATTGCCAAAGATCGCCGTGTGGTGCTGTGTCACAGCACCAAGAACAGCAACATGACTCTGGCTTGCGGCATGGAGCACGATCTGGTGACCGATTGTGCCTACACCATTCAGGACAAGTGTTACGAGGACTTCGGGGCCCTGGTCTTCTCCATTGAAGCCAAGCCGGGTGTTCCCGTTCGCCTGTTCAAGTATATGACCTATCACACGACGCACACCGCATCTCCGGAAGGGCTTTGTGCAAGAGCCGAACGGACCTTGGATCGAGCATTCGGCCAGGGATTCGCTCGCATTCTGGCCGACCAGGAACAATATATGGCTGATTTTTGGTCGAGGAGCGACATCCAGGTCAGCAATCTGGATCCCACACGGACCAAACGCTCCAACATCGAAATCCAGCAGGCCATACGGTTCAATCTGTTTCATGTCCTTCAGGCTTCTGGCCGGGCAGATACGACAGGCGTAGCCGCCAAAGGCCTGACCGGCCAGGCTTACGAGGGCCAATATTTTTGGGATACGGAAATTTATCTGCTTCCGTTTTTGACCTACACCTCTCCACGCATCGCCAAAAATATTCTGATGTTCCGTTATCGCATGTTGGACCAGGCCAG
Source organism: Nitrospiraceae bacterium (assembly GCA_020632595.1). Lineage (NCBI taxonomy): Bacteria > Pseudomonadati > Nitrospirota > Nitrospiria > Nitrospirales > Nitrospiraceae > Nitrospiraceae bacterium. The sequence goes on along the minus strand of JACKFF010000002.1, from coordinate 209,068 downwards.
GGCACGGGCCCGTGATTTGAATCAAAAAGGGGCCATGTTTCCATGGAGAACTATCAACGGAGAAGAAGCGTCCGCTTACTATGCGGCGGGGACGGCCCAGTACCACATCAATGCCGACATCATGCATGCCCTGAAAAAATACGTCCAGGCCACCGGCGATGAAGACTTTTTGAATGAATACGGGGCGGAAATGCTGATCGAGACGGCCCGTTTATGGAGCGATCTGGGATTTTTTTCGGAAGAGAAAGAAGGAAAATTCTGCATTCATGGAGTCACGGGACCTGACGAATACAACACGGTCGTCAACAACAATACCTATACGAATCTCATGGCGCAGGAGAACCTCCAGTATGCCGCATCCGTGGTCGAGACGCTGCAGGAACAGAACCCTAAGGTATTCGCCGCTCTGGTCAGCAAAACCGGAATTACAATGGAGGAAGTAAAGGAATGGCGGATAGCGGCGGAAAGCATGTACATCCCCTATGACGAGAAACAGCTCATTCACCCGCAGGATGACGCCTTCCTCGAAAAAGAAGTATGGGATCTTCAAAAAACTCCTTCGGAGAATTTTCCTCTTCTCCTGTTCTACCATCCCTTGGTCATTTATCGGTATCAGGTCATTAAACAAGCGGACATTGTCTTAGCCATGTTTCTGTTCGGGCAGGCATTCTCCCCGGAGCAAAAGAAACGCAACTTCGACTATTACGATCCCCTGACCACCGGCGATTCCTCACTCTCATCCTGTATTCAGAGTATTGTGGCCTCCGAAATCGGATACCCGGATTTGGCTACCGAATATGCACGGGCGGCCTTGCTCATGGACCTGGCAGATATAGGAGGAAATGTCAAAGACGGATGTCACATCGCCTCCATGGGCGGCACCTGGATGGTCATGGTCTATGGCCTGGCGGGGATGCGGGACTTCGACGGCATCCTGACGTTCAAGCCTCGACGCCTCCCTGCCCAGCCGGCAAGGATCCGCTTTCCGTTGACGTACCGCGGTCAAATCTTTGATATCGATATGGGGCCCGAAGGCGCGAAATATTCGTTGCGCGAAGGCAAGGGTTTCATGATCCGCCATGAGGAGGAAGAGATCCACCTTTCGCCCGAGGCTCCCGTTGCCATTCGACCGATCGTGACCTGGTCATCATGTTGATTCGGTAGAACCCATGCGGATTTTAGTCTTAAACAGCGGGAGTTCCTCGGTAAAGTTTCGGGTACTCGATTTGGTCCCTGAAGGATCGGCTTCCGGAATTCGACCAGATGGGACCTCTATCAGGGGCACGGTGAAAGACATCGGGGGCCCAGCGAACTTGGAACTGGAGACGGAAGGAACACCGCCCAAGAAAATGACCAGGCAGATCGCCGATCACCACCAGGCTATCTGCTGGCTGTTTGAGCAACTCGACCAACATGACTGCGGGAGCAGGAATGCCGGCTCGCTTACCGGAGTCCAGGCTGTCGGCCACCGGGTTGTCCATGGCGGAGAACGATTTTTGGAACCGGTCATGATTACGGATACGGTGATGAGCGAGATCGATGCGCTCGGGGCATTGGCTCCCCTGCACAACCCCGGCTGTTTGGAAGGGATTCGTGGAGCGAGGGACGTGCTGGGTCCCAAAGTGCCGATGGTGGCGGTGTTCGATACGGCTTTTCATCATACGATGCCTCCTCATGCAAAAGTGTACGCGCTTCCCCATCAGTTGGCCGATCGGCATCACATTCGCCGGTACGGGTTCCACGGAATCGCCCATGCCTCTCTCTTCGAGAAGTATATAGAAGCAACCGGGAGGCCTTCCGGCACATCCCGGCTGATCACCCTACAACTCGGTAACGGATGTTCCATTGCCGCCATTGAGGGGGGGAAATCTATAGAGACGTCGATGGGATTCACGCCTCTGGAAGGTCTGGTGATGGGAACCAGGTCCGGAGATCTCGACCCCTCCATTGTGAACTATCTCTGTCAAAAAGAAAAAGTCGATTCTTCGGAGGTGGACCGGTGGTTGAATGAACAGTCCGGGTTACTGGGACTGTCCGGCAGGACGAACGATATGAGGGAATTACTGGAAGCGGCCGACCGCGAAAACCATGAACCATCGCAAATGGCCATTGAGGTGTTTTGCTACCGGGTCAAAAAATACATCGGGGCTTATCTTGCGGTTCTGGGCGGTGCGGACGCCCTCATGTTCGGTGGTGGAATCGGCGAGGCCGCTCCCGCTATCCGGGCCAGGATTTGCGCGGGAATGGAATGGTGCGGATTGCGGTTGGACCCAGCCCACAATAGTGCTGCCACAAGCCTTCGACCGGGAGAGGTGGCCCGGATCAGTCAGGATGGACAACCCTTAGAGGTGTATGTGGGGGCAGCCGATGAGGAAACCTGGATTGCACGGGAAACCATGCGCTGTCTCCAGGCAACCATATAAGTTTTGAGGACACCATCGAGCATGGCGCGATCCAATTCATTTCATCCTCGATTGAAATTTTCAGTTTTCTTCCTCTTGTTTTATTGATGAACCTGTAAGGAGGTTAACATGGCAAATCCGTTATCCAAAAAAGAACTGGACCTGATCGACGCATACTGGCGTGCGGCGAATTATCTGTCCGTCGGACAGATCTACTTGTACGACAACCCGTTATTGAAGAAGGCGCTTACCAAAGAACACATCAAACCGCGCCTCCTCGGCCACTGGGGGACAACGCCGGGATTGAATTTTCTCTACGCCCATTTGAATAGGATGATCAAATCGCACGACTTGAACATGATTTACATTACCGGTCCCGGACACGGGGGACCGGGCCTGGTTGCCAACGCCTACCTTGAGGGAACGTACAGTGAGGTCTACCCAAACATTCCACAAGATGAGGACGGGTTAAAACGCCTCTTCAAGCAGTTTTCGTTTCCTGGGGGAATTCCCAGCCACGTGGCCCCGGAAACTCCGGGTTCCATCCATGAGGGGGGAGAACTTGGCTATGCGGTCTCACACGCCTACGGAGCGGCGTTTGATAATCCCGACCTGATCGTGGCCTGTGTGGTGGGGGACGGTGAAGCGGAAACCGGGCCCTTGGCCACCAGCTGGCACTCCAATAAATTTCTCAACCCGGTCACGGACGGGGTCGTCCTTCCCATCCTCCACTTGAACGGGTACAAGATCGCTAACCCCTGCGTGCTGGCGAGAATCAGTCACGAAGAACTGGATCATTTGTTCCGGGGGTACGGATACACGCCTTACTTCGTCGAGGGGAACGATCCCGCGAAAATGCATCAGTTGATGGCCGAAACGCTTGACATAGTGGTCAAGGAGATTCAAAGCATTAAGGCGGACGCCCGTAAAAACGGATTCAAGAAACGTCCACTCTGGCCCATGATTGTGTTCAGGACTCCCAAGGGATGGACCTGCCCCAAGGAAATCGACGGGAAGCGGACGGAAGACTATTGGCGGTCGCACCAGGTGCCCATGGGAGAAATGCATGAAAATCCGGCGCATGTCCGCCTCCTCGAAAAATGGATGAAAAGCTATAAGCCCGAGGAGTTATTCGACAAAGACGGCCGCTTGAAGCCCGAGTTGGCTGACCTTCCCCCGAAGGGTGAACGCCGTATGAGCGCCAATCCCCATGCCAACGGCGGCCTCCTGCTGAAAAATTTACGAATGCCCGAATTCCGCGACTATGCCGTCAAAGTGACGAAACCAGGCTCAACCATGGCGGAATCCACCAGAGTGATGGGCAAGTTTCTCAGCGACGTGATGAAACGAAACATGGAGAGCAAAAATTTTCGCCTGTTCAGCCCGGACGAAAACAATTCGAACCGGTGGCAGGATGCCATGGACGTCACCAACCGGGCTTGGGTCGCAACCACCTATCCCTACGACGATCATCTGGCCCCTGATGGCCGGGTGATGGAAATGCTCAGCGAACATCAATGTCAAGGCTGGCTGGAAGGGTATCTGCTGACGGGACGGCATGGATTTTTTTCCTGCTACGAAGCGTTCATTCATATCATCGATTCCATGTTCAACCAACATGCCAAGTGGCTGAAGGTGTGCAATCACATTCCCTGGCGCCGGTCCATCGCTTCCCTCAACTACTTGCTCTCTTCCCACGTGTGGCGGCAAGACCATAACGGCTTCAGCCATCAAGATCCCGGCTTCATCGACCACGTGGTCAATAAGAAGGCGGAGGTCGTGCGGGTCTATCTGCCCCCTGACGCCAACAGCCTCCTCTACGTAACCGACCAATGTCTGCGGAGCAGAAATTTCATCAACGTCATCGTGGCGGGGAAGCAACCCGCTCCCCAGTGGTTGACCATGGACCAGGCCATCAAGCATTGCACGGCGGGCATCGGTATCTGGGACTGGGCCAGCAATGATAAAGGGGGCGAGCCCGACGTCGTGATGGCTTGCTGCGGCGACGTTCCCACGCTCGAAACCCTGGCCGCGGTTGATCTGTTCCGGCAGCACGTTCCCGAACTGAAAATCCGGGTCGTGAACGTCGTGGATCTCATGACCCTTCAGCCGGCGAGCGAACACCCCCATGGTCTGAACGACAAGGATTTTGACGTCCTCTTCACCACCGACAAACCGATCATTTTCGCGTTTCACGGCTATCCGTGGCTCATTCACCGGCTGACCTACCGCCGGACCAATCACAAAAATCTTCATGTCCGGGGATACAAAGAAGAAGGCACCACCACCACACCGTTCGACATGTGCGTGTTGAACGACCTGGATCGTTTCCACCTGGTCAGCGACGTAATCGACCGGGTTCCACAACTGGGGGCCAGTGCGGCCTACGCCAAACAGGCCATCCGCGACAAACTCATCGAGCACAAACAGTACATTTACCAACACGGAGAGGATATGCCTGAGCTCAGCGGCTGGCAGTGGGGTCAGCGTGGAACAACGGCGCGAAGGAAAGGTTCCACCGAATCTGACAACGTGTGATTGATGACAACAATACGTTTCTCGCGTTAAGCGAGAGGACCGTCCCTCAAGATGAAGGGCACATCAATCCGGAAAATATCGCCTGACCGTCAACTCAACGCTCTGTGAGGAATGCTCATGAAGACCATCAAAAAAAATTCCTGGCTGGGAATTTCTCTTCGGAAATCGTTTAGTGTGATTCTCTATCTCCTGATCGGCAGTTCGGCAGTGGTGTTGTTAGACGGTGGCCCACTGCTGCTTCGAGAAGCCGGCGAAGCCAATGCGGCGAGACCTGCCGGCACCTATGGCAAGGATTGGGGAAATCCCGAGGGTGAGGAATGCGTGCTCTGTCATCGAAAACATACCCCCGGGTTGTACCAGGAATGGAATCAAAGCATGCACGGGCAACGAGGCGTGAATTGCCTGGATTGTCACCAAGCGGATGGAAAAGATAAAGACGGGTTCAGGCACAAAGGGCAATTAATCTCAATCCTTGTGACGCCAAAGGACTGTGCACGCTGTCATACCACGGAATTCCAGGAGATGGATGGTTCGCATCATTCAAAGGCCGGCGAAATCCTCGCATCATTCGATAATCTTTTAGGCGAGGTCGTAGGCGGCCCGGAAGCGGTGAATGCCGGGTGTAAACAATGTCACGGCTCAACCATAGAAATCGGTGAGGATGGAAAACCGCTGGCTACCACTTGGCCCAACACCGGAATTGGACGGATCAATCCCGACGGGTCTAAGGGTTCCTGTACAGCCTGTCATGGCCGACACCGCTTTTCCAAAGCGCAGGCACGAACTCCGGATACCTGCGGAAAATGTCACGTCGGTCCGGATCACCCTCAAATTGAGGTCTATAACGAATCCAAGCATGGCATCATCTATCACGCCAAAACGACTGAGATGAATCTTGAATCGGATAAATGGGAAGCCGGCATAGATTATTCTGCGGCTCCCACCTGCGCAACATGCCATATGGGGGCCGGAGGCGGAGAAAAATCCACTCATAATGTGGGCGAACGGATTTCCTGGACCTTGCGGCCTCCCATTTCCATCAAAAACAACCTGGTGAAACTTCAAGATGGCAATGAATTTGATGTGCCGGAAGGTCAACCCTTGCCCAAGGTTGGGGACAAGGCTAAGGGATCAGAGGTGGTTGAGGTGCTGACATGGAAAGAGCGCCGGCTCAAAATGCAAAATGTGTGTACGGCCTGCCACACTGATTCGGTGATTTTGGGCCATTATAACCAGTTTGATAAGGTGGTAGACCTCTATAACGATAAATTTGCCAAACCCATTGCCGCCATCATGAGTGACCTACAGAAAGCCGGAACAATCAGCCAAGCCCCCTTCGACGAGAAAATCGAATGGATTTGGTGGGAAATCTGGCACCACGAAGGTCGTCGAGCTCGGCATGGTGCCTCCATGAGTGGTCCCGATTACACCTGGTGGCATGGGATGTACGAAGTGGCCAAGCACACCTACTTCGAATTTATTCCGGAACTCAAAAAGGTCGCAGGAGAAAAAGAAGCAAACATCTTACTCGAAAAGCATTTCAAACCTATTCCCGGCCATGCCTGGTACTTTGAAGGGATGAACCCTGCCCAACTTGACGCCGTTCGAAAAGGATTTGAATCCCGTTACGGAAAAGGGGCATTGAAGTAATCACCAGTCAGAATATCGGGTTCATATCATTCAATGCTCAAAAGACTCTGGAAATGGTTTTGGAGCCCCACCGGCAAATATTCCTGGGGAGCGATTTTCATCGTTGGCGGAATAGCGGGAATTATTTTCTGGGGCGGGTTCAACACCGCCATGGAGCAATCCAATTCGCTCTACTTCTGCGCCAACGCCTGCCATGAAATGACGGATTTCGTCCTGCCGGAATATCAGCAATCCATTCACTATTCCAACGCCCAAGGTGTGCGCGCCATTTGCGCCGACTGTCATGTGCCTAAAGCGTGGGGACCGAAGGTCGTTCGAAAGATAAAGGCCACTTGGGAATTATGGGGTAAAATCACGGGCTCCATCAACACACGGGAAAAATTCGAGGCCAAGCGGGAACAGCTGGCCTTAAAAGTTTGGCTGGAGATGAAAGAAAACAATTCTCAAGAATGCCGGAATTGCCATTCGTATGAAGCCATGGACTGGCATGCTCAGTCGCTTGTGGCCCAGCGTGATATGCAGAAAGCCATGAAAGAAGGAAAAACCTGCATTGATTGCCACAAAGGCATAGGCCATACACTCCCCGATGGTTACGAATCTGACACCCCGGTATTTAAAGAGGACTTAGCCAAACTGGCAAACAAATAACCATTAACCCTCAATCCCTGAGGAGCACCGCTGAGGGAGAAAAAAGACAGAGAGCCACCCTGGCACCAGACCAGTCACAGGTTCAGGGTGGGGCGTGCGGATTTCTGCCTGAGGATCGAAACCCATGCCGAAGAACCAGAAAAAAGTGGCCAAAAGTGAAGTGGGTATGCAAGCCGGAGCAATCGCTCCGGGAAAAAGTTTTCCCCTCGGGGCGACCGTTTCCCCTGAGGGAGTGAACTTCTGCGTATTTTCGAAGAACTGCACCCTCATGGAATTGCTGCTTTTCAATCACGCGGATGATACGAAGCCGACAACGATTATCCCCTTCGACTCCTGGAGAAACCGGACATACCACTATTGGCACGTCTTCGTCCCTGGGATTCGTCCGGGCCAGATCTACGGCTATCGTGCCCACGGCCCGTTCGAACCGGAACGAGGACTGCGATTTGACCCTGAAAAGATCCTACTCGATCCCTATGGCAGAGCAGTGGCGATGCCGACGCAATACAGCCGGATCGCGGCTTCCAAGCCGGGAGACAATTGCGCGACTGCCATGAAGAGCGTGGTAGTAGATGTGGATGTGTACGATTGGGAGGGTGATGTCCCGCTCAAAATACCGGCCATCCGGACCATCGTGTACGAGATGCATGTGCGGGGATTTACCCGCCATTCCAGTTCAGGTGTCGAAGAAAAGAACCGTGGGACGTATGCCGGTCTGATCGAAAAAATTCCATATCTCCAGGAACTCGGTATCACCGCTGTGGAACTATTACCTGTGTTCCATTTCGACCCCCAGGATTGCCCTCCGGGGCGAGTCAACTATTGGGGCTATGCGCCCGTATCCTACTTCGCGCCGCATCCCATGTATAGTTCACGGCAGGATCCGCTCGGCGTGGTTGACGAATTCCGCGACATGGTCAAAGCCCTGCATCAAGCGGGCATCGAGGTCATCCTTGATGTCGTCTACAACCACACCGCTGAGGGCAACGAGAATGGGCCTACCCTTTGTTATCGCGGCCTCGAAAACGGCGCCTATTATATTTTGCAGGAGGATCGGGCCCGATACAGCAACTACACCGGCACGGGCAACACCTTGAATGCCAACCAGCCGATTGTCCGTCGTTTAATCATGGACAGTCTCCGGTATTGGGTGAATGAAATGCATGTGGACGGCTTTCGATTCGACCTGGCGTCGATCCTCTCCCGCGACGAAGCCGGTCGGCCGCTGCAGAATCCTCCCATTCTCTGGGATATTGATTCGGACCCCTTCCTGGCCGGGACGAAACTCATCGCGGAAGCCTGGGATGCGGCCGGACTCTACCAGGTCGGCTCGTTTGTCGGGGATAGCTGGAAAGAATGGAACGGGCGGTTCCGCGACGATGCCCGGGATTTCTTCCGCTGTGAAGCAGGCTCCTTGGCACGTTTCGCCGATCGCTTGATCGGGAGTCCTGAGATCTACGGTCATAAAGAACGGGAGCCCGAGCAGAGTGTGAATTTTGTAACCTGCCATGACGGCTTCTCACTCAACGATCTCGTCTCGTACAACGGCAAACACAACGAGGCCAACGGCGAAGACAACCGGGACGGAGCCAACGACAATAAAAGCTGGAATTGCGGAGTTGAAGGGTCCACGGATGACCCAACGGTGGAACGGCTACGGAACCGGCAGGTGAAAAACTTTTTGACCGTAACCCTACTCTCGTTAGGAATGCCCATGATTCTGATGGGCGATGAAGCGCGCCGCACACAAGGCGGCAATAACAATGCATATTGCCTGGACGATGAAACGAATTGGTTCGATTGGACGCTTCTTCAGAAGTATGCTGACGTGCGGCGGTTCGTGACATTGTTGAATGCACGTCGGCTCTTGCGCGACGTGGAACGCGAGCACCAACGAATGAGCCTGCCCCATTTGATCCGGCAGGCGAATAAGGCCTGGCACGGCGTAAAACTCAACCAACCGGACTGGAGCCCGAATTCGCATAGCATTGCCTTTACCGTTGAAGATCGGAAAGAAAAGCTCCTCAACCACTTTATCCTAAACGCCTATTGGGAACCACTCGAGTTCGAACTGCCCCCTGTTCAGAACGGAGGAGACGACATCTGGTACCGATGGATCGATACCGCCCTGGACTCGCCGCAGGACATTGTTCCATGGGAAACCGCTCCCGCGGTTTCCGGTTATACGTACCGGACCGAGGCACGGTCCGTCGTGGTGCTGTTCGCACACATGGACGCCGGCATGGCCTAAGAAGGCTCACCTGGCCCCTAAAATGCCGGCACGGCCATCGGGGGATGACCCCCGACATTCGACAGAGAGACACCTGGGGGCAATCACGGTCCCAGGTCGCTGACAAGATGAACGCGTGAAAGCTTACGTGGAGGTTAAATGAAAGACCGATTAAAAGAACTTCTTGAACAGTACGGGTGCGGACCGATCAAATTTTCCGGCACGGAAGATGCGCTCTATGAACGACACCTGATCTTCGACCACGTCCTTGAGCCCAAGAAGGCTGATCCCCGCGAACAGTTTGAGGCGGTAGCGCGGTCGGTTCGCGACGTCATTTCGCAACGATGGCTTAAGACAGAACACACCTACGAGCGAAACAATCCCAAGCGGGTGTATTACCTGTCGATGGAGTTCCTGCTTGGGCGGTCCCTTGCCAATAACGTCACCAACGCACTGCTGGGATCGCTGGCGTTAGAGGCCTTAAAAAAAAGAGGCCTTGACCCGCTGGAACTGCTTGAGATGGAGCCGGATGCCGGGTTGGGAAACGGTGGTCTTGGCCGGCTGGCGGCGTGCTTCATCGATTCAATGGCCACGCTCCAGATTCCCGGCATGGGGTACGGCCTCCGTTATGAATACGGAATCTTCAAGCAGACCATCAAGGATGGATGGCAATGCGAACAGCCGGATAATTGGTTGCGGCATCCAGACCCCTGGGAGGTTACACGGCTTGAGGAAGCGGTGGAAGTGAAATTAAACTGTTCGTTCGAGCTGCGCGAGGGGGACCTACGCCTGGTTCCCGGCCAGCCGTCCAGCATCATGGGCATCCCATTCGACCGCCCCGTCATCGGATATGGCGGCAAGACGATCAATACGCTCAGACTCTGGGCTGCTGCAGTCCCGGATTATTTCGACTTTCAGCGGTTCAGCAGGGGTGATTTCACGGCCGCCTTGGCGGGCACCCTTGCGGCCGAGTCGCTGACCCGTGTGTTGTATCCGGATGATTCCACCGTCCGGGGCCAGGGGTTGCGTTTCCTACAGGAATATTTCCTCGTGGCCTGCTCCCTGGCTGATCTCGTGCGGCGTTTTCGGCGCAGCAACCAAGATTGGAACGTTCTTCCCGAGAAGATCGCGATTCAGTTGAACGACACCCACCCCACCATGGCTGTTCCAGAGCTCATGCGCATTTTGCTCGATGACGGCTGCCTCGACTGGGACCAAGCTTGGGATCTGACCCAACGATCACTCGCGTATACAAACCATACCTTGCTGCCCGAGGCATTGGAGAAATGGCCGCTCCGATGGTTCGAAACCATGCTGCCTCGTCATCTGGAAATAATCTACGAGATCAACCGCAGACACCTGGACCAGGCACGAGTCCGCTTCGGCGGCGACGAAGGCCGTCTCGCCAATGTGAGTCTCATCGAAGATGGCGCAACGCGTAAAGTCCGTATGGCCAACATGGCCATTGTCGGCTCGCACAGCACGAACGGCGTGGCCGCCATTCACTCGGAATTGCTGCGTACCATGACAGTCAAGGACCTGGCCGAAATGTTCCCCGAGCGGTTCAACAATAAGACCAATGGCGTGACGCCGCGCCGCTGGTTACTCCTGGCGAACCCCGCGCTCTCTCAGGCCATCACCGAAGCCATCGGAGACGGATGGATTACTGATCTTGGCCAATTGAGTAAGCTCAAGCAACTGGCCGGCGACAAGGGATTCCGCGAGTCGTTCCACAAGGCGAAGCGCGACGCCAAATCGAAGTTTGCCCAGTGGCTTAAGACGACATCCGGGCAGACGGTCGATCCGGACACGATCTTCGATTGCCAGGTCAAACGCATCCATGAATACAAGAGACAACTGCTCAACGCACTGCGCATCGTGGTGCTCTACAACCGCTTGAGGGAGAATCCGAACCTCAAGATGATCCCGCGGACATTTTTCTTTGCCGGCAAGGCGGCCCCTGCCTATCACTTGGCCAAATTGATCATTAAGTTCCTGAACAATCTGGCCGGTACGATCGACGGCGATACCATCGTTCGCGGGAGACTCAAGGTCGTCTTCCTGCCGGAATATTCCGTCTCCCTCGCGGAGCGGCTCATCCCAGCCGCCGATGTTTCCAATCAGATTTCGACAGCCGGCTACGAGGCCAGCGGCACGAGCAATATGAAGTTCATGATGAATGGTGCGTTAACGTTAGGCACACGCGATGGCGCAACCATCGAAATGGCAGAAGAGGCGGGCGAAGAGAATTTTTTCCTCTTCGGCCTCACGGCGGACCAGGTGGCCGGGAGCAAGGGTTGGTATAGCCCTGGGTGGCATTATGACAATGAAGTGGAAACCCGCGCCGCACTGGACCTGATCTTCACCGGCTACTTCAGCCGGTATGAACCGGGCGTCTTTGAACCACTGCGGCACACCTTACTGACCGGCGGGGACCATTACATGCACCTGGCGGACCTTACTTCCTATCTCGAGGCCGATCGGCATCTCTGCGACCTGTACGGTGACCCGGATGGATGGGCACGCAAGGCCATTATAAACATCGCGGGCTCGGGAAAATTTTCCAGCGACCGCACCATTGCTGAGTACGCAGCCGAGATCTGGAATGTCAAAGCATGCCCGGTACGGTAAGCATGGGCTCCCCGATCGACGCCCAGCTCCCCATGCGGACCCACCTGGCTATCGTGCGGCCTCAGAAAGGCCGAATGGCCCTATGAATCATAGAAAATTCTTTTGAGAGCATTTTGCGTGTGCGCACAACTAAGGGAGGGGAACAGGCATGCCTAAGAATCAGAACGATCGTTCCGAAGCGAAGCTCAAACGCAAGGAATACGAGAAGGAGCTGCGTCGGCTTCAAGCCGAGCTTTGTCACCTTCAGGCCTGGGTGAAAGCCAAAGGGCTACGCATCATGGTGGTATTCGAGGGTCGTGACGGCGCCGGAAAGGGCGGCACCATTCGCGCGATCACCGAGCGTGTGAGTCCTCGCATATTCCGTGTCGTAGCGCTCCCTGCGCCATCCGACCGGGAGAAGAGCCAAATGTATATTCAGCGCTACATGCAGCATTTCCCGGCGGCCGGGGAAATCGTCATTTGGGACCGCAGTTGGTACAACCGAGTCGGGGTGGAACACGTCATGGGGTTCTGTACCAAGGAACAGTACGAAGCGTTCCTCGAACATGCCCCGAATTTCGAATGGTACTTCACGAAGTCCGGGATCATTTTAATCAAGTACTGGCTCGAGGTAGGCCATGAGGAGCAGAGGCGTCGTTTCGAGGCCCGGGTGGAAGATCCGTTGCGCCAGTGGAAGCTCAGTCCCATGGATCTTCCGTCACTTGAGAAATGGTACGCATACTCGCGCGCCCGGGACCGAATGCTGGAGGCCACGGATTCCCAACATGCCCCCTGGTACATCGTGCGGTCGGACAATAAGAAGCGGGCACGACTCAACTGCATCAGCCATCTGCTCAGCCTGATTCCCTACAAAAAGTTGAAGCGCGACGAAGTGAAGCTGCCCGATCGATCAAAGAAATACCAATACGACGACCAGGCGACGCTGAAGGGAAAAACGTTTATCCCGGAGAAATACTGAAAGACGCCTTGGAGAAATGACATGATGCCGGACAAACAACTCGATCACCTCTGTATCAACACGATCCGCACCCTGTCCATGGATGCCGTTCAGGCGGCCAACTCGGGACATCCCGGCACACCGATGGCATTAGCGCCGGTGGCGTACTGTTTATGGCAGCGCTTCCTGCGGTTCGATCCCGACGACCCGATCTGGGGAAACCGGGATCGCTTCGTCCTGTCCATCGGCCATGCTTCCATGTTGTTGTACTCGCTGCTGCATCTCTCTGAGGTCAAAGCCGTCAATGCCAAATACGAACGGCTGGGCCATCTCTCGGTGACGCTGGACGACATCAAGCGGTTTCGCCAATTGGAGAGTAAATGCCCCGGCCACCCGGAATACCGGTGGACCTCCGGTGTGGAAATGACGACCGGTCCACTAGGCCAAGGCGTGGCCACCAGCGTGGGGATGGCCATTGCCGAACGTTGGATGGCGGCTCACTTTAACCGTGACGGTTTCCCCCTCTTCGATTACCACATCTATGCGCTCTGTGGGGACGGAGACATGATGGAGGGAATCTCACATGAAGCCGCCTCCCTCGCCGGACATCTTCGACTCTCCAATTTATGTTGGATCTATGACAACAACCACATCACGATAGAGGGCCACACCGCATTGGCCTCCAGCGACGATGTCGCCACAAGGTTCATTGGGTACGGATGGAACGTGACACGGGTCGGCGATGCGAACGATTTAGATATGCTGACTCGTGCCTTCAACACCTTCCTTGCCACTCCGGACCGGCCGACGTTGATCATCGTGGATAGCCATATTGCCTATGGGGCGCCCAACAAGCAGGATACCAATGCCGCCCATGGTGAACCGCTAGGTGAAGAAGAGATCCGATTAACGAAACAACGGTATGGCTGGCCCGAAGAGGCCACATTCCTGATTCCCGATAGCGTTCGGGACCATTTCCGTCAAGGTATTGGGAAACGCGGGCGATCACTTCGTGAAAACTGGTTTTCCCTGTTAGAAGGGTATAAACAAGCCTACCCTGATCTGGCCGATCATCTGTACAGAATGCAGCATCGTCAACTCCCGGAAGGGTGGGATGAGGGATTGCCGTCATTCCCGGCGGATGCCAAAGGGTTGGCTACACGGGATTCCTCCGGGAAATCGCTCAATAGCATCGCACAAAACGTGCCGTGGCTCATGGGAGGATCCGCCGATCTTGGCCCATCCGCAAAAACGCGCCTGATCTTCGAGGGGGCAGGGGATTTCTTGGCCGAAACCTATCAAGGCCGAAACCTGCACTTCGGTATTCGGGAGCATGTCATGGGGGCGGTGATCAATGGACTGTCTCTTTCAAAAGTCCGGGCATTCGGTTCGACCTTTCTAGTGTTCAGCGATTACGTTCGCCCGACCATGAGACTCTCGGCCATCATGGAAATCCCCGTCATCTATATCTATACGCACGATTCGATCGGTGTAGGTGAAGACGGACCGACTCACCAACCCGTCGATCAAGTGGCTTCCCTGCGGGCTATCCCCGGACTGATCATCATTCGTCCTGCCGATGCCAACGAGGTCGTAGAAGCCTGGCGTGTCATCATGCAATTCCGACACGAACCAGTCGCTCTGGTTCTTACCCGACAGGCTGTTCCTACATTGGACCGGAAAAAATACGCGCCGGCTTCCGGTGTAGCCAAGGGAGCTTACGTCCTTGCTGACGCGAATGGGGAACAACCGGACATCATACTCATCGGCACAGGCAGTGAAGTATCGCTATGCGTGGAGACATTTGAAAAGCTCAAAGCCGAGGGAATTCGGGCGCGCGTGGTAAGCATGCCCTCGTGGGAGATCTTTGAGTATTATTGTCGGAAAGATCCGGGCTACCGTGAAACAGTGCTGCCTTCCCGTGTGACCGCCAGGGTTTCCGTGGAGCAAGCCTCTACCATCGGATGGGAGCGGTATGTGGGATCAACCGGCCGGATCATCGGCATGGAGTCCTTTGGAGCCTCGGCTCCCCTCAAGGAACTCACCAAAAAATTTGGCTTTACAGTTGAACACGTCGTCGCGGCTGCGAAAGCTCAGCTCAAAAAATAAAGACGTGAAAATCCTTTACACCCAAAAGTGTACACAGAAAAGGATGCCACTAAAAAATTTTGGTTGTTGTCCGTATGGGCGGACTACGCCTCCCCCTGGCGGGGAGCCCTTTGGGCGCCGGCTGAGCCCTCCGGCGGATAATCCAGGGAATCCCGTAACTCGTTAATCTTTTCGGGCGGGAATGTGGGAATATACAAGGCGTGCTGGGTACGCCATTCCTGAACACAATTCTCAGTCTTCCGGATCTGAGTTTCATCCAGCGGTTCTTTGTCTATTTTATACTCAATCTGCGCGGGGATGGCCAACTCTGTTCCGGCGGCCTTAACGATGTCCATAATCCGCAAGTTGATATCCTCGGCAATCTCGAGAAACTCGCCGTAGTCGGTCGTATCGATGTAGGCGAACACATCCAGGTCAAGCGAACACTCCCCGAATTGGACAAACCGGATCCTGGCGGGATCCTGATGAACTTTGGGATGGGCATACAGAAGCTTTCGAATCTCGACCAGGATGTATCGGACCTGATCCGGCGTCGTTTCATAGCGAAGCTTGATCCGCGGATGATACCAGATTTTCCCGCGTGCCGAATAATTTTCCAATCTCGCTTTGGCAAAATCGGAATTGGATACCGATACGATCGTATGATCCAACGTCCGAATCCTGGTCGACCGTATTCCAATTTCTTCCACGGTTCCTATCGTGTCACCGAACCGACAGAATTCGCCCACCCTCACCGGCCGGTCGGCAAACAGGGTAAGCCCTGCGATAAAATTCTCAATCGTCGGCTGAGCAGCCAGAGCCAGAGCCAGACCGCCGACGCCGAGACCGGCAAGCAACGGCAAGACCGGCAACCCCAATGCATGCGCACCATACAGCGTAAACACCACGGCGAAAGTCAAGGACAGTATCCTGGTGGTCAGCCGGGCCATCGCTTCATCCAAACTCCGCTCCTTAACCTTCGGGGAGGCAATGATACACTCTGCCGCAATATTCCCAACCAGAATAATGCCCCACGCGGCCGTAAGATAGAACACCGCGCCAAGGACTGTGGCAATGATGTCGTTTACCCCACCCGTAACATTGATGGCATCTTTTAAAAAATCCAGGAACCAGGCAGCGACAACCACCGACACCATCATCACCAGACGGCGACTGTTCTCGCGAATCGGATGGACTTCTGCTCTTCCTCGACGCCAACGAGCCAAAATGATCAGAATCGACCACACGCTCACAACGGCCAATCCGAATACGATCCATCGCCAAAGAGCTTGGTCTCCAACTTTGGCTTTAGCCCAGGGTGGAAGTCGGTCTGTCAGTTTCCAGGGGACCCATCGTGAATGGCCAATGGTCGTATAAAACTCGTACACGCCTTCCCAGGATCCTGGTTTGTACGGTAAAGCCTTAACCTTCTCATAGAACTCTGGAAGACGCTTAAGGGTGGCGTTGGAAAAGAGAAACTCTCCTGCCTGGGATCCTTCTTTCACTCGCGCAATGACCATCTCGGTGTGAGGAATCCGCCACTGGTCGACTCCTGCCATCGTCATGGCTCCAGCATCAGGCACCGATTCAAGAGGGGGGAGTTCGATGCGATCAAAGATCTCTTTGAGCAATAGTTGGGAGTCCAACCCGAATTTTTCTTTCACAGTCGGGGCCACCTCTGACAGATTGAGGGTTCGCCGTGCCCGTATCAAAAAGGACTGCAAACGGACATGTTGCGCCTGACCGGCAGGAGAAAAATATAGTCCAGGCTGGCTATGATAGGTAGTGATCAGGGCATTGAAGGCCTCTGAGGCCTCTTGCATGGTCATGATAAAACTCCGCAACGTCGCCCTGGGACTGGAGGTGTCCGGCGGCTCAAGTGGATGCTGTCCGGGTGACTGTGCGAGCGTTCCACTCAGAGGCACCAGAATCAGCCACAGGCCCCACACAATGAGAAGAATGCGGTCAGGTCTTGATTTGGGCATCGAACAAAGGCTCACTCTTCTGACGAAAGCACTGCTCCTCACCTAGGCAGAACATGAACACCCCATCCACCGACGGAACGCACTGTAGCTAACTACCACCATGCCTGCAATAGTCGTGAAGTCATAGGCACAACCACTCCAGATGCTTTTTCTACCTGCTTCAACACCTCCTCAAACAATCGCTTCATTGGCTCTCCAGCAGACGAATACCCTACAGTCTTCCTGAGTGGTGCGTTGTTTTACTAAAGAAGTAGGAACACATTAGAATCCGGGTGAAGTAGAGAGGGTATAGTTGATCGCAGAGTTTTGTTCAGATAGATGGGTACATGATGAACCAGAAAGGATTTCCGATGAAAAAGGACATTCCAAAGTCGACTCTCAATCGAACTGCTCAACCCTGTCGTGATAATGGGGAACGACAATGGCAGAGAGGTCTCAGGTTAGGAGAGTTGCGGTTCATCATGTGGGTTCTGCTCGTGATGACAGGAATCGTTGGCTGTGCCCAAACGGAACAAGCCAGGGAAGTGGAAACCTCGGGCTTTCTGGGAGATTACTCGATTCTCCAACCGGGAAAGGAAGGGGAGGCTCTCCTCATATACAAAAACCCGCAAGCCGATTTTTCAGTCTATCAGGCCGTGTATGTGGAACCGGCCATCGTGTTGATGTCCAGGAAATCCAAGGTTCCCCAGGAAGAACTGCACAGACTCGCCGATGATCTGCGCTCAAAAGTCATCTGGAAGCTGAAAGAGGATTTCCTGGTGGTTCCCAAGCTCATTCCTGGTGCATTACGAATTGAACTGGCTCTGACGGAGGCCGAACCCTCGGAGGTCGGCATGGATATTGTGTCGACCATTCTTCCGCCCGCCGGCATGGTGTCCGGAGCGAAAAGCCTGGCGACTGGGACACAGGCCTTTGTGGGACGGGCCAGCGTTGAAGCCAAATTAACCGATGGGAACACGGGAACTTTGTTGATGGCAGCTGCGGATCGTCGGGTTGGTGGGCGAACTCTGGATGGATCCATGGATTCCTGGGACGATGTCCACCAGGCGTTTGAATATTGGGCGGATAAATTAGCCCAACGGCTTCGTGATGGGCGAAACACACCCAAACCCGCCATCTCAAAATGAACACGTTGAGGAATGGCTCAAGGTTAAACTGTTCCCTAAAGACCAATACTGTTCAAAGAGGGGAAAAAAGCGCACTCCATCTCAACCGTTCCTCCTGGCAAGATCGGAAGGAAAAAACCTGGGCGTTGAAGATCAGGAGCCAACGAATAATTGTTCAACGTGTAAACGCCGAGAAGGATTAATCGACTTTTGTGGCATTCTTCACAACAGCCAGTAACGGGTCCGCTTTCGGATTAGAAACGTTCCGGCGTATGAGAATGTCAACCGTTTTGGTCGGAGCCTTGTAATAGCTGGTATTCATGGCATCTCTGGCCGCCACGGCCGCGCCTTCCAAAGAAATACCCGCAAACAGACCCTTGGCTTTAGAAAAGGAGATGAGATCAACGCTCAAATTCGGCGCCGTCGATCCTTCCATGCCTCTTCCGATCGGTCCCACCGCAATGGAGGCATCGGCTCCTAATTTCATGGTCGTGCTCATCATGGAATCGACCCCCTTTTGAGTAAGGACAAGCAAGACTACCTCCGAGGCCTGCCCCCCGAATTGTAATCCGATACTGGCGCCTCCCAGGGTGAAAAAGGCAGGATAGCTCCACTCATTGGTTTTTTCATCCCGAACGACGAGAACTCCACTTCCCCCGGATCCTCCGATGAAGAAGGCACCCTTCAAAAACTGAGGGACAATCAACATGCCTCTCGCTTCTCGCATATGTTCCCGAAACCATTGCATGTCGGGGTCCGAGAGAAAACTTTCCAAGGTTCCCTTGGCCTTATCGATGAGGAGGTCTTCCTCTGAATTCAGCTCCGCCCAAACCGCCTCTGGTGCACTTACACCCGTTAAGGACAATCCGGATGCGACAAGACACATGCACAAAGCATGACGCAGCATGTTTCGACGTACCGGTTTAAGCATGATGATTCCCTCTCTTTATATTCGTAAAAATGGATAAAGAAATTCTGCCCACAGATCAAGATGCAGGATAGGAGCATCAAGTCTGTGGTCGACGGTTCTGCCGATAGCGTCGAATCAAGGTATTCGTAGAGCTGTCATGATTCAATTCCGGTTCCCGTGATACCGTCAGTTCAGGGGCTATCCGCTTGGCGAGCACCTTACCCAATTCCACTCCCCATTGGTCAAACGAATTCAGGTTCCAGATGGTTCCCTGGACAAAGACCTTGTGTTCGTAGAGGGCGATGAGTTTTCCCAGCATGGCCGGGGTCAATTCCTCCGCCAAAAGCGTGTTCGTGGGATGGTTCCCGGCAAAGGTACGATGGGGAATTAAGGCCGGCGGAACGCCTTCCACGGCCACCTCCTCGGCGGTCTTGCCGAAAGCGAGAGCTTCCGTTTGGGCGAAAAAATTGGCCATGAGCAGGTCATGATGGGGTCCGATGGGATTCAACGAGCGTAAAAACCCGATGAAGTCGCAAGGAATCAGTCTGGTGCCCTGATGAATCAATTGATAGTAAGCATGCTGGCCGTTGGTCCCGGGCTGCCCCCAAATGATCGGCCCCGTTTGATAATCCACAACATTCCCGTCCAATGTCACCCGTTTGCCGTTGCTCTCCATATCAAGTTGCTGGCAATACGCGCTGAGCCGCCACAAGTATTGATCGTAGGGAAGGATGGCATGGGTTTCGGCCTGAAAAAAATTGACGTACCAGACACCGAGAAGACCGAGCAGCACCGGAAGATTTTTCTCGAACGGCGCGGTTTGGAAATGCGCATCCATTGCCCGAAATCCGGAGAGCATGTCCCGGAAATGGTCAGGCCCGATCGCGATCATCAGCGAAAGCCCGATAGCCGAATCCAGTGAATACCGCCCACCAACCCAATCCCAGAATCCGAACATATTAGCCGGGTCTATGCCAAATTTCTGGACCTCATTGCGGTTTGTGGAAACGGCCACAAAATGTCTGGCTATGGCCTGTTGGTCATGAAGGGCCTTCAGGCACCAGTCCCGGGCGGATTGCGCATTCGTGAGAGTTTCGATGGTGGTAAAGGTTTTTGAACAGACAATGAAAAGGGTCTCCGCAGGGTCAAGATCTCTTGTTGCCTCAGCCAGGTCCGTTCCGTCGATGTTGGAAACGAACCGGACAGTCAGTTCACGGTCGCTGTAATGCTTAAGAGCTTCATAGGCCATCACCGGTCCAAGGTCCGAACCCCCGATACCGATATTGATAATGTTCCGAATGGATTTCCCCGAATACCCCCTCCACTCCCCGCGTCTGACGCGTGTGGAAAAGTCCGCCATTTGATCCAACACGGCATGAACATCCGGCACCACATCCCTACCGTCCACAACGATGGATGTGTTCCGGGACGCTCTGAGGGCGATATGAAGGACCGCACGCTGCTCAGTAGTATTAATTTTGTCCCCCCGGAACATCGCCTGAATACGGTCCTGCAAATTCACGCTTTCGGCCAGTTCACGTAGTAAGAGCAGGGTCTCCCCGGCGATCAGGTTTTTCGAATAATCCAGATAGATCCCCTCGGCCTCCATACTCATGCGTTGCCCTCTCACAGGATCATCGCTAAATAGATTGCGCAGGTGGAGCCCTTTGAGCAGTTGAAAATGTTTTTCGAGAGATTTCCAGACAGGTCGTTGTGTGAGAGAGGTCATGAGAAGAGACTCCGGTATAAGGTTAACCGCAGCAGTATAATAGCTATGGTCGTAAGTTAAAGGAAAAATGTCAACGGATGACCATCGATCTTTCAGGATATCCAATAGAAGGAGGGAGAGGACACGGGGCATGAATCCCGTCACTCCCTTGCCCAATTCTCGGCCAAGAATAAACACATCCGCCATCCGGGATAAAAAACCCCAAATTCAAAATAGTCAGGTGCTTACTTGAGGTTAGAACCTCAATCATGAAAGAATAGATGGCTTGTATTATTTCCTGCATAGGAAGATAACTGAATATCTGGGAGATAGAATTGACAAGACACCCCTTATCGACTCCCTTCCCGAACCAAAATTCTTTAAATTTTGACAAGCTCACACACCCTGCCTTGCATTATTTCAAACGAGGGTTAGGTCTACTGCTGGTATACCTTCTGGTTGGGATAATCTTTGGATGTGACCGCAAAGAGGTAGAATCCACGCCGCCGCCGCCTGAGGTGCTGGTCGCTGAAGTGGTACAAAAGGACGTACCGATTTACGGGGAATGGGTGGGAACCACCGTCGGATTCGTGAATGCCCAGATTCGTGCCAGAATTCAGGGCTATCTGTTGTCACGCAATTACACCGAAGGGTCCGTGGTGAAGGCCGGCGACCTGTTGTTTACCATCGACCCACGACCGTACAAAGCCGCCCTGGATCAAGCGAAGGCCGAACTTGCCCGGGCGGAAGCCGCCTTTAAAAAGAGCCTGCTAGACGTCAAACGGAACACTCCCCTTGCCGCAGAAGGCGCGATCAGCCAGAAGGAACTGGATGATGCCAGACAGGCAAGTGCTGCCAACCGGGCCTCAGTAGCTTCCGCCCGGGCTAAGCTTGATAATGCGCAATTGAACTATGGTTGGACCCGTATAACGTCGCCGATCAATGGAATAGCAGGAATCGCCACGTCGCAAATCGGCGACCTCATCCTTGAAAATACGTCCATGACGACCGTTTCTCAAGTGGACCCGATCAAAGTCAACTTTCCCATCAGCGAAAAGGAGTACCTAAAACTCGCCGACCGGATCGAAAAGGCCGGCGGACAGGAACAATTCAATCCCTCCCATGACCTCCAGCTGATTCTTGCCAATGGAAGCGTGTACCCACATAAAGGAAGAGCGGTCCTCGCTGACCGCCAGGTTGACGTCAAGACGGGGACGATCACCATCGTCAGTTATTTCCCGAATCCCGGGAACCTCCTGCGTCCAGGCCTTTTTGCCAAGGTACGAATTCCCATCGAAACCCGCCCCGGAGGACTGTTGGTCCAGCAACGAGCCATCCAGGAACTCCAGGGCACCTATCAAGTCGCGGTGATCGGAGAAGAAAACAAAGTAGCATTTCGAAAAGTGACTCTGGGGCCCAGGATCGATTCCCTCTGGCTGATCGACGAGGGCCTTCAACCTGGCGAGATGGTCGTCGTCGAGGGACTTCTCAAGATTCGGGAAGGAATGATAGTCACACCAAAAATGATTTCGGAAGGATCAGAACCCGACGTTGAGAATACTCCCGAACAACCCCCCGCGACCTAATACTCATGGCAAAATTCTTCATTGACCGGCCGATCGTCGCCATCGTCATCTCAATCATCATGACGATTCTCGGCCTGATCGCCATGGTGCAACTCCCCATAGCCTTATTCCCTAACATCGCGCCTCCGGAAATCCAACTGCAGGGCACCTACGTCGGGGCCGACGCGGTCACCGTCGAACAATCGGTGGCTACCCCCATCGAACAGCAGATGGCAGGAGTGGACAACTCGATCTACATGTACTCCACGAATGCCAGTAACGGGCAAATGACGTTGCGAGTGAACTTCGACGTCAACACCATCCCTAACGACGACCAAATCCTGACACAGATGCGCTACATGCAGGCCGAATCCCAGTTGCCCACCGACGTGAGGAATTACGGGGTAACCATCAAAAAATCCACCACCAGCCCCCTGATGCTCTTCAGCTTATACTCCCCGAATGGCACCTATGACGAGATCTTTCTGGCCAACTATGCGTATGTCAATATGAACGATCCACTCTCACGCGTACCCGGGGTCGGGCAGGTTACGATCTTCGGGGCGGGCCAGTATGCCATGCGCTTCTGGGTGGAACCCGATCATCTCGCCAAATTGGGCATTACCGTTACCGAGATCCTCGACGCCATCAAAAAGCAGAACACGGTCAACCCTGCCGGTCAAATCGGAGCTCAACCGGTTCCCCAAGGTCAGGAATTCACCTATACGGTTCGATCACAAGGGCGCCTGCTTAACGAGGAGGAGTTTGGACAAATCATCATTCGGGCCGATCCCGACGGATCTATTATCCGGCTGAAGGATGTGGCCCGAGTGGAATTAGGCGCGCAAACCTACAGTATGATCGGCCGTCTCAACGGAAAGCCCAGTGCGCTCATTGCCGTCTATCAGCTGCCGGGGTCCAATGCGATTGAAACGGTAGATCGGGCGAAAAAGCTGATGGAGGAGATGAAAGAGCGGTTTCCCGATGATCTTGATTACGCCGTTTCCCTGGACACCACCCTGGCGGTTAGGGAGGGAATTAATGAAATCGTGCATACCCTCTTTGAAGCCGTGGTGCTCGTGATTATTGTCGTGTTCATTTTTCTACAAGGATGGCGGGCCACGCTCATTCCTCTGTTGGCCGTACCTGTCTCGCTGGTGGGGACCTTCGCCATCTTCCCGTTGTTGGATTTCTCGATCAACACGCTCTCGTTATTCGGACTGGTCCTGGCCATCGGGCTCGTGGTAGACGATGCCATCGTGGTGGTCGAGGCGGTGGAGCATCATATCGAGAATGGCCTATCCCCTAAAGATGCGACCAGGAAAGCTATGGAGGAAGTTTCCGGGCCGGTGATCGCGATCGCACTGATTCTCGCGGCAGTCTTTGTACCCACCGCGTTCATTCCAGGAATTACGGGACGACTCTACCAACAGTTTGCACTCACAATTGCGTTATCGGTGATCATCTCCGCCTTTAATGCCTTGACGCTCAGCCCCGCGCTTTCCGCGATGATTCTGAGGCCAAGAACTCCTTCCAGAGGTCCGATGGGGGCATTTTTCACATGGTTTAACCATTGGTTCGGGCGTGCCACCGACGGGTATGTCGGATACTGCCACCACTTGATTCGTAAGTCGGGCCGCGCGATGATCTTTTTGCTTGTAGCTGCGGTAGGAGCCGGTCTGCTTGGGGCCAAACTTCCAACCGGATTTCTCCCGATAGAGGATCAGGGGTATGTCTATTTAAACGTCCAACTGCCGTTGGCGGCCTCCCTGCAACGAACGGATGAAGTCTGCAAGAAAATAGAAGCCATTCTTGCGGAAACTCCCGGCATTCAATTTGTAAGCACCATCGTAGGGTTTAGTCTGTTAAGCACGGTCCAAACAACATATAACGGTTTCTTTTTTGTCACCCTCGATCCATGGGAGGAACGGACCGCACCCGAGGAAAAACTTCAGGCTATTTTCAAAAATGTAAACGAGAAACTCGCCGAATTGCCCGAAGCCGTGGCATTTTTATTCCCACCGCCCGCCATTCCCGGCGTCGGCACATCGGGCGGGGTGTCTTTCATTCTCGAAGACCGGGCCGGACAGGATGTGGCCTTCCTGGCCGACAACCTCAAGACATTCATGGATGCCGGTCGACAGCGTCCCGAAATCGCGTCCATGAACACCACCTTCATTCCCGCCGTGCCACAGGTCTTTGCCCGGGTCGATCGGGACAAAGTACTAAAACAAGGTGTAAAACTTGAAGATGTCTATAAAACCCTGCAAACCTTTATGGGCGGGGTGATGGTGAACTATTTCAACCGGTTCGGCCGTGTCTGGCAGGTATATGTACAGGCTGAAGGGGAATTCCGGACCAAGGCAGAAAACGTGGGACAATTTTACGTCCGGAATAAATCCGACGAGATGGTCCCGCTTTCCACGCTGGTGACGATGGAAAAAAGTTCCGGTCCGGAATTTACCATGCGATTTAACGGCTACCGGTCGGCCCAGGTTTTTGTTTCGGCCTCCCCCGGGTACACCTCCGGTCAGGTGATGCAAGCCCTGGAAGAGGTCTTTGCTGAAACCATGCCCCGTGAGATGGGATATGACTTCATTGGAATGTCTTTTCAGGAGAAGGTTGCCTCTGAAGGAGTCCCGGCCAGCGTGATCTTCGGTTTCTCCCTCCTCTTTGTCTTTCTTATTCTTGCAGCCCAGTATGAGAGTTGGGGGCTTCCGTTCAGCGTTCTCATCTGTACGCCAGTTGCGGTCGTCGGTGCCTTCGGCGCCTTGTGGGCACTTGGGATGGAAAACGACGTGTTCACTCAGATCGGTCTTGTCATGCTCATCGGACTGTCGGCAAAAAACGCAATCCTGATTGTGGAATTCGCCAAAATGGAATATGAAAAGGGCAAATCTCTTGTCGAAGCCGCCCTGACAGGAGCCCGCCTGCGGCTGCGGCCGATCCTTATGACATCCTTTGCCTTTATATTCGGAGTGGTTCCACTTGTGCTCTCCTCGGGATCGGGGGCGCACGGGAGAATCCTTCTGGGCGTCACTGTGATCGGAGGGATGATCGCCGCAAGTTTTATCGCCATTTTCCTGATCCCTGTCTCGTTTTATGTGGTGGAGCGATTGATCCACCGACATGAGGATCCCCCTGACCAGGATCCCGACGGCCAGGAGATTGAGGATTCCGAGCTATTGGAAAATGAGGAAGCGCTGGTTTCTGCACAAACCAAACAAGCCCGGACTCAATTCAAAATTCAGGGAGGTCATTAGTATGACTAGAAGACCTCTCCCTATCCTGTTGAGTCTTCTGATCACCTGGGGCTGTACCATGGGACCGGATTATAAACGGCCCGATGTTCCGACCTCCGATTCCTGGCGGCTCGCGCCCGGGACCTCAGAATCCATCGCCAATATGCCCTGGTGGGAATTGTTCAAGGATGAAGAACTGCAGAAACTGATCCGTACCGCCTTACAGGAAAATCTTGATCTGCGAGTGGCCGCCGCTGCTGTTGAGGAGTTTAACAACCAACTCGTCATCGCCAAATTCGATTTTGCCCCATCCCTCGGGTATCAAGGAGAGGGGATGTACTATCACAATACGAATAACGGGTTGTCCACTGGAAACGGGGCCGTTATACCCGGGCAAGCTGGCGGACAAAGTGGACGGGGTGACCTGGACTTTTCGAGACAATCCTTCGTGGGCGGCATCAAATGGGAAATCGATCTCTGGGGACGGATTCGCCGGAATGTCGAAGCCACACAGGCCGAATTACTGGCGCGGGTTGAAAACCAGCGTGGGGTGGTTATCGCCCTGGTCAGCGACGTAGCCCAATCCTACTTCGTCCTCCGTGCCCTTGACCTTCAGGTGCAAATCGCCCAACGCACACTCAAAGTCTGGGACGAAGCCGTGAGACTCAGTCGGTCGCAATATGAACACGGGTATGCTTCGAAGTTGGATCTGGATCGCTTCGAAGCCGAGCAGGCGGGCACAAGAGCTCAATTGGCAAATCTGGAGCAACAGGTGGTGCAAGCGGAGAACCGGATCAGCGTCTTGTTGGGACATCGTCCGAATGCCATCCCCCGCGGGTTGGTCCTCACGGAACAGCCTCTACCGCCTGAAGTGCCGGTCGGATTGCCTTCGAGTCTCCTGAGTCAACGCCCGGATATTCTTGAAGCGGAACAAAAACTTGCCGCGGCAACCGCCAACATCGGCGTGGCGCAGGCTCAACGTTTTCCACAATTCAGTATCAATGCCGGCGGAGGTGTAGCCGGCTTTCAGTTGAACTCGATGGGGACGGGACCGTTTGCGACTGTTGGCGCATCAGGCACCTTAACCGGTCCGCTTCTCAACGCGACGGCACTTGGCTATGGTGTCGGGGTCGAGACTGCTAAAGAGCAACAGGCCCTTGCCCGGTACGAGTTGGCCATTCTCAATGCCTTTAGGGAAGTTGAGGACTCGTTGATCACGATCGAAAAGACCAAAGAGCAAACCGAAGCCCAGGAATCTCAGGTGGCATCACTCAAGTCCGCGTTGAATTTCGCGGACAAGCGTTACCGGGGAGGGTTTGCGTCTTACCTGGATGTCCTAACAGCCCAACGGGATCTCTTTCAGGCTGAGCTGAGCCTGGTCTCAACCAGACAGCAACATCTGAGTTCCATTGTCCAGCTCTATAAAGCCCTGGGCGGTGGTTGGTCCTCCACCGAGGACAAGGGGCAGCCGATTTCCTCTCCCTTAGAACCGGTTCCATTAGACCATGAAATACAGTCTGACCTGAAAAGCTAAGATACTGTATGCCTGCAGAGCAAGGCGTGAAATGATCCTGCTGGCCGACTCAATGGAAGGAAGAAAGCCGCCAGGCACCCCTGAGAACCAGTAAGAAAACTCCCTTGCGGCATTTTCTGAAGTTATCCTGCAAGCTCCCGCCTTTCACACACCATAGATTTTCGCACTCATGGCCAGGTGCGTGAAATCGGGAGTTGAACGTTCTGCCTTCCGGGGTTTGCAGCGGAGGCTTCCCAATTTGTAACATGGGAGGCTCCCCAAGTTTCAAAAGAGATAAAGGAAGCCGCTCATGGTTCCGTTCACCAGATCCTATTTAGTTTAGGAAAGGAGAGAGGATGGCAAACCTACAAGCCCTGCGCCGCAAAATCGGTTCAATTAAGAACACGCAAAAAATCACCAAGGCCATGAAGCTGGTAGCTGCATCCAAACTCCGCCGTGCGCAGCAACGAATTCTGGCCTTTCGCCCTTATGGACAGGAATTGCGCCGTGTACTGGCCAACCTGAGCGGTCGGGTCAATCAGTCGGTCCACCCCCTGTTTCAAAAGCGCACGGTTAACATTATTCAAGTGACCGTGGTGTCAAGCGACCGTGGTTTGTGCGGAGGATTCAATATGAATGTCTTTCGCAAAGCAATCCAGGTGATTCATGAATGCGAGGGAAGAGGGGCAAAGGTCATCGTCGGAGTCGTCGGGCGAAAAGCGAGCGAATATTTTCGCCGCCGTCATTGGCCCATTCGCGATCAAAATGTGAATGTCTTTGAACGATTGACCTATGAGCATGCACTCGAAGTCGGGTTGGCTGCAGTAGACGCGTTTACCGATGGGGTCTTTGACGAGGGCTATATCGTCTATAATGAGTTTAAAAACATCGTTCAACAACAAGTGGTGGTGGAAAAAGTTCTTCCTATTGAACCGCTGGAAGAATTTGGAGTGGCGGAATCGCAAACCGGAGGCGGGTATCTGTATGAGCCCGATCAGGAGGAATTACTCTCGGCCCTTCTTCCTAAGTATGCGCAGGGGCAGGTTTTCCGGATATTATTGGAATCATCGGCCGCAGAACAAGCCGCCAGAATGGCGGCCATGGATGGTGCTACCCGCAATGCGGGTGAACTCATCAAGCAACTCAGCCTGAAATATAACAGAAGCCGTCAAGAGGCTATTACAAAGGAACTCATGGATATCGTCGGCGGGGCAGAAGCGCTCAAATAAGCTGGCTTATTAAATATGCTCGAGATGAGCAGCCGTCAGTCCGGCGAGAAAATCTTGTGAAGCGCGTTCAATAAAGATCTGTCCCCTACCCTGCCTCTACCAATTGGATTCGTCATGAGGAATAATCTAAGATCTGCGACACGCCTCTTCCAATGGTATTCGCTCAAAACAAAGAACCACAGATCCATATAAAATCAACGACGAATTGCCCTTCTCCATTGTCCTTCAACGATAATTGCGCTCAAAACAGCTAAGCCCCATCGACATATCTTGAAGCCTCATGCGCCAGGATGAAATTACCAAAAGTGCACTGGAAGCGGTCACAAAAATCGGCCTGGTGGCTCTACTCATTGTCTGGTGCTTTGAGATCATCCACCCGTTTGTGGGTCCCATTGTGTGGGGGATCATTATTGCCGTGGGAACCTTTCCGATCTATGGCTGGGTGCGTCACTGGGTAACAGAACGGAATTGGCTGGCGGCCACTTTGATGACCGTGGCTTTACTGGTGATCCTGGTTTTTCCCGTGGTGTTTCTGGTCACGGTGCTGATCGATAATCTCCGGGTGGTCTCCGATCAATTACGTCAAGGCCTTCTAGTCATACCGCCGCCGCCTCAAGGGATCAAAGATTGGCCGGTGATCGGCGCTTCGATAGAAAAGGTCTGGGGCATGGCGTCTGAAAATCTTGAGGTCGCTATTCAACACATCACCCCGCAACTGCGTGCATTTGTCTCTCCGCTTTTGGGAGCGGCCGCCACGGTCGGACTCAATATTGTGAAAGTCATTGTGGCGGTGGTTTTAGCCGGAGTATTTTTGGCCTATTCAGAAGAGGGCTATCGATTATCAAGGGCCATTGGCAGGCGGTTAGCCGGCCAGCAAGGGGGAGAACTGGTAGACCTTGCCGAAGCCACCATGCGCAGTGTCGTGCGAGGAGTTCTTGGCGTAGCCCTGATTCAGTCAAGTGCGGTTGGTCTCGGTCTGGTCGTGGCCGGAGTGCCGCTTGCAGGGTTATGGACAGTGCTCGCCCTGATTCTATGCATTGTTCAAATCGGACCCATGCTCATCATGGGTCCGGCTGTGGTCTATATATTTTCGACCAGTGACACGCTCCCGGCAGTATTGTTTTTAATCTGGAGTATTTTTACCGGGTTGCTTGATAACTTTTTGAAGCCTTTGTTGCTGGGCCGCGGTCTCGACGTGCCGATGATCGTGATATTCATGGGGGCGATCGGTGGGCTGTTAATGTCCGGTATCATCGGTTTGTTCGTCGGTGCCGTCGTGTTGGCACTGGGATTTAAAGTATTCAACGCTTGGCTCAAGGTCGAACCATCAACGACGTCGGAAGGCTCCACATCGTGAGCCATGTCCAGCATCAGGAGAACTCGTGGAGCTGAGATGTGACAGACTTATACAAAACAAAATACCCCAACAGCTGGATCCGGCAACCCATAGAATGATGCAATAAATCCAATACCGTATATGAAGGTCGTCAGAGACACCATCAGACCTTGAATCAAACAATACGATAAAAAAAACCGCGCACACAAACAGCAATGACCTGTTTACAAAAGCGTTTGAATGGGTTGGATTTTCATTGAATGCAGATACGACCGCTCTCGATCGATCCCTGCTATCGGAAATTAAGCAAATGACCCTCGCCAAACTGATGGGCGGATTCTTTCATGCCGTGAATCGCATCATCCGGTCCTAACCACAGAGGTGCCCCATGGACACAAAAGCACATTGGGAAGACGTGTATCGGGACACGGCCACAGAAGAGTTAGGCTGGTATCAAGCCCACCCTACCCTATCATTGAATCTGATTCAGGCCACAGGCGTTCCAAAAACCGGAAACCTCATCGACGTGGGAGGAGGCGATTCCACACTGGTCGACCATCTCCTCGAGCAGGATTTCGATCACATCACCGTACTCGATATTTCTTCCTCCGCTTTGGCGCGGGCCAAAGCCAGATTAGGCTATCGCGCGGATCTCGTGACTTGGATCGAAGCCGATATCACTGATTTTCGTTCATCCAGGACATATGATGTGTGGCACGATCGAGCCGTGTTTCATTTCCTGACGGAGGCGGAGGATCGGGAAAAATACTGCGAGACCATGAACAGGGCTGTGAGCGCGCAGGGTCACGTGATCATTGCGACGTTTGGATATGAGGCTCCACCAACATGCAGCGGGTTACCGGTCGTTCGGTATTCCCCTGAATTTTTGACTTTAGCCATCGGAAGCCACTTTGTCTTTATTGAGTCATTCGAAGAGCTTCACATGACGCCGGGGGGTAACACGCAGCCGTTTATCTATTGCCGCTTTGCGAGGCAGAAAAAACCTGAGTGAGGAAGACCTTTTTGGATGGCTAGACCGGACGGGATGTGAATAAGAGAATGTCGATTTACTCCTCCTCTATCGGGTTATGCCATCCCCCGATATTCGCCGTGAGGGCCTGAGCTTCATTAGGACCCCAAGTCCCCGGTGCATATTCAAAAACGGGAGTGGACATCTTCACAATCGGGTCCACAATGCGCCAGGCCTCCTCGACTCCGTCTTCCCTTGCAAATAATGCCGTGTCTCCCTCCATCGCATCACCAATGAGGCGTTCATAGGCTCCCTGTTCATCACCTTCTTGCCGACAGACGTACAGCTCGATGTCTTCACCCGTCATTCGCTCGCCAGGTTTCTTCGCCCGGGCTCCCACTGCGATTGCGACCCGATCAGGGCCAAGCCGGAAACGGACATGGTTCGATGCCTCTGATCGAGTGTCCTCGAAAAGCTGATGAGGCGGATGTTTCAGTCTGACCAACACTTCCGTTGCGGTCACCGGCAGGCATTTCCCCGTGCGAATAAAAAAGGGCACCCCTTCCCAACGCCACGAATCGATGTGAATCTGCATCGAAGCAAAGGTTTCGGTCTTCGAGTCCGGCCTCACCCCGGGCTCCTCGCGATAGCCCCGAAACTGTCCACGTACCAGAGATTTCCCGGTAAGTGACCGGATGCCCTTGAATGCCTTAACCCGTTCATCGCGGACGGCCTCTCCATCGGCACGGACAGGTGGCTCCATGGCCAGGTTGGCAACGACCTGCAGCAGGTGATTCTGGACGACGTCACGGATCGCACCGGTTTCCTCATAAAACTTTCCCCGGCCCTCAACCCCGAATGTTTCGGCCATCGTGATCTGTACACTTTCCACGTAGTTACGATTCCAGATGGGTTCAAGAAATGAATTGGCAAAACGAAAAAACAGCAGGTTTTGAATGGACTCCTTTCCCAGGTAATGATCGATACGAAAAATTGCCGACTCATCAAAGACGCCACGCAGGGTATGATTTAGAGCTTGAGCGGAGGCCAGATCACGTCCGAAGGGTTTTTCCACGACGACACGTGCGCCGGAGGCACAACCTGACTTCCCTAAACTTTCCACCACCGCGGGAAACAGAGTCGGAGGGATGGCCAAATAAAAGAGGGGGTGTTGCGCAGTGTCTAGAGTCTGACGTAAACGGGTAAAGGTGTCTTCCTCCTGATAATCCCCATCAACATATCTGAGCCAATTAGAAAGTTTTGCAAATGCCGTCTCATCGACCCCACCGCCGAATTTTTCCAAACTGTCCCGGACTCGCTGTCGGAGATGCTCCACGTCCTTGCCGCCTCGCGCGACACCGACAATCGGCACGTCAACCTTCCCATGTTGAATCATGGCTTGAAGCGCCGGGAAAATTTTTTTATACGCGAGATCGCCTGTGGCTCCGAACAGCACAAGCGCATCTGAACGAGCATTCCCCATCAATCCCTCCTCGACCAATCCACAAAGTATATCAACGCATCCGGGTTTTCCAGGATAACCCGCCAGTCTCCTAATCCTTTTTGGAATTCAATCTACTTTGAATTCCTCTCCTTTGTAAGGAGAGGCAAGGTGAGGTAGAGTCCTGGTACCCTCGAGAAGCCACGATGGGATCAGCCATTCAGTGCTGTGCAGAGGCTACCTCCCCTCCGCCCCTCCGTCTTTATTCCTCTTCGAAACAAAGCCATACAAAGGAGGGGGACTCAAGGACGATGAACTTTACAATTTAATTATACGAATGTCTGAAGGACCAGTATATCCAATGGGCATGAACCAAAGAAGACAAGTTATGTAAAATGACCGTTCTCACTTATCCGGCCAAATAATTTTAATGGAGCATAATACATCTTGGTGTTTAACATATAACCCTTTGGAGTGCTCTACCCCACCGTGAGGAGTTCGAGAACGTGCCCATTCAGGTCGCAAAAGTACACGCCGCGTCCCCCACCCCGGTGGTTGATGGTCATGTTCTCCCGTGCTGTGGGTTCGCTTCCATACGGAATACCTTCGGCCTGAATGCGACCGAAGATCCTGTCGAAATCGTCTTCACCCACCTTGAATGCATAGTGATGGGCATCGAACGTGTCATCATAGTCATCATCAAAATCAAACGTGAGCGTCTTATTGATCCGTAGCGGCGCAAAATACCCGACCGTTCCTTCCTCGAACGCGAGTCCGAAAATTTTCGCATAGAATTTTGCCGAGGCCACTTTGTCATACGCCGGGACGATGGTGTGATTGAGTTCAATCGACATACCGCATTTCCTTACCGTCGGTATGATCCTGAATCGCCTGCTTCAGCGACAGCTGAACCGGCAGACGAGGAGCCACACTATGAGTGTGGTCCGGCCTTTCACACTTTGACGAAGCGTTCTTTTTTCCGGCCATAAATACGGTCATTATGGAGAAAATCTAGCTGTTTTAGCGAAGGCCCGGCAAGCGAAGGTTAAATTTCCTTTGGCGGACGGGCTATACAAATGGGTGAAGGTGATCACGGGCCCTACACCGGAAAACTAGGGAATCTCCTAGTTCTCTTAAAGGAGAATTGGGTGTAAAAAGCATGATACACTCGGGAGTATTTCAGTCGAAATCAAGCAATGATGAGGATGCTGATCCCCATCACACAGCTGTAATTCCAGCATCTGATCGCAGGGGGAAAAGGCCATAAGCGGTATGCACACGAAATGGGAAGTCGTCATTCTTGGTGGAGGCTTTGCCGGTCTGGCCTGCGCCCGTCGACTCGAAAAACTTTGGGGGAAAGACACGGCCAAACGCGTCCTTCTGGTTAGCGCGGAAAACTATTTCGTCTACCAACCCTTTCTTTCGGAGGTGATCGGAGCGGGGATCGAACCGCGCCATGTCATGAACCCCATTCGACTGGCGCTGCGCCGCTGCATGGTGCAACGTGCCGAAGTCACGACCATCGATCTGCAGCAACGACGAATCGAATTCAATGCCGAGGAGGGGATAAGGCTGAAACCCGTCGAAGCGGAACACCTGGTCATCGCGTTGGGAAGCAGCACCAATCTCCGTGCGATACCGGGCATGATGGAGCACGGGTTATTTTTGAAGACGCTGGCTGATGCACTGGGAATCCGGGAACATATCATTAAACGTCTTGAAGAGGCGGATCTTGAGCCAAACCCGGATATTCGGCAGTCCCTCCTCCATTTCGTGGTCGTCGGTGGTGGATATAGCGGTGTCGAAACCGCTGGTGAAATTCTTGATTTGTTGCAAGATGCCAGACGATTTTATCCCGCATTTGACCCGTCGGAACTGCAAGTTACTCTGGTGCATTCGGGCCCATATCTACTCCCTGAACTGGACGAAGACCTCGGACGTTTTGCTCAACGGTCTCTTGAATCGCGCGGAATGACGGTCCTGCTGAACCGACGGGCATCCTCTGTCAGCGCAGGATATATCCGGCTACATGATGGCACCCGCCTCGAATCACAGAATCCGATCTGTACGATTGGAAACGCCCCGAATCCGGTCCTGACAGAATTGTCAGCTGAGTATGCCAAGGGATGGCTCATCACCGACGAGTTTCTACGCCTCAAGGGATTTACTCATGTATGGGGCATTGGAGATGGAGCGGCCAATCCGGATGGCTATGGGAATCAAGCACCGCCGACGGCTCAATTCGCGATCAAACTTGGCCGGCATGCGGCCGAGAACATCGCCCTATCCTCATCTGGCAAACCCCTTCGTCCCTTCCGCTACAAAACGCTGGGCCAAATGGCGACCATCGGCCACCATAAGGGCGTCTGCTCGATTTTCGGGTTCCGGTTCAGCGGATTTTTTGCATGGTGGTTGACCCGGACCATTCATCTACTGAAATTGCCTGGACTCGACCGCAAGCTGCGGGTCATGGTCGATTGGACCTTTGAACTTTTTTTCCCGCCGGATCTGAATTACCTGGACCTGAAAAAAACGCAAAAGATTGCGCGCCTGCATGTGGAACCGGGCGATGTGATTTTCCGACAGGGAGAAGAAGGTTCCGCCTTCTATGTGGTTGAGAAAGGGTCACTAGAAGCCGTGCGATACCATGAAAATGGCGAAGTGCTATGGCGTGACGAACTGATTCCGGGAGATCATTTTGGAGAAGGATCTTTTTTATATGGTGTGGTGCGGCGCGTCACGGTGACGGCCAAAACGGCGGCTACGATCATGGTGTTTAATTCTAAGGAATTCAAAGCATTCGTCGGGAGCTTCCAAAGTCTGAGCGGGATTCTCCGCTATACGGCGCAACGAGGACCTCAAGAAGACGTATTGGGCGAAACACGGTGGACGACGGAACTGCTCTCCTCTCCCGTCGAAGCCGTGATGAAACAATCCGCACCGTGTCTTCCGGAAGCCGCCACGATCAATGAGGCGATCCTGGCCTTTGGAAATGGTTCACAGACCTTGTTGCCCATCGTGGATGCGGAAGGAAAAATGACCGGCATTCTGACAAAAACGGATGTCTATCGGGCCATGACCCATGGCCAGGATTTTGGTGAGTCCGTCGACACGATCGCCAAGCATGAGGTCGCGGCCCTTCATGAGGGACAGGCCGTGCGCGAAGCCTTACGGGTGTTGTACATGAAAGATGTGAAACAGGCCCCGGTGCTGGATCATCAATCCCGGCCGATAGGGATATTGAGTCACATGGATATTGCCGAGGCAAGAATTCGGCTTGAACATCGGGCATCAGATAGACGGCACGCTTCCTCTGTAGACACACCTGAGTAGTGAGGATTCTTCAATTAACAATTGACAAAATGATGCCGATTCCTCTTTGATAGATAAATTATTCAACTCCAAAAGTCTTTGCGACGTTGCTTCCTGTATGAAAAGGAGACGAACCATGAATCAAGCATATACGGCTGTGATTAAAAAAGACGCTGGATGGTGGATCGGGTGGATCGAAGAAATTCCTGGCGTCAACTGCCAAGAGAGCACCCGTGAGGAATTACTTGCAACCCTCAAGATCACTCTAAAGGAAGCGCTAGAATTTAATCGACAAGAAGCCCTGGGAGCGGCCGGATCCAATTTCGAAGAAGAGCCTATCGGAGTATGAAACGGGAGGAACTGGTTCGCCACCTTCGATCACACACATGTGAGCTGTTGAGGGAAGGTGGTCGGCATTCCTGGTGGCATAATCCTCAGCTCAATAAACGGTCGGCTATCCCAAGACATAAAGAAATCAGTGACCAACTCGCAAAGAAAATCTGCAAAGATCTCGGAGTGCCTTCCATAAAATAATTCTTTTCAGCCCTCCTCCAGGTTCCCAACGACCGGCAAAAGTCCTTTATTTCGTGACAAATCAAACCATTGACTCTTAAGCAACGGACCGTAGGCGCGACCGCTACCCTGCCACCAATTAAATTAATGCCTTAGGTCATCCACGCCAAAATCCCATTCAGGGTAAACTCCTTCAACCTGTTTCTGGAATTCTGGCTGGACTCTTTTCTTCGTTTATCCTACTGTAACCGAATACAATATCCTGCTGTATAGCGTGAGTAAAGACGGGGTTGAGGAATGCCAGGCCATTGAGAAGTTCAGTGCCGCAAATTGTTAGGCGGCAACAGTAGAGCTTTCGATTAACCGTCCGCTTACGACCCAAAGCAGACGTTTAGAGTGCGAATTGTTCCCGTTAAAGTAATATATGTAGATTGGTAAAATGAACAAACAGATTTTAGAGAAGATAACTCAGCTAGACTCTTTGGAAACTGTTGTTCGGGAACACATCAATACCACACGTTATCAAAATGATCTTATCAGTGATTCAGACAACTGGAATCAAATCTGCTGCTCATTAGATGCAATTGGCGATACATCATACTCCATCAGCGATTATATTGAATCTGATTATCCCAGCAAAGAAGGCTTAAAATACATATATACCTACGGCTTACTTCAAGCTCTATTTATTCAACAAGATGCCATATTACATTTGTCTGAGGCATTTAAGATAAAGTACCACAGAAGTGATCCTCTTAAACAAATACGTTACCTAAGGAATGCTGCAATAGGGCACCCAACAAAACAAACTCAGGGGACGCCCGAGGGTCAGACACATTACAACTTCATTTCAAGAACGACGTTGTCCAAAAATGGCTTTAGGTTGATGCAATGTTACGATCAAGGAAAAATGAAATTCATTGATGTAGATTTATTCAAAATAATAGGCGATCAACTTGATGAAATTAAATCTGGATACGAGTCTATAGCAAATAAACTTAAAGAGGCTGACAAGATGCACAAACAGAAGTACAAGGACAACCTTCTAATCAATATTTTTCCTTCAAGCATTGGATACAGTTTTGAAAAAATTGCACAAGGTATTCATTCACCCGACTTAGACAACATTCGGCTCGGACTTGCCATGCTTAAAGGTGTCAAGGATACTTATCTTAAATTCGAAAAAGCTCTGAAGGAGCGGGGTGATTTTGCCCCTTATACACAATACGAACTTGATGAATACAAACACGCTCTGTCCAGACTGGAAACATATCTTGAGGGCGGTGAACATCATATGTCCGAGAGTGACGCAAGGATTTATCACTTCTATATGCGCGAACAGCATAAACACTTTGAACAAATCGCTAAAGAAATTGATGATACTTATGCCTGCGAATCTCAAGCCGAAGTGAAGTAAAGAATAATTGAATGTCCGCTTTTGGCCGAAAGTGGACATCAAAACACGACCCGACCTGAAACTGCCTTTAAGGTCATCGGAGGGCGACTATTTCAATTAATCTCTTCCAACTACCAATCCGAAACAAAAAAATGGTTGGGGAAGGGTTTAGATTTTTCGATGAAAAGTTCATCCTTCGTCTTCTGGAAAGAGATCATTAGAAATGGCGTTTATGATCATTCGTCCCCATGGATTCATGAAGGGCCAGTCAGCATACCCAACGGCTGCTTGCTGGGGCTGTTGAAAAAAGCCGCCAGCGGCGTTCTCGCCATTTTTCCGTGCTCACGTACTGGAAGTACGCTCTGCGCGCAAAAATGACTGCGGCCTTGCTGGACGAACTTTTTTGAACCGCCCCGAGGGCCTCTAATATGCAACGTGCTTGTTGGTCAATATGCCCTTGGAAATTTTTATTACTCAACAATCTCTAGCTAGAAACGCTATTTACTGAGAAGATGTTTAAGAGTTAGGATAACTCTCATGAGATCCTTCCCCAAACTGTTAGCCCTCTTCCTCATTGGTCTGTTCCTCGCGTTCAGCTTTAACGCCTATGCCTGCGTGGTGCCGGTCTTTGCCAAAATGCCGGTGGCTCAAGTGAGTGATTGCACCATGCCGGGGGAAGAACCTGTTACTCAGTTCTGTGACGGGTTTAAAACTCTCGCGGTCCAATCGAGTCTGGATACTCCTTCAAATAGCCAGGCTCATGCCCCCTTCATTGGCGAAATGGCCCTGCTGCTTCCAGACCTTGTCCCCTCCTCCAGAACATTCATCTTTCCGCCCGGTACCGGCCAGGTGGCCGTGCCCAAAGACCTTCTCCTCCTCATCTCGGTTTTTCGTATTTGATCCCCTCCCCGTTTCTCCGTTCATCACCAATTCCCTGAATTCACGACCTGACTGATCCCGGTCCGACATCTTCAGGCCTGATCGACAGGACCATTTTCTCCTTTCTGCTTCTTTGGATACGAGGCAGAATCGGTGAGAGGTCCATGGTCGTTACATATAAGCGGAGACAACCATGCACCAGATAATTTCAAGATACGTGGGGATAGTGGCATTCGCTATGTTTTGGCTTGGTCCGTCAGACCCACTCCCGGCTCAAGCAACAGACACGACTGAACCGGTCTTGGAGCTCGTGCCCCTGATCCAGGAAGCGATTCAACAGAATCCTGAGATCGCGGCGACACAAGAGCAGGTCCTGGCCATGAAGGAGCGGGCCCCTCAAGTGGGAGCCCTGACCGACCCCGAATTAAAGGTTCAGTTGTGGAATACGCCTGACTCGCTGAATGTCACCAAAACACAAACGGTCATCTACGGAGTTACGCAACAATTTCCCTTCCCGGGATTGCTTTCGAAGAAAGCCGAGGTGGCGACACGGGAAGCCGCTCAGGCGGAACAACGCGTGGCGGCCAAAATTCGCGAGATTACCGCTGCGGTCAAGATGGCCTTTTTCGAGCTGTTGTTCGCCCACAAAGCCATTGAGGTCCATCATGAACAGCAAAAATTGCTCCGGCAGTTCTTTGATATTGCCAACGCCAAATACGGAGTGGGAACCCGAACACAGGTGGACGTCCTGCGAGCTCAAGTAGAGCTTTCGAAAATTTCCCAACAATTACCCGTCCTCAATCAACGACGGGAAACCGCTCAAGCTCATCTCAATACCATTCTGGATCGTGATCCCCAGGCTCCGCTTGGTATCCCACGAGCACCACGTCCTCAACCGCTGACATACTCGCTTGAAGAACTCCAGGAGCACGCGCTTCGACTCCGCCCGGAACTTCAAGAAGCTGATCTGGCGGTAACGCGATTTCAGTCGGCCACGCAACTGGCCAAATTGCAGTACTACCCGCACCTACGGGTGGAACTCCAGCGCTGGCAAAATTACCACACCGACGACGGTTTCGGCGGGAATGTGATGGTGAACATTCCCTTCGCGTTCTGGACCAAACCGAAGTATGACGCCGGTGTCAGGGAAGCGGCGGCGCAGGTCAGATCCGCACAAGCCAAGCAACAGACCCTTGTCACACTCACGCGCTTTCAGGTCAAGGATCTGGTGGTGCAAATTCAGGCCACGCAAGAGGTCCTGGAACTCTATCGCACCACCGTCCTTCCGCAGGCACAGCAGGTCCTCCAAGCCGCCCATGCGGGCTATCGGACGGATCGCACGGATTTTTTGGATTTGATCGATGCGGAACGCGCGCTCATCACCTTTCGGCTTGAATTTATCCGGGCGCTCGTGAACCGGGAACAGCAAGTCGCCCAACTTGAACGCGTGCTCGGCGCAGACCTGTAAGAAGGAGACGCACGATGCTCACCCACACCTCACGACCACGCTGGGTCTTCCTTGGAGTATTGCTCTGTATCCTTGTGGCAAGCCTGTTCTTTTTCAAAGAATCATGGTGGCCCCTCTTCCAATTAACGGGAATGACCGCGAACGAGGCGAGGCATATCGAACAACCCATGCAGGACATGGAAGCCATGAGCGGCCATTCTTCCATGGAGATGGAATCCAGCCAGGCTTATGCCATGGTGACTCCGGCACGGCAACAATTGATTGGCGTCACCACAGCCCCGGTAAGCATGCGTCCACTCCAGACGGTGATCCGTGCCGTGGGAAAGGTGGACTATGACGAACAACGTCTCACCCATATCAATCTTCGCATTTCAGGTTGGGTGGAGAATCTCTTTGTGGATACCACGGGCCAACTTGTTCGAAAAGGTCAGCCCTTGTTCACCCTCTACAGCCAGGAACTTGTGTCGGCGCAGGACGAATATCTGCTTGCGATAAAGGCCAACCAGCAGATTCAGAATAGCCCTCTTCTCGAAACCCGACATCAGACGGTACAAATGGTCCAGTCTGCGCGCGACCGTCTCCGGCATTGGACGTTGACGGATGCACAGATCGATGAGTTAGCGCGTCGTGGCAACCCGCAGACCTATGTCACGATCTATTCCCCTGTCGCCGGGTACGTTATAGACAAGAAGGTGTTTAAAGGCACATTGGTGAAACCCGAGATGACCCTCTATGCCATTGCCGACCTTTCTACCGTGTGGGTGGAGGCGGAAGTATTTGAGTATGAAATGCCCTTCGTCCAAGTGGGACAACAGGGAATCCTGACCCTGGCGGCCTATCCCGGAGAAACCTTTCAAGGAGAGATTACCTTTATCTATCCCTACCTCAACCAGGAGGCCCGCACCAATACCGTTCGGCTGGTGTTCAAGAACCCGAAGTTGCGGCTGAAACCGGACATGTATGGGACCGTTCAGATTCAGGTGAATCGCGGAAACAAGCTTGTGGTTCCTGAAGAAGCGGTGCTCGATTCCGGGACCCGACAGATCGTCTATGTCGTCCGGGGAGAGGGCATGTTTGAACCACGGCAAGTCACCCTTGGCCCGAAAGTTGGGGGCTATTACGAAGTCGTCGAGGGTCTGGCTCTGGACGAGCGGATCGCCACGTCCGGCACGTTTCTCCTGGATTCGGAAAGCAAGCTCATGGCGAGCTCAAACATGATGGGCGCGCTGGGGATGGGAGGAATAAAAATGGAGCAGGCGCATATGGGCAAGATGGATATGGGAATGGATAAGGCCATGACAGGATCAGGAATGGTTCCGGGGAACAAGGCACGGACAGAAACGAGTAAGAAGAACGCCGGTGACCTGATGCTGGGCTTTTCAACCAATCCCTCGCCCGTACGCATAGGGGAAAACCGGATACAGGTGACCCTATCCACTCAACAGGGCACACCGGTCTCCCCTGCTCAGGTTCAACTCACCTTCACCATGCCGATGCCGGGCATGCGCCCAGCGACGGTTCCGATGACAGCAAGAACGGAAGGCATCTATGAAGCCACGGTCAATCTTGGGATGGCAGGCCAATGGGATCTGACGGTACTGATTCAACGTTCAGGACAGCCCGCTATTCAGGGAACGTTTTCGGTGGTTGCCGGAGGGGGAGGAATGTCCGGGATGCCGGGCATGTCCGGAACGTGAGTGAGCCAACATGATTGAACGAATCATTGACTGGAGTGCGCGTCACGGCTTTTTGGTAGGAATCCTCACCCTTTTTCTGATGGGGTGGGGAATCTGGTCGGTTTCTCATACGCCACTGGATGCCCTGCCTGATCTTTCCGATGTGCAAGTGATCGTCTTGACGGAGTGGCCCGGCCGAAGCCCCGATCTGATGGAGGATCAAATTACCTATCCTATTGTCACCTCGATGCTAGGGGCTCCACGCATCAAGTATGTTCGAGGCCAATCGTTTTTAGGGTTATCTTTTGTCTACATTGTGTTTCAGGACGGAACCGATATGTATTGGGCCCGAAGCCGGGTTGTGGAATACATGCAGGGTCTGGTGGGAAAACTGCCGGAAGGAATTTCTCCGACCTTAGGCCCGGATGCGACAGGGGTCGGGTGGGTCTTTCAATATGCCCTTGTGGACGAAAGCGGAAAGCAGAGCCTGGCCGATCTTCGCTCGTTTCAAGATTGGTATTTGCGCTATTGGTTGCAGAGTGTGTCCGGCGTGGCGGAAGTGGCGACCATCGGCGGATTCGTGAAACAATATCAAGTCCAAGTCGATCCCGTGAAATTACAGGGATATGGCATCGGCCTTCCCCGGGTCA
The DNA here is from genome assembly GCA_020632595.1 of Nitrospiraceae bacterium. Classification (NCBI taxonomy): domain Bacteria; kingdom Pseudomonadati; phylum Nitrospirota; class Nitrospiria; order Nitrospirales; family Nitrospiraceae; species Nitrospiraceae bacterium. Next base: position 167,045 of record JACKFF010000002.1, on the reverse strand, counting down.
TTCAGGCTGTCCGACGCAGTAACAATGAAGTAGGAGGACGGGTCATTGAGGCCAGTGAACGGGAATATATGGTACGGGGCCGCGGATACATCCAATCGCTTGACGATCTTCGAACTATTCCAATCGGAACGGACGGAAAGGGAACGCCCATTACCATCCACGATGTCGCGACCGTGACGTTCGGTCCGGATCTCAGACGTGGCATTGCTGAATTGAATGGACAAGGAGAAACCGTCGGTGGCATCGTCGTCATGCGTTATGGCGAAAATGCGCTTGAAGTCATTCAACGGGTCAAAGAACGCATAGCCACCATCATGCCCTCCATTCCCGAAGGCATCCGTATCGTTCCGATGTATGATCGCTCGGAATTGATTCTTCGGGCCATCGCCACGCTCAAAGAAAAAGTAATTGAAATCACCATCGTCGTGAGCGTGATTTGCCTCCTCTTTTTATTTCACGTTCGCTCCGCGCTGGTTCCCGTCCTCTTACTGCCGGTGGCGATTCTCTTGTCATTTATTGCGATGTATTATCTGGGCGTCTCCTCGAACGTCATGTCACTCTCCGGCATTGCCATCGCCATCGGAACCATGGTCGATGCGGTCATTGTCATGGTGGAAAACGCGCATCGTCGCTTGGAGGAGTGGGATTCCCGAGGACGTTCCGGCTCACGGGATGACATCATTATTCAAGCCGCCCGGGAAGTCGGCAAGCCCCTCTTCTTTTCTTTGCTCATCATCATCGTCTCGTTTCTGCCCATCTTTACACTCGAAGCGCAGGAAGGCCGTCTGTTCAAGCCGCTGGCCTACACCAAAACATTCGCCATGTTCTTTGCGGCGTTGTTGTCCATCGGGTTGGCCCCCCTCTTGATGAAATGGTTCATTCGCGGCCGGATAATGGCTGAACGACGAAACCCGTTGAACCGGTTTCTTGTATGGATCTATACCCCTCTTCTGAAAAGTGTTCTGAATGCCCGATGGCTTGTCGTTGGCCTAGCCATTCTCGGAATGTTCCTTGTCGTTCCCGTCTACCAACAGTTAGGCTCTGAATTTATGCCCCCCCTGAACGAAGGCACGATTCTGTATATGCCCACCAGCATACCGGGCATGTCCATCCAACAAGCCTCCACCATCCTCCAAACGCAAGACCGGTTGTTAAAAGAATTCCCGGAAGTGGATCAGGTGATGGGCAAAATGGGGCGGGCTCGCACCGCAACCGATCCGGCCCCCTTACATATGGGCGAGACCATGGTGACCCTGAAGCCTCAAGAAGACTGGCGGCCGGGTATGACCTGGGACAAGCTCATTGCCGAAATGGACCAAAAGGTGAAATTGCCGGGCATGCCGAATATTTGGTGGATGCCGATTCAAACGAGAACGGAAATGCTCGCCACCGGCATTCGAAGCAGTTTAGGCATAAGAATCCTGGGGCCGAATTTAGAAGAACTGGAACGCATCGGGCTACACATTGAAAGCCTGCTTCACACACTGCAGGGCACCAGGAGTGCCTACGCCGAACGGGTCACGGGAGGGTACTATGTCGATATCGACGTCAACCGCACCGCCGCTGCCCGTTATGGCCTCACCGTTGGAGACGTGCAGGATGTCATAGAATCAGCTATTGGCGGGAAAAATATTGCATGGACCGTTGAAGGGCGAGAACGCTATCCGATTAATGTTCGATACCCGCGTGATCTGCGACAGGATGTGGAAGCGCTCAAGCGTGTCCTCGTCAGCACGCCAAAGGGCGAACAGATCCCTCTCGCCCAACTTTCTCACATCTCCACCACCACGGGACCGTCTTCTGTGCGAGATGAAAATGGATCGTTAGCGAGTATGGTGTTTGTCGATATTGCGGGCGAGGATCTCGGCACCTATGTTCACAAGGCCAAAGACCTGGTTCAGAAGCACATCACCCTTCCATCCGGGTATACATTACAATGGGCCGGTCAATATCAGTTTCTGGAGCGGGCACAAGAAAAACTCACGATTGTGATTCCCCTCACTTTGTTTCTCATATTCCTCCTCCTGTATCTCAACTTTCATTCAATCCCCCGATGTCTGCTTGTCTTGCTATCGGTGCCGTTCTCGTTGGTCGGAGCGATCTGGTATGTCAATTTCCTGAACTATCCTCTCAGCATTGCCGTGTGGGTCGGACTGATCGCCTTGGCAGGAGTGGCCGCAGAAACCGGCGTGATCATGGTGATGTTTTTGGACGAGGCTTGTGCCCGCCGGCAACGGGAGAACCGACTGCACTCATTGTCGGACCTGCGTGACGCGATCATCGAAGGGGCGGTCTTACGAGTCCGCCCGAAAATCATGACTGCCTCGGCCATCACCTTCGGTTTGCTGCCCATCATGTGGTCCCAAGGCACAGGTGCCGATGTCATGAAACGCATTGCGGCTCCGATGATCGGCGGAATGGTTACGGCGACGGTGCTCACGCTGTTGGTCATCCCCGTCATCTATTTCATCTGGCGAAGCCGGAGTCTCAAGAGCCGGATTCAGGGAACATGAACATTCCATCTCCAGGCCGCATTTCTCAGTTTTACGGCTCATCAAGCCTGTAGAATGCCTTGACCTCCGAGAGTAAGCAACAAAAGATTAATGGAGGAAACCTTTCAGGTTCGAGCGGAGGGGGGAATAAAGATGATAGGCCTTCTGGTTTGCGGTTGTCCGATGGCCTTTATCGAAGCTTGAGTGCCATCGCCCGAATATCCGGCAGTTTTAGCAGGGCGGAATCGTTCGTCAAAAGAACGGCATCCAATAGGCTGGCAGAAGCGGCAATGATCGCATCTGGTAATTTCATCCGGTGTTGTCGACGGAATGCGATCGCCGTTTCTGTGACATCGGATCGTAATCCAATGGTCTCGATGTTGGAGAGAAAATCACGAATGGTAGCTTCTTCCTTCGTGGACAGATTTGGATAAGAGAGCAATTCAATTTCAGAAATGACCGAAATATGGTACGAACCGATGGGAAGACCCTCAGCTAATGCATTGCCCATTAAATACAATGCGGCGTTGGTATCGAAAAAAAACCGTCCCTGCCCCAGCGTCGTCATCCCCATTCCTGGCGAATACGATGTTGATACGCTAGCGGCTCCTCGGTCAGCCGAAGCACCCCCGCAAATTGTGCTATGGATGGAGGGGCTGCGGCAGATTCCTGCTCTTGCAATAGTTTTTCAATTTTTTCCCAATCTTCATAATCAATCAACACGGCCACCGGCCGCTTCGTTTCATCCGTGACAATTTTTCGCTTGATATTCAGCATTGTTCCTCCTTTCTTTTTTAAAAATGATCCCTGGATGGGTTGTCTTGTGCATTTAATGGTACCACAGGAGGGGATACAACCAAAATAGATCTCCCCATCATGTAGTCTCAAGGAACGGGTGCCGATGTGATGAAACGCATCGCGGCGCCGATGATCGGCGGAATGGTCACGGCAACCGTGCTCACGCTGTTGGTCATCCCCACCATCTATTTCATCTGGCGTCAGCCGCAATTACAATGAGACCATTGAAATTTTCTAATATGGGACCATGTCAACAACACACCAAATCGTCATAGTTCCGTCCTATGGCCGGAATTAAGTGAAAGTTCAACCATGAGCATTAACAAGGATAGTCATGACGCTCGAATGACACGGCGTTCGTTACTGAAAGGGGTCGGTGCGCTGGGAATCATGGCGGCGTTGGGTCGCCTCCTTCCTTCCTATGTTCTAGCCGGTACAACCAAGGCAGAAGCGGGATATCCTTCAGAACTACGCGGAAAGACCATTGATTTACGCATTGCCGAGTTGCCGTTTCGAATCGGCGAGTTGACCGGAATGGCAAAAACCATTAACGGCACGTTACCCGGTCCTTTAATTCGTTTGAAGGAAGGTGACAATGTGACACTCAATGTCACGAACCGGTTGATGGAAGATACCTCCATTCACTGGCATGGCTTGCTTCTTCCGCCAAACATGGACGGTGTACCGGGTGTGAGCTTTGGTGGTATTAAGCCGGCCTCAACCTTCACCTACCACTATCCGATTCGGCAAAGCGGCACGTATTGGTACCACAGCCATTCCGGCTTCCAGGAACAATCAGGCATCTACGGCCCCCTTATCATCGACCCGATTGAACCGGAGCCGTTCCACTATGATCAGGACTATATCGTGGTGCTCTCGGATTGGACTTTCGAATCGCCGGAATCGGTCTTTGCCAATCTCAAAAAACAAAGCGGCTACTATAATTTCCAGAAGCGCGCCGCTCCCGAATTCTTTTCCGATGTGTCACGAATGGGATTGTTGCCTGCCCTGCAGAATTATCTCATGTGGGACCGGATGCGGATGGACCCTACAGATCTCGCAGATGTGACCGGGTATACCTATACCTATTTAATGAATGGATTAGCACCTGAACAAAATTGGACGGGCCTTTTTCGTCCCGGCGAACGGGTGCGCCTTCGCTTTATCGCGGCAACGGCCATGACCTTCTATGACGTCCGTCTGCCTGGCCTCACCATGACCGTCGTTCAGGCAGACGGGCAAAACGTGCAGCCCGTCGTGGTGGAGGAGTTTCGTATCGGACCGGCAGAAACCTACGATGTAATCGTCCAACCGAACGAGGACCGGGCCTATACCATTTTTGCCGAGACGATGGATCGCAGCGGGTACGCGCGCGGCACACTGGCTCCGCGCGCAGGTATGACCGCCCCCCTCCCCGACCGTCGTCCGAGACCACTTCGGACCATGGCTTCCATGGGCATGCCCATGGAGGGCATGGATATGGCCGATATGAAGAAACCCGATCATCATGGGGTGCCCCATTTGGAGCCTCCGGGAATGAACAAGGCAACAAAACACGCCACTGAAAGCATTCATGACAAGCACGACATGTCAGACCGTCCCCCGGATGAACTTCGCCAATCGAAAATTCCCGGCAGTACCCCTGTTCGACACCCTCCCGGCCATCATGGTTCCGGTAACCAAACGGTCGCCGAGTATTCGCGTCAACGCCTGACTGAACCCGGCATCGGGCTGGCGAATACCGGAACCCGCGTACTCGTCTACACGGACTTAAAAAGCCTGACACCCTATCCCGACCAACGGAAGCCGGAACGTGAAATTGAACTCCACCTGACCGGCCATATGACGCGCTATATGTGGTCGTTCGACGGCAAAAAATATTCTGAAGCCAAAGAGCCCATTGTCTTTCGTAACGGCGAACGCCTACGCCTCACATTCGTCAACGATACGATGATGGAACATCCCTTACACTTGCACGGGATGTGGATGCACCTTGAAAACGGGGCTGGTGCCTTTCTGCCGCGCAAACACACCGTCATCGTTAAACCGGCTGAGCGGGTTTCCGTTGCCATCACAGCGGACGCTCCCGGACGTTGGGCTTTTCACTGCCATCTGCTCTTCCATATGGAAGCGGGCATGTTCCGCGTCGTCGAGGTAACCGGCACCGAGCCGGAGGCGCGTTCGTGAGGTTCTCTGTTCGAGCTGTTCTCGCATTAGCCGCGATGAGTCTCTATAGCGTGGCGTCACATGTCACAGGTGTGTTGGCGCAGGCACTTCCACCTGCACATACGGGAACACCCGAAGCCCACATATCACAGGGTTCCCCAAAGCCGGACTGGCCCAGTCCTGTCATGGACGAGGAGAACCATAGTTTTTTCCTTGCCGACGTCCTTGAGTACCGGCCGAAATTTGGCGGGAACGGAAGTGATGACGACTATCGATGGGACATCGAGGGATGGTATGGGGGTGACTACAACCGAATCTGGTTCAAAAGCGAAGGGCAACGGGACACGGCATTTAAGGCCGACTATGACATTGATTCACAACTCCTCTTCGGACACTTCATTCAGCAGTATTACGATTTTCAGGTAGGGGGGCGCGTCGAAACACAATCCTATCGGGGCCGAAACGTCACGCGGGGACTGGCGGTAATCGGGCTACAAGGCCTCGTCCCGTACAACTATGAACTTCAGCCCGCCCTTTTCATTAGTCAACATGGGGACCTGTCCGCACGCTTGACCGCGACGAAAGATCTCTCCCTCACGCAACGGCTAATCCTCCAGCCTCGTTTTGAGACGAATGCCGCGATTCAACGAGTACGAAAGTTCACAACGGGTTCAGGACTGAATAATCTTGAATTGGGGTTTCGGCTGCGCTATGAAATCCGACGGGAATTTGCCCCCTACGTGGGAATCTCTTTGGACAAAAGTTTTGGAGATACCGCCTCACTGGTGCGGCAGGAGGGTGGAAATCCAAGTCAGATTCGATTCGTGGTGGGGATACGGGCATGGTTCTAATAAAAGCATTATCCGGAGGCAGCCCTTCCCTACAATCTCGAACTCCTGCCCTTGCTCAACAAACTTATTGACATGGAAAAAAACAAAATTCAATCATACTTGTTGAAATCAAATCTTTCGACAGACAAGAGCATACAAATGGGCACCAATCACAAGATGGCGATAACACATTTGATGGAGCGAAATCCCTCCCAGAATTAAATTCCAGGATGATGTATATTCAGGATCTAAAGGAGACGAAACATGGCGCACCCATTCACAGCTTTGGTTGTTATCACGATCACGACCCTCATTATAATGACCGGATGCGGATCCGGTCCTCCTGCTCAATTAGTCGAGCAATATGGTCCACCCGCACAATTAATTCAGCAACATGATCATGCTGCCCTGGCAAAATGGTACGAACAGGAAGCCGCCGCCCTTCGACAGCGCGCAGAGGAGTTGCGGGCGATGGTTGGGGAAGTTCGTGATTACGATGAAAAAGGATTTTATGAGGACAAGCTCACCATCATGATGCATGGCAAAGATTTAGCTGATGATTATTCGCACGCAGCCGATAAAGCTGAAAAACTTGCACAAATACATAGAGACCGCCAAGGCACGCAATAGACCGCGGCCACAAAAATGCTTTATCCTCCGCTGGATTGAAGAAACTATACCCGATTTTGAAAATGCTTATGTGACGAGAAGGAGGGCAAAAGACTACCGGTAGGACATTGGATGGTTACGAGGAAGGGTACAATCGCCTTTGGTTTACAAAGCGAAGGAAAGGCAGAGACACAAGCTTTCCTGTAAACCCGATTTGACGCGAGGACCCGCCGGGATTATATGCACATCAGTATTATCGGAATGTTCAAGAGAATCATGTAAAATATCCCCAGCCAAGAGCGTTAAATTTGGAAATAACGATCGGCCACTGGATATCCGACACAAATACCCCAATTCCTCAGCCAGATTACTGCCTGCTCTCTTTTTTCTCATCATCCTAATCCCACAATCAAGCCTCCTGCCAGCCAGATAAAACCTGTGATAGCCAACCAGAACAAGATTTTATCCCCCAAGGATTTTTGTTCCATGTCATGTTCACCATTTCCCTTCATCTTCCATCCCACAAATCCCGCGGTCATCAGTAGAAAACCCATATTGAGAAATAGCGTATAGTCAATGTTAAAAAATTCTCTGTCCGTCACACTCTTTGCGGTACTGGAATCCGGCAACATCCCCACAAATGAAAATCCGTAATGCATGAGAATGGCGGTCCCGATCAAGACCGTCAAAAACACCACAAGAATGTAGAGGGCCATTTTCCACCCATAATATTCTGCCTGAATTCGTAGGACGGGAAATACCACGAGATCACTGAAAATAAACGCGATGATTCCGGCGAAACTCACCCCATTGCTCAACAAGACAGCGGCTAAGGGAATGTTTCCCATCGAGCCGATAAAGGTAAAAAAAGCCGCGACCGGGCCAACGAGCGTCTGCACAAATATCTCCCCAAAAGCGGGATGGGAACTGCCTGATCCCACAAACAAGGTTTGAAAAAAGCTTTTTGGCACAAAGGCCGCAATAATCCCGGCGACCGTAAAGCCAATAGTGACATCCTTCCAGACCATGGCCCATTCCATGACATACCGGTTGGCCACTTTGCGCCAGCCTTCTGTCGTGCGGATCAATTTTTTCCAATCGGGAATATCTTCCTCCTGGCTTTCTCCCATAATCTCTTTTGCATGTTGGCGGGATTGGTCTTCCAGATGTGCGGGTAGGGTTAGCTTAACCATGATCCACATCAGCAGGACCAGAAGGAGGCCTCCCACATATTCCCCCACCACAAATTGCCATGAGAGAAACACGGCGATGATAATCCCCAGCTCGATGACCAGATTGGTAGAGGCCAATAAAAATGCCAGTGCCGGAATGAGCCCTGCTCCTTTGGTGAAAAGGGAGCGGGTCGTCGCCAAGGCAGCAAAACTGCAAGAGCTGGAAATAAACCCGAAAAACGTGGCGAGCGCCACACTTTTAGCACCGGCCTCTCCCATCCCCTTTCTCATCCGCTCACGGGTGACAAACACTTGAATCATACTGCTGATGAGGTAGCCTAACCCAAAGGCCCAGAAGGCCATCCAAAACAATCCCACACTGGTGAGTGCGGCTTCATGATAAAGTTGGAGATAAGGACTCATAAAATGAGAAAAGGTTCATTGGCCATCCGGAACAATCCCACACTGGAAAGAACAGTTTCGAGGAAAAATTACAGGACTTGTTGACGCGGAGAGAGAAAGATCAAATGTCATTCTACTCAACAGCGGAACCAACAAACACTCTCAAGAACCCTTGCTCACACCATTCAGAGTGCCTGTCTGAGTTTCCAACTCTATCGCTGATTCTCTATACTGAAATAACAGCTGATCATTGACACCAATAAACCTGAAAGACATTTTATGGATATGTACATTCAAGTTGTAAGGCCGGCAGTCTTTTTCAACTTCAAACTTTCAGAAAGACGTGTATATGGAAACCGAATCATCTTCTCCCAAAGATAAACCCCGGAGACGGGAACTCAGCATGGCCAAAATCGACCGGGTGAAGGACCCCGTCTGCGGCATGATGGTAGATCCCCTCACCGCTGCCGGCAAATTCGAGCATGCGGGCACCATGTACTACTTCTGCAATCCCCGCTGTCTGGACCGGTTCAGCCATGATCCGGAGGGCTATCTGACCGGCAAACATGAGCAATCGATGGAAGCGGAACCGGTCAAGCCCGGGGCGAAATACATTTGCCCGATGTGTCCGGGCGTAGAATCGCCCAAGCCTGCGGCTTGTCCGAAATGTGGCATGGCACTTGAGCCGGATATGGCCGCCGCACCGGCCACCAAAACGGAATATGTCTGTCCCATGCACCCTGAAGTGATACAGGACGAGCCCGGCTCCTGTCCCCAATGCGGAATGGCCCTCGAGCCACGGGAAATCACACTTGAAGAAGAAGAGAATCCCGAACTCAAAGACATGACGCGTCGATTCTGGATTGGTCTCGTATTGGCCTTCCCGGTCTTTTTCCTGGCCATGTCCGAGATGATTCCCGGCAAACCGGTTCAGGAAATCCTTCCACCTTCGGTCATGTCATGGATGCAATGGGCGCTCGCGACCCCGGTGGTCTTATGGTGTGGATGGCCGTTCTTCCAACGCGCCTGGGCTTCGCTCGTGAACCGCAGCCTGAACATGTTTACACTGATTGCGTTGGGAACCGGCACGGCCTATCTCTATAGCGCCGTGGCCACGCTCGCTCCTCAATTATTTCCAGCATCATTCAGAGGAGAGGGTGGTGAGGTGGCCGTGTATTTTGAAGCTGCCGCCGTGATCACCGTCCTCGTGCTATTGGGCCAGGTCCTGGAATTACGGGCTCGTAGCCAGACAGGCAGTGCCATTAAAGCCTTGCTTGGCCTGGCCCCAAAAACTGCCCGACGAATTCTCGAGAATGGCGAGGAAGAAGACGTCTCCGTGGATTCCGTACATCCAGGAGACAAGCTTCGTATCCGACCGGGAGAAAAAATTCCGATTGACGGAGTCATCCTTGAGGGGCAAAGTGCCGTGGATGAATCGATGATTACCGGAGAATCAATCCCGGTGGAAAAAGAGGCGGAGGCTCAGGTCACCGGGGGGACCGTCAATGGCACGGGAACGTTGGTGATGCGCGTTGAACGCGTGGGTCGGGATACCGTCCTGGCGCAAATTGTTCGCATGGTCAGCGAAGCCCAACGCAGCCGTGCGCCCATTCAACGGATGGCCGATTTGGTAGCCGGCTATTTTGTCCCGATTGTCGTCGGGGTGGCGTTACTGACCTTTTTGATCTGGGCTGTTTTCGGCCCCGAGCCTCGTATGGCTCACGCGCTCGTCAACGCCGTGGCAGTCCTCATTATTGCCTGTCCCTGCGCGTTGGGTTTGGCCACTCCCATGTCGATTATGGTGGGAACCGGACGAGGAGCCACAGCCGGCGTCCTCATGAAGAATGCGGAAGCCCTGGAGCAATTGGAGAAAGTGGATACCCTCGTCGTCGATAAAACGGGAACCCTCACAGAAGGCAAACCCAAACTGATGTCGGTCGTGTCCCTCTCCGATATGCAGGAGGAAGACCTGCTGCGATTGGTCGCCAGCCTGGAACGCAACAGCGAACATCCTCTGGCTTCCGCTATTGTGAACGGGGCGAAAGACAAAGGGCTGGAGTTATGGCAGGCTCAGGACTTTCAGTCAAAAACCGGCAAAGGCGTGACCGGAACCGTTCAGGGACACAGCATGGCACTCGGCACAAGGAAGTTTTTGGAGGAAGAGCATCACGTGAAGTCCGAGACTTTCGGGCCTTTGGCGGACAAGGCCGAGGACTTACGCCGGGACGGCCAAACCGTCATGTTTGTGGCCATCGCGAATCAGATCGCCGGCCTCATCGGAGTCGCCGACCCGATTAAACCATCAACGTCGGAAGCCATTCGCCTGTTACATGAAGAAGGGATTCACGTGGTCATGGTCTCCGGAGACCATCAGCAAACAGCACAGGCGGTTGCGAAGAAACTCGGTATTGATGAGGTGAAAGCGGAAGTGTTGCCCGAGCAGAAAAGCCAGATCATCCAACAATTGCAAACCCGAGGAAACATCGTGGCTATGGCCGGAGACGGCATCAATGACGCTCCCGCCCTCGCCCAGGCCCGGGTCGGCATTGCCATGGGGACGGGCACCGATGTGGCCATGGAAAGTGCCGGAATCACCTTAGTCAAAGGTGATCTGCGAGGCATTGCCCGTGCCCGCCGGCTCAGCCAGGCGACCATGCGCAACATTCGGCAGAATCTCTTCTTTGCCTTTTTCTACAATGCCATTGGCGTGCCGATTGCGGCGGGTATTCTCTATCCGGCATTCGGCATTCTCTTGAGTCCGATGATTGCCGCCGCGGCGATGACGTTTAGCTCGGTTTCGGTCATTACCAATGCCCTCAGATTGCGAACCACGACATTGTAAATTTGCCAAAACCTGCTCAATAGGGAAGAAACCACAAGCCGCCGAAATTGCCCACCCCAATGGCGGGACGTCGACTCTCTTACCCTGACTTAAAATTCTTGCGGTGAAGAGTTTCCATTTGGAGGTAGATGCAGGATGCCGTCCAGGTAATCAGAACCAACCCGGTCAGTGATTCTATTCCGGTGAGAAAGCGAAGCGGGCCGGTTGGAATAAGATCGCCAAAACCTAACGTCGTATGGGTAACAAAAGAATAATAGACACATACTTCAAATCCAGGGGCCAACGCACCCACGAACGTCCCATACTCTTTGGCAAAGATTAATCCATAGTACCCCGCTGCAAAAATCAAAATTTCTATGATATGCGCGATCAGCGCCAATAAGATGCCCCAGATAACACCCAACCGTGGTCGTCTGGATCGAGAGGGCATGAAGATGAAAATTCGGTAGACGACTTCATAATGAACCATGACGGACAAGGCGACGAGCAGCGTGGCGACAAATAGAGTGAGAAACACGCAGACCCGTGGTCAACGACAGTTCATTCCAAAAGAAAATCAAAATCTTTCTGTGAGAGAGATGCTCCGCCCCCATGAGGGGTGGCCCCTTCCAGGACCGCATGATAGAGATCCAATTTCTTCTGCTTCAATTCCATCATTTTCTCCTCGATGGTATGTCGCATGAGTAACCGCATGATGGATACGTTCTGCGTTTGCCCGATGCGATGCGCGCGGTCAGACGCCTGATTTTCCACGGCCGGATTCCACCAGGGGTCGAGGTGAAAGACATAGGACGCTTTGGTGAGATTCAGCCCTTGCCCGCCGGCTTTAAGACTCAATAAGAAGATAGACGGGCTCGCTCCCTCCTGGAATGCCTGAACCAGTTTTTTTCGGGTGGGCGTCGGTGTGGAGCCATCCAATCGGACATGAGGAATCTCATGCGCATCAAAGGCCTGTTCGACGATATCCAGAAACGATGTAAATTGGGAGAAGACGAGCGCACTGTGCCCTTCATCTAGAAGCTCCTTGAGCCGATCAAGGAGACATTCCAGCTTCGGGGAAAATTCGGTATGCGCGGGACTGATCAATTGCGGCGACAAGCAGATCTGTCGGAGTTTGAGAATCGCCGTCAGCGCGATGATCCGGGCTTGCGCGGGTGTTTGACTGCGATAGGCGGCAGCAATGGTCGAACGAATTTTGGTGACCGTCTGCTGATATAAACTCTTTTGGCGATCGGTCAATTCCAGATACAGATCCGTCTCAATTTTCGGTGGCAGTTCTTTGAGGATTTGACTTTTGGTCCGGCGCAACACAAACGGTCTGCTCCGCTGCATGATGGTCTCTAACAACGCCGGTGATGGCGCTTTCATTTTCCCCCTGATCTCCTCATAGTCTCCCAGCAGACCCGGCACGCACAAATCCATCAGGGCGTAATATTCCCCCACATGATTTTCCAAGGGTGTTCCCGTCATCACGCATTTAAAATACCCTTTGAGACGTCTTGCGGCACCGGTGGTCCTGGCCACAATGTTTTTGACCGCCTGGGCTTCATCGAACAGAATCACATTGAAGGGGATCTTTTCGAGGATCGCAATGTCGCGTCGGATCAGGCCGTATGTCGTGAGCACCACATCGGCTCCGGCAAATGAGGACCTGCGTTCCTTCCCGGTATACGACTGAACCGTCAGGGAAGGGTAAAATCTGGAAATTTCATGTTCCCAATTAAATAAGAGGCTGGGAGGAAGCACCACGAGGTGTGGACCTTGAATCGGTTCCGGTGATGTGATGAGGCCTTCTTTAATGCCGGCCAACAGACAAATGGCTTGCAGAGTCTTCCCCAGTCCCATGTCATCCGCCAGGCACGCACCCAGGCGATGTTGATAGAGAAACCCCAGCCATTGATACCCTTCCTGTTGATACGGGCGAACGGTCGCATCCACGACGTGAGGAAGGGGAATAGGCTCAATCTGATCAAAATGCAGCAACCGGTTGATCAAGGCTTCATCTGCCGGAGGGAGAATGACCGTCACCCCCCGTTTTCTCAGGGCCACCCAATCCAGAATTTGCAGTTTCGGGACACGAACGACAGCCTTTTGCTCCCGGTGTTCCATACTGGGCTTATTGGAGAGGAAGGCAAATGCGCGCAAAATGGCCTGTGTATTCTGGTCCACAATCCGAATGATGCCGTCCGCCTCCATCATTCCACCGCGTTCAAGAATTTTTTCGATATCTTTCGCTTCAATCCGCACCCCGTCACACAACAATTCCGGCCGAAGTTCAAACCAATCAATGCTGGAGGCCCGCCGGGCATCGATTGAGCAATCCCATTGCGACGTGGTAATGGGCTGGTCTTGATAGAATAGTCCGATGCCGACTTCCTGCAATTTTGCATGAAGCTCGGGAAGCAGGGGATAGAGGTTGGTCAGCGGCAGACTCATTTCATCATGCTCCATCATTCCCTCAAAAAGCGAAGGTCCCCACAGCGTATACGGAATAGCATAGAGCAAGGCTTCTTTCGCCCAATCGTTCATCACCACACACCAGTGACCGTCGTGGATCACCAGCCGCACACTGGGCTCCAGTGCGGGCGAGGAAAATCGCTGAAGGATCTGTTCGGCCTCCGCTTTAAGCTTGAATGGACGGAATTCATCCTGGGCAATGCAGGCCTTTACCAGTTTCCTGATATCCGTTGGCTTCTGATGACCGATCAATTGGAAAAAGGTGTCATAAAGGAGTGCACGGCGTTTCTTCGCCTTCAATCCGCTCGAGACGGTTTTGGCTCGTTCAAGAAAGGGAAATATCCTGAAAATAGGCACACTGGGTTGTCCCTGACTTTCCCCGAGCCAACATTCCGCGCGGAGTACTCCTGTTCTCAAATCCAACACCGAGGCATCTAACGGAATGGCCTCCGGGATGAACGTGAGGCGATACTGATAGGTCGGTGCCGTTCCGGAATGGCGGTGATCAGTAAGTGGAACCTCCTGCCCGGCACACTTGAGCAAAACCGAACGCAGAATTCGGTCTTGCTCGTGAAGGGGAATATCCAATTGTAAGGTGATAAATTGTTCTACCGGAATGGAAAACGTGGGTCTCGCCATTCCAGTGGGGCGTTCCGATGACAGCCAGCCTTCGCGATGCTGGGATGCCGCCGGCAGGGCCAACGGACGGCTGAGCGGGTCCGCGGGTTCAATAACCTGTTCCCGCTGACTGTTCTCATACAGCAGATCGTATACGGCCCATCCACCTTCATGTTCGAGGGGCCCAAGCTTTTTGGCATTCAAATCAGCTGCAAACCCCAGACAGGCGTATGAGTTCGGTTGCACCTCTCCGAAGCGTAAACAACAGGCGGCAATCGAAACCTGTGACCCGAGAATGTCCAGTTCTGTCTTAGTGGTATACAAGGCATCCGGTGCCCATTCTAAAGGAAATCGTCCGTCCGCATTCTCGTAAAACAAGGCATGATGCTGGCCGTGATGTTTCAGAAAATCCCGTAACCCTTCCTGGACGGACCATGCGGGATCCTGCGTGGCCCGAAGCAGCACGGCTAACTCGGTGGGCATCCCTGCAAAGGAATGGCAAATGTTCCCATGGTTGGTAATGCGGATGGATGACTCTCCGTGGCGGTTGCAGAGGGTAATCTCAAACCGTGGAGGGGTGGCCGGAATGGAGGGTTTTGAGGCCAAAGTGCTCCCAGTCGGTTCCATGAGTTGCCGCAGGAGTAAAGTCCGTTGAGTGGAACTGGAGGAGGGCATACGAAAGGTATCAGGAAGCAGCAGATTGACTGTGGTCAGGAGAGCACAAATGACATGCTTACACTGCGACTCCGGAGCCCACACCGGACAGGTACAGGAAAAGGTCAGCTGCCCGTTCTGCACACCAAATCGAACCAGATACTGGGTGGCCCCTCGCACCGAAGCCGACAAAATAGACTGCGTCCGGTCCCAGCTATAAGACTCGAGCCTTCCTTGGGCATAATATTCATACCCCCGAAGGACAAAGGCCTTGGAAGCCAGGAAGTAGACATGATTCGGAGAGAGGACTTTCAGGTGTTCCAGGACACCAAAGGGTTCTACGGACATCGCTCCCCTATCATCGTATAGGACGCTGGACGATCAACAAGCAGGCACGACCTCTGGCACAAGGGCATTCCCGGTCGTGCTGGACAACGCATCACTCGATGCACATGGTAGCGGTTCTGATGAGACATCCGGGTGTTCTGCAAAGCACAGGTACCTGTCGACCAAGCCATCCCGAGGTGAACAACTGTACGGGTTTTTCCATTCCAGATGCAGATCGGCAAAGCTTCCATTATACACCACTCACCTTCTGATGTATCCCATTTGAACTGAGCAAATACCACAGATCGCCACACCGGCTCAAAGCGATTGGTGAGAAGGCCACGACGCGCTTATTTCGAAGGTTCCACGGCTCTGTTAGCCCCGAACCTCAATACGGTGAAGAAAAGCCATCACTCAGGGGAAAATGCTGAAAAATCAACAATGATCCCACAAGCATTCTTACGCGCCCGCGCCTGGATCTTTTTGTGACATCATCAGCCCGGGGAAAAAACATTTTTCACCGAACCGGATCAACGTACGGATTTTACTCGGGCAGGCATAGAGGCAGGAGGGTTGGTTAAGGGATCGGGAGACCGTCTTTAACAATTACGGTGCCTTGCATAGATCCTAAATGAAGGTCGCAATGATAAGGAAATGTACCGGGATGCTTAAACACATGCTCGAACCGCTGTCCGGGCTTATGAAGGTTTAATCCACTGTTGAACTGCTGCCCACCACCAGAGCAATCATTGACCCGACAGCCACCACTGGTGACACTGTGCGGTTCCTGCGCGCCATCGGCATAAATCCACATGACCTTGTGGCCCGGCATAATCGTCACGTCGTGAGGCAAATAAAATGTCGTGGCCCGGAACAGCACCACCACTGCACCAATCGGAGCATTGTCCCAACCATATTCCGAAGCGACAGGAGCCCGGGGAGCCCTGGCCACCACCAAAAACTCATCCTGGGACGGAAGAATTTCACATCGCTGGCCTTCCTGAGCGGAGACCACCACTGCGTCTACCTGTTGAAAGACTGCATGGGAAACCACTCCGTTGAATAGGCCGTCATCCACAACGAGGATGGTGGAAGATGGGCCATCCCCCTCAGAAGTTTGTACATACAAACGACAATGTTGCGGATTAAGTTTCCAGGTCAGTTCAACAAAAAAGGGGTTTCCGACTTCAACTTTATCTACCAAGACCGTACGGTCTCCGGATTCCAGATTCAGCCCGAAATCCAGCACCATATCCCCCGTTTCCCAGCCGACCGTGGGGAATGCAGACAACGGAAAACCCAACAGCCACATGCCATTCACCACTACCCCAAGCAGGCCATACATCGCGAGCCTATTCCTCATTGCTCTTCCGCCCGGGTTGAATCTCCTATGCCTGAAATCTTCTTTTCGACCACTCCAAACCCTCCGTCCCATCACCAATCTTTGGGGGTCATTGATGTCATTTTCCCTTCGCCCGTCACGTTTTTTGAAAAATCCCCTGCCTAAAAACCTATTCCTCTGCTTCCTCAAGATTTTTCTATCCCGCCAAAGTATAGGAGTCTTACCCGCAGTGAGTAAATGAATAATTTGTACGTAATTGAACTGGGGATTTCGCGGAAAGTCCTTCATTTCAACCAATGATATGCCGAAAAAATGAAAGGCAATCTTTCGCAACGCACAGGCATGCCTTTTTGAGCAAAACTCCCCCGGCAAGCCGGGAAGCATCTTTAAAATGGAATATCTCACAAATCCGCATTCCTCCGCACAGCAATCTGAGGGGATATCCCGCACTGCGAATATGCAACCATACCGCCTCACCTGCACATCTTTTTTCACCAGCACCACCGGATTGTTCCCATGATGGGTTAGCTAATCGTATGCCTGACCATGCTTCAAACATTGATGTTTTATGGCTGTTGATCTGTGCGGCCCTCGTCATGCTCATGCAAGGTGGATTTACCTGCCTGGAAACAGGTCGTGTTCGAGCCAAAAATAGCATCAACGTCGCAATCAAAAATCTGGTTGACTTTTGTACCTCTTCACTCGCCTTTTGGGTGGCAGGATTTGCCTTCATGCACGGACCAACGGCAGCCGGCCTCATCGGCACACAGGGGTTTCTTTTTGATGCCCACGAGCAGGGATGGTGGTGGGCGTTTTTTTTCTTTCAGATGGTATTTTGTGGGACGGCCACAACCCTGGTCTCAGGTGCCGTTGCCGAGCGGATGCGATTCACAGGCTATCTGGTCACCAGCCTCATGGTGTCTCTTCTCATCTATCCCATTCTTGGCCATTGGATGTGGGGAGGATTAGCCACAGGGCAGAACACCGGATGGTTGAACCAACTCGGATTTATTGACTTTGCGGGCTCAACCGTCGTCCATTCGACGGGAGGTTGGGTGGCGTTGGCGGCCATCCTCGTCATCGGATCCCGCCATGGTCGCTTTTCCGACAAAGGGGCGCCTATCCAGGGGCAGAATCTTCCATTAGCCACGCTTGGAGTCTTGCTGCTGTGGTTCGGATGGTACGGTTTTAACGGAGGGAGTAGTCTCGAGTTTACCCAACAAGCCTCACAAATTCTGGTGAATACCACCCTTGCGGGAGCGACAGGTGCTCTAACGGCTCTTGGCTTAAGCTGGTATCACCTGAAACGGCCCGATGTCGGTCATGCCCTTAACGGTGTCCTGGCTGGTCTGGTCAGCATTACCGCTTCGGCCAATATCATGTCGCCTGAAGGCACGATCCTCATCGCCGTCGGGGCCGGGATTATCTGTGTCGGCACAACCATCATTCTTGAACGTTTGCACATTGACGACGCAATCGGCGTCGTACCCGTCCATGCCTGCGTGGGGGTATGGGGCACCATTGTCTTTCCTTTCTTGAGTACTCCGGATTCCTGGGGCACAGGGCTCACCGTCTGGGAACAAGTGGGCATTCAATTCCTAGGAAGCACCGTCTGTTTCTTTTGGGCATTTGGTATAGGCTTCGCCATTCTCCGGCTGATCAATCAATGGGTTCCCCTGCGTGTCACAGCCGAGGAGGAACGAATCGGGCTCAACATGGCAGAACATGCTGCCGGCACGGCCATTCTGGATCTCCTTGCCCAAATGGAAGAGCAACGAAACAGTCATGACTTTACCCGTCATGTCCTCTCAGAGCCTCATACGGAGGTTTACCAGATTGCGGAGGAATATAACCGGGTATTAGACACGATCAATACGGAGCGACAGCGCCGCCAGGAAATGGATGCCGCCCTGGCCTATGGGGCCAGACTTGATGCCCTCTTTCAGGAGATCGCAAAAACCACAAACGAATCCTCAACAATTGAAGATGCGATGCAACTCACTATGGATTTGATCTGTCGGAATACGGGGTGGCCTGTCGGACACTTGTACCTTCTCTCTGAAAATACCAGCCACATACTCATTCCCACCACCATCTGGCATTTGGAATACCCCGAACGCTTTGAGACCTTTCGTTCCATTACGGAACAAACCGATTTTCAAGCCGGCGAAGGTCTTCCCGGTCGGGTGTTGGCCAGTGGAAAGCCCTGTTGGATCCGGGATGTGACCCAAGATCCCATTTTTCTCAGACCCCAACAGGCAAAAGATATCGGCGTGAAGGCTGGATTTGGATTTCCAATTATCATCGGAGAACAGGTGGTGGGCGTATTAGAGTTTTTTTCGACAGAGACAATGGAGCCGGATGCCAAATTATTACAAGTCATGGGGTATGTCGGAGCACAGCTGGGCCGCGTGGTGGAACGCAAACGAGGAGAAGCCATTTTGATCCACGCCAAAGCTGAAGCCGAGGCGGCGACGAAAACGAAGGCCGATTTTCTGGCCACGATGAGCCATGAAATTCGAACGCCGTTGAATGGCATCATCGGCATGTCGGACATTTTGCTCGGCACACATCTTAGCGAGGACCAGCAAAACTGTCTGCTCACGATTAAGGATTCGGGTGATGCGCTCCTCACAATCATCAATGACATTCTGGATTTTTCAAAAATTGAAGCGGGCAAGCTGACACTCGAGACGATAGACTTTGACATTCGAGAGACGGTGGATGCCGTAGTCGATCTGTTAGGCCTTAAGGCTCAGGAAAAGGGGATAGAATTGATTAGCTTGATCAATCCGGAAATTCCCACCACCGTCCAAGGTGATCCCGTAAGACTTCGCCAGATTTTGATGAACCTCATCGGCAATGCGATTAAGTTCACCGCTCAGGGTGAAATTGTGATTCAGGTTGTCCCCGAAGGGGATATCTCTGGAACCGTCCTCTTACGATTCATGATTACCGACACGGGTATTGGAATAACACCTGAAGGCCAGGGTCGACTGTTTCAGGCCTTTAGCCAGGAAGACAGCTCCACAACCCGGAAATACGGAGGAACAGGGTTAGGCCTCTCCATATCCAAAATGCTGGCTGAACTCATGGGTGGAACGATCGGAGTCCACAGCGATTTGGGCCAAGGGAGTTGCTTCTGGTTCACCATCAGATTGGGTACTCAACAGTCTCACCAACTACTCAATAAGACTTTGCCTTGCGAACTTGAGGATGTTCGTATTGGTCTCATCGATGATAACGCCACAACTCGAATGCTACTTCAAAAGTACACAAGCTATTGGGGCATGCAAAGTATTCAGGCGGAAAATGGCGAGAAGGCCCTAGCCGCATTCCGGAAAGGCGCCTCGAATGGAGAACGTTGTCATCTTGCTCTCATCGATATGAACATGCCCGGCATGGATGGTCTCCAACTGGCAAAAGCCATCAAAACCGATCCGCAGTTGGCATCCATGCGTTTGATCTTACTCAATCCTTTGGTCAACAGGGTCGAAAATATCCACGGACTCAATCAAAGGCATTTTGCGGCCTTTGTCAACAAACCGGTTCGGTACAAGCAATTGCATCAATGTCTGTTAAATGTCATGAGAAGGTCTGACGTGGCCCCTTCGCCCGGCACGATTCAAAGGCCCGCGAATGAGATGCACAAAGGCTCCGGACAGCGACTCCTCCTGGTCGATGATAATCTCGTCAACCAACAAGTCGGCGCCCGCATGTTGACCACACTCGGATATCAGGTGGATATTGCAGCGAATGGACGTGAAGCGGTTGAAGCCGTGACACGGACTGCCTATGCCGGTGTACTCATGGACTGTCAAATGCCGGAGATGGACGGATTTGAGGCCACCAGAGAAATACGAAAACGTGAACGTACCACCCCCCAGCTGCCTATCATTGCCATGACGGCCACCGCCATGGTTGGTGATCGAGAAAAATGTTTGGAAACCGGCATGAACGATTTTTTATCCAAACCGGTGAAATTAGAAGATCTGAGATGTGTCTTGGAGAAATGGCTCTTCCAGGCTTCTTCAACCAGAAACCATGAGGGTGCAACAGAATCGCATCAACCGGACAAACAGGAGGCTTCACTCCGATCCGGAACATCCGCACCAAATCCTTCGCCACCCTTGGATTCGGCGACTCTCGCAGACCTACGCCGATTAGGAGGAGATGAGGATCCTGCATTTTTCATTTCCGTCATCGAGCAATTTTGTCAGGATTCCGTCACCCACATGAATGGCATCAAGCTGGCGATACAGGAAAACAAAAGCGATTCCCTCAAAAAGATGGCGCATGCGTTCAAAGGTTGCTCACGAACCATTGGGGCCCGGCCACTTGCCGAAATAGCCTTCCAACTTGAGCAGATGGGACAAACCCAAAATCTTGAAAAAGCTCAAGCCATCTTCATGACACTGCAATCTGAATTCGAGCGGGTGCAAACCGCTCTGCAAGATGAATTGAAGCAGTCCGCTGCGACCCTTCCATAATGAAAATCTGGGAGAAGCAAACCCTCTGAGTCTTGGCAAAATGGGTTATCCATCCAGACAGGACTTCAAAAGCACGTACTGGCCCCAAGCCTGGTCTACCATGACCATACACTCATCTTCTCGTCTGCTCATTTTTCGAGAAGCGTTCCGTGCATTCCCCTTCACGGATCAACAGATTTCTATAGGTCTTCGAAGTGAGCCTTATACCTTTTCAATCCACAGGGGCTTTTTCTATTCTTCAGACGAAAGGGCATTTAATTGGTTGGATTGTACCTGAAAAAAATCCCCGCCTTTATGCCTTTCGTCATCCGTTCCCCAATGCCTTTCCTTCTCAATTTTTTTCATCAGAGGAACATGCTTGGAACAATGAATATAGGCTTCTTCGACTTCTACGATCACCCAGCATTCGGGATGTTGTCCCCCTTTCATGTGGGAAGCGTCCACCATGACCTGGGGCATATCCGGCATGGCAGCCACTTCTTCATTGGTCACCACACGTGCCTTTCCATTCACATGCAGACCGACCGTACTTTGGAAAAAGTCAATGAATAGCAGCCCGATCCGGGGATTTTCAAGAATGTTCCCGACACTGGCCATGACCCCGTTCCCGCGATATTCGGGATAGGCCAACATTGTGGCATTGAGCACTGCGACAAATCCGGCAGTCCCCGCCCGGTAGGAGCAATCACATTCGCCGTTGGCATTGGCGGTCGAAAGAAAAACCATCTCCTGTCTGGCAATAAACGACTGCATTTTGTCATTTAATTCGTTCGTCATCTGATTTCGATAAAAAGCCGCAGCCCGTCTGGCTGTTCCAAGCATGCGTTGGGCTTGTCCCTCCCCATCGGAATTTACATACGGTGTCAATGCTTCCTGCTCTTTCTCCATCTCAAACCTTTGTGTATTGGCAAATGCCAAGCCCGGGCCTGCCTTGCCGTCATTAATTATTAAAAATCTCTGTATGGAGATTCAGTCGATATCTTAGACGCCCGGGCGTGCCTAAGGAAAGAACCACTTACCCCGTCACCCCCTCCGAATAGGAGGAAAGAGGGACACCTTCAATTATTATATGAATCAGCTAAAGATGCTGAGGAGAAGTGAGAGAAAAAAACTGAATAACTCGGAGGATGAGGGTATCGATTCATCTTCAAACGACTAGCCAAATGCGTGATGAGGAGCAAAACCTATAACGGAAAGAGCAAATCGACACTAAAAGCCGATACCCAACCCCACCCCGCCACCGACCCGTCCTCCGGTGCTTCCACCACCAAAAATGCTGTACCAGGGACCAGAGTGGCTTGCTTGAATCAAGGCCGGATCTTTCCACACATACAAGTACCTGATTACCACTGCGGGAAACTGATAGTCCATTTCATCAAGCTTGGCTGAAACCGTCCCCGTCACCTCTCCTACGAGAGTGACCTGAGTATTCCCCGAGAACATGGCCGGGTCAAGAAAGGCCTTCTCCATAGCCATAAACCGGCCTTGTGAGTCGGTGCGAGTTGCCACGGGTCGTTGATATTCATCCAAGGGTAATTGCAACACCTCAAGCCGGGTACCTTCCGCAAGACGCCTGGCTGACAGAACCTCTCCTCCAAGCATGAGCATCTTTCCCTGATAGGTCCCAGGATGTTGAATCACTTGCGAAAATGTGAGTGTGGGATCAATCTGATTCTGAAGCATTTCCGGTATCTCCACGGGCGACGACGCGCATCCCACCGCACTCACTAGCACCAGCACCAAACACCATATGAGATGTTTCCGTTTCAGCTTCATCCTCGCTTCGGCATAATCCGGCGTCACTCTCTTTTGGGATTCTATGAGAAAAGAGCGGTTACATTCCCTATGGAATGCGATATTATGTCACGGCTGTGTTGTTCTCTGTATACAGGAGCGCGATACCAGATGGTTCAGATCAAACGCATTGTCCTTGATGTCCTCAAGCCTCATAACCCTAACGCCCTTGACTTTACCACGGCCATTGCAGAAAAAGTATCTGGGTGTCGAATCAAATTAACAGTCGCGGCGATGGATGAAAAAACAGAAACCGTCTTGCTCATCATTGAGGGAGAACATGTGCCTTTCAGCGCCATTAATGAAGCCATTAGTTCTCTGGGGGGATCGATCCACAGTATCGACGAAGTCGATGTGGAGAATGGATCGGTCGATGCTGAACCCGCTTAACCATGGCGTCCCTGATTGCAGAGCTTACCTGGCTTCTCACACTCACACGTTCCCATCTCATCGCACGCCGGTACTTTGTCGTCAATGGATTCGACGGGGCACTCACGATGCTGGGTCTGCTGGTGGGATTCGCTGTGAGCGACGAAGTCAGATTGCCCGTGGTCATCAATGCCTGCCTCGGTGTGGCTATTGCCCTGGGGATGAGCGGCATTAGTAGCGCCTATATCAGCGAAGCCGCGGAAAAACGCAGGGAACTCAGGGAGCTTGAAAAAGCGATGGTGACCGATTTGAGGCAATCAGCTCATGGACGAGCCGCTCGACTTCTACCGGTCGTTATTGCCTTCGTAAATGGGATCGCTCCGTTGGCCATCTCTCTGGTGATCCTGTTACCCTTGTGGGCAACTCCACTGCTGGAGCCAATTGGTCTTCCTCCACTGGAATCGGCATTTGTCCTGGCCTTGATCATCATTTTCCTGCTTGGCGTGTACCTGGGACGCATCAGCCACACGTTCTGGCTTTGGGCGGGCCTTCGCACCCTCCTGATTGCCGCCGCCACCACCGCATTCATTTTCGCCTTACGCCCGGAATAATCCTCTTTCAGTATCCCAACATTCCCCCGCCTTTTACTGCATTTGAATTCAACCGTTCGTCCTCTATGACAAACCGAGCTGATTCTTTACCGCATCGGGGGCTTGCTATCAGCCGTTGAGACCGAGGCTTCGTTCTTCACTGAACGGTTAAAGTCCTTTTCCCTCAAACCAACGAAATAAGAGAAGGACTCCGGCCCAAAACATCGGAATGATGATCCACGCCGACACACCCAGCGCTTCCGGCAGGGCGATCTTTCCAAAATCTTTCCAGGCCAGAACCGTTGATGCGAAGAAGGGATAGAGTTCCGCATAAAGAGCCGCTCCTAGCAGCATACCCGCCACCGCAAAGCCTGCATGCCATCGCCCTTCGCCCAACGCA
Organism: Nitrospiraceae bacterium; assembly: GCA_020632595.1. NCBI lineage: Bacteria > Pseudomonadati > Nitrospirota > Nitrospiria > Nitrospirales > Nitrospiraceae > Nitrospiraceae bacterium. Next base: position 142,693 of record JACKFF010000002.1, on the reverse strand, counting down.
CCGATTGAGGTACCCGGACAATATCCCATCACCGCCCACCCGGCTCCAAATAACGCTCCCCCAACCAGCACGGCACCGAGATTCATCGGTTTATGGCTTAAGGTCACAAGTCCTGCATCCGTCAGCCAGGTTATCCCGACCATACCAACGAGAATCGCAGACAGCATAAACTTCAAGATCGTCATATCCTTTAACAACATGGCCCCAATTTGTTTTTCGAAACGCAACACCCGACCTTTCTGCAAGAAAAATCCAAACAATACCCCCGTCCCCAGACCCAGCCACTGATCGACGCTCATGACATTCTCCTCCCATAGACGAGAGCGGCCACTATCACCCCCACTCCGAAGAACATGGTCATGGCGACCAATCCACTCACCGAGAGTTGCATCATGCCACTCAAACCATGTCCTGAGGGACAACCGTCAGCCATTCGCACACCGATCATGGCAATGATCCCTCCCAGAAGGGCCCCTATGGCCCGTGTCATCAGGGATGGCCCAAAGTGTTCTTCCCATGTCGGTGGGAGACGCTCCAGTTTGAAGCTTCGGTCTGTCGCCGAGGAGATCAATGCCCCAAAGAAAATGCCGAGAACCAACATGAATTGCCAATCAACACGCACCTTTTCTTTAGTAAAATATTCATTGACGGTGACATGCTCCGGAACCACAGTTTGTTCAAGCATGCCGGCCGCACGCACGAACGTCGTCGACGCTCCCAAGTAGGTGGTCTTTCCCATCAACTGGGTTGTGGCATACACCGAAACAATGGCCAGCAGACCAACTAAGCCTCCCGCCAGATAAGGGCTCCATCCGCCATCCTCTGTTTTCCACTTCACATCCATAAGGACTTCCTCCTCCTTGCATGTTCGATCATTTGTCTGGAGAAAAACACCTGTGCGGCCGACATGTGAAAAGAACCAAAATGAACAACAATAAAAAAAGGACAGGTCTTATCCAGGATACTGACGGAGGAACGCGTTCCTGCGCTCAAGCGTCAGATTCTGAAATGGCCTGACGAACGACAACCAGCAGGTCTTGTAAATTGTAGGGCTTTTGAATAACTGCATAGACCCCTAAAGCACGGACCTGTTGCTCTAATTCAGGAGTCAATTGGCCAGAGTACAGGATCAAAGGATGGGTGGAGATATAGGATTGTTGAGCCAGTCGTTGAATGAATTCCACACCCGTCATCACGGGCATCTGGTTATCGGAAATCACAAGATCAAAGGACCTCCCTTGCTGGATCAGGGCCAATCCTGCCGCCCCGTTTTCCGCTTCTTCAATGCTATACCCTTGCGCCTCAAGGAATTGCTTCAAGGCTTCCCGGGCCATCTGATGGTCGTCGACCAGGAGGATATGTTTCATCACGTCAAAAGTCCTTGTTTTTCTTCTCCTTGAAAGAAAAAAGCTATCGGTATGTGTCACATAAACCCCTACCAAATCTGGAGGATTTGTGCTCTTTCTGTCAGTCCTATGATTATTGTATCAGTTGCGTCCAGGATCCGTAGCTGTTGAGAACCGTTCCACATCATGTGCAATACCTGAGACCATCCGGTCAGTGACCACCAGGCCTCCTCTCCCCCTTATCCGTCGCCACGGCTGGCACCAGAGATCGCTCTCGTTAGTCGCAGGACCGGAAGGTCATCGCTTGCAGGACTCGTTCCCGGGACAGATCCATAGCCGCTTTGCGAGGCTCAATTTTTTTCTTCAGGCTGCGCATGAGTACTTCTTCCGTATTGCGTCGGATTTTTTCTGAAATGGCCTGGAAAGCCTGAGCTTCATTCCCGCCATGGTATTCCACGGAGGCACAGATCACTCCTCCGGCATTGGCGATAAAATCAGGAATAGTCAAGATACCCCGTTGATGCAAAATGGTCTCGGCCTCGGGCGTGGCCGGAATATTGGCTCCCTGCAAAATCAACTTGGCTTGAATGGAATCGACATTGTTGAGGTGAATGCAATCCGGACGGGCGGCGGGAATAAGAATATCGCAGGGCAAACCAAAAATTTCCTCTTGACCCAGCTTCTTGCCTTCCGCATACCCAAGAACACTACCCGATTCCGCTTTGGCTTCTACCAGGTCGGCAACAGAGATCCCTCTGGGATCATACATCGTTCCCCGACTATCACTGGCAGCGACGAGTGTGGCGCCTTTGTGTTGCAGGAAGGTGGCGGCATGCTTCCCAACGTTGCCAAAGCCTTCGATGGCCACAGTTGCGCCTTTAAGCGTGAGGCCGCATGAGGCTGCCGCTACCTCGGCGCATTCGGCAAGCCCGAACCCCGTAGCCCCGATCTCATCAAGTGGAATGCCGCCAAGCACCCGCGGAAGACCCACGGCCCGTTTAATTTTGTCATGGATCCAGCCCATGCAGGTCTCGTCTGTTCCCATATCCGGCCCGGGAATATACTCCACAAGATCGCGAATCGCATGGGCAAAGGCTCGAATCAAGCGGGCCTTTTCGGGAGTTCGAGGGTCGGCCAGGATTCCGGCTTTGCCCCCGCCATGCGGCAGCCCGGCGGCGGCATTTTTAAAAGTCATCGCTCTCGCCAGACGAAAGACTTCCCGCGTGGACACATCCGCAGCCATGCGCACCCCGCCGATCGCAGGACCACAGGCGATATTGTCGATCACCACTATTCCCCGCAAACCACAGGTTGGATCATAGAGATGCACAATTTTCGCCGGCCCCAGGTCATCACAGTATTCTTCAAAACTCCAACAGGTTTCTTTCATGCGGGCACTCCTTTTTAACATCACCATCGGTTCCACATACGCGAAACAGTCAACCCTTCAGGTCCTGGAATCCATGTCCTCAGTCCTTTTGACCTGCTCCCAGTATTGATCCACATGTTGTTGAATCGTCTGCAAAGCTTCCGTATGGGGTTTGGGTTCAAAGAGATGTCGAAAGCGCAACTGCGGACGCAGATACTCTTCAACGGGAAGAAACCGCGTCGGGATAAACGTATGTCGCACAACGCCCCCCACCGCTTCCTTAAGAGGCCAGATGCCCGTCTTCACGGCCAGATGGGCCAACTCATCACCCAGACGCGGATCAAATCCCCATCCGGTCGGACACACCGCCAGCGCCAGAAAGAGCTTGGGACCCTTGATAGCCAGGGACCGATGGACTTTTTCCGCCAGATCGACGACTTCATGAGAAGCCACGGTCGCGACGTAAGGAGGCTTCTGGGCCCGCCAGATTTCAAACAGATCTTTCTTCTCCTGGAAAGTCCCTTCGGGCTCCTCCTGCCCAACCGGCGAGGTGGTCGTCCGAGAGGCAAATGGCGAGGAACTCGACATTTGAAAGCCCGTATTGCCGTAGGCCTCATTGTCATAACACAAATACCAGAAATCCAACCCGCGATGAATGGCCGCTGAAGTTGCCGACAGCCCCATGTCGTAGCTTGAGCCATCTCCGGCCAGCACCAGAACCTTCATATCATCCTCGTCAGAAAGTTCTCCCTTGGCCCGCCGGATATCCAAGGCATCCCGGATCCCCTGAGCGCCCGCCGCCACGCTTCCCATCGTCGTATATAACCAGGACGAGCGGATCGGACTATACGGATATGTCGCCATCAACGTCATGCAGCCGGCCGCATTGACGATCACCACTTTTTCTCCGAGCACCTTGTGCATCAGGCGAAGCGTCGTCAGTCCTCCGCATCCCGCGCACAACGGCGCACCGGAACTCAATTCTTCTTCCTGAGGGAGGTCCTTGGGGCTGCGATAACATTCCCGTTTCACTTTCATGATGCTGTTCCCTCCAGGGGCTTTCCCGCCACACTCAAGGCCGTTTTAACCTGTTGATACTCCGGATCGGTATACAATAACTGACAGGGAACAGGGCCATCTCCCGGCCTGGCCTTATCCAGCACCTCAAGGACATGATCAAATTCCGCCTGACTGATATCCTTTCCGCCAAGACCTCCGACAAAAGAACGCATGACCGGCGGGCGCTCGGGAGCCGTGGCCAGCGCACCGGCCACTTCCTGAAAGAGAATGCCGCCTAAGCCCGGCGAAATATTTTGATCGATCACCCCCACGGCTTTCCGCCCGGCCAGCGATCGAGCCAGGTGCCCGACAGCGTGTGGTCGAATCATCCGCAACCGGACTAATCCCACTCTTCTCCCCTGCTCCCGCCAACGGTTGACCGCAGCCTTCCCCTTGGTGGAAAACGAACCGGCCATCACCAGAACGGTCTCGGCATCATCCATACGATACTCATCCAGAGCTCCATACCTCCGCCCGAACAGCCGGTAAAATTCCTCAGCCACTTCTTCATGCACGTTCAATGCGTTCTCGACCGCTCGGTGCATTTGATAGCGAAAGTAGCTGTACGCAGCCCCATCCAAGACCGCCACACCCTGGGCCATAGCCTGCGACCCCTTGAAAACAGGATGGTGCGGTCTAAAGGCCGGCAGAAATTCCCGCACAAGCTTGGCATCAGGAATTTCAACGGGTTCGCGGGTAAAGGACAGAAAGAACCCATCCAGATTCACCAGAGTCGGCAACGACACACGAGAATCCTCGGCAATGCGAAATGCCATCAAGACAGAATCGAGCACTTCCTGACAGGTTTCCACATGAATTTGAATAAATCCGGTATCGCGTGCCGCGAGCACATCATTGTGATCCGGCCCAAGTGTAATCGGGGAGGAAAGCCCCCGCGAGACATTCACCAACACAAACGGCACCCGCCATCCGGACACCGTATAGAGGGCTTCCATGGCATAGATCAGCCCCTGACTCGACGTCGCGGTAAACGTGCGAACGCCCGTCGTGGCCGCTGCACCGGCGGCGGTCACCATGGAATGCTCGCTATCCAGAGTCACAAATTTTCCCCTTAAGGCCCCGTCCGCAAACCACCCGGCCAGGGTTTCGATGATTTCCGTTTGAGGGGTAATTGGAAAAGCCGGGACATAGTCGACTTGCGCAAGACGCGCTCCCCAGGCAGCAGCCGAATTGCCGGTGAGCATTTTCCTCACCATGCCCACACCTCCTTCTTACTCCCGATGGCATGCCGCGGGCATTGTTCCAGGCAGATCAGGCATCCTTTGCAATGATCATAATCAATGACAGGATAGCCCTGTTCGTCGAGCGCAATGGCCCCGTCAGGACATCGCAGGAAACACAGCCCGCAACGCGTGCAGGCTTCATAATCGATTTCAGGTCGTTCGGTTCGCCAGGCGCCGGTCTGGCGCGCGTCCGCATTGCCCGGCGCGAGAATGCTCGGCGTTCCCAGGAGAACAGGGTCGTAGGCCATGTCGTGAAGACCCGCCTTCGTCGGAGCTTTCCCCGGCTGAATGGCCACCTTTTCCAACTCCCCGTAAATGACTGTCGCCAAACGTAGGTTTTTCTCAATCATGGGCGCATCCAGTGCCAGTTCCTCCAGTTCAGCTCTCACGGCCTCGCAAAGCTGATCGTCAGAGATCATCCCCGTGAGGCGGACAGCCACCGCTCCCAACCCGACGCTCAGCGCAGACGCTTTTCCGATGTGATCCAATGTCCGTTGAGTGACATCAAGAGCCACGGTGCGTGCGCAGACGGTGATGGTCTTTTTCAGTGCTTCAAGATTCCCCGTGTTGATAAAAACGACAGAAGCATGTTCGACGCCACTCAAGACGCCTGTGGCAGGCGATTCCAGTAATGTTTCATCGCCACAAATGATGAGATCCGGTTGCGTGATCACACCTCGCTCCAGAATAGGACTCGTATCAAGACGCGTAAAGGCGGTCACAGGAGCCCCGCGCCGTTCAGCGCCATAGACCGGAGAATCCTGCACCTTATAACCGGCGAGGAATGCAGCCGTGCCGACAATACGGCTGGCTGTTTTAATGCCATGTCCCCCACGGCCATGAAAGCGAATGCGAATCATGCGACGTCCTTCCGGTTTAAGATGGGGCACCCTTCGTGAGCCATTGGGACGCGATTTCCCTCATACGAAATTTCTGGATCTTCCCGGTGACCGTTAACGGAAACTGGTCGACAAGCCACACGTAGCGGGGAATCTTGTAATGGGCCATGTGCCCCTTGGCATAGGCGCGAAACTCGTCCGGTTCCCCTTGTTGCCCTTCGTGCAGCTTGATCCAGGCCGCCACTTCTTCTCCCATTTTGGAATCGGGAACCCCGAATACGGCGATTTCGGCGATCTTGGGATGGCGAAAGTAGAACGCTTCGATCTCTGCGGGATAAATATTCTCCCCTCCGCGAATGATCATGTCTTTGAGCCGTCCCGTAATTCGCAGATAGCCGTCATCATCCAGAATCCCCAGATCTCCCGAATGCAGCCATCCCGCTTCATCAATGGCCTCACGGGTGGCGTCCGCCTGCCCATAATATCCGCGCATCACATGATAGCCCCGGAAACAGACTTCACCCTGGTGATTGGTCGGTACCACACAACCTGTCTGCACGTCGATCACCTTGACCTCCTGGTGAGGAAGATTGGTTCCAACGGTTTCAACCCGCCTCTCGAAAGAATCGCCGAGTCTCGTCAGATGCGTAATGGGTGACGCTTCAGTTTGCCCGTACCCGATCAGGATTTCCTGACACCCCATGTCCTCCATGACACGTCGCACCAGTTCCGGGGGGCACGGTGCCCCCGCCATGATCCCGGTGCGCAAAGACGACAGATCAAACCGGTGAAATTCCGGATGCTCCAGTTCTGCAATAAACATGGTCGGCACACCATAGAGCGCGGTGCATCGTTCTTTTTCGATGGCGGCCAGGATCGCACCGGGATCAAAGTGATCCGCAGGGATCACGATGGCAGCCCCGGAGGTGATACACGCCAAATTCGCGACCACCATGCCAAAACAATGATAAAACGGCACGGGAACACAGAGCCGGTCTTCCGGGCCAAAGTGCATGGTCCTGCCGGTAAAATAGCCGTTATTGAGAATGTTGTGATGCGTCAACAGCACCGCTTTGGGAAATCCGGTCGTGCCCGACGTAAATTGAATATTGATCGGATCATCGGGATCAAGTTCCGCGTCGCGGGCGGAAAGCGCCTCATTGGAAACCTTTTCTCCTCTGGCCATGATCTCGACCCAGGTGAAAAATCCCGGCTCCGGGCGTTTCGTGTGCTCCGGATCGACAGGGTCATAGACGACCATCCCTCTAAGATCCGGAAAATGGGAAGAGACAAATTTCTCCGGCTCGATTTCGGTAACCTCCGGACACAAGTCACTCATCATCTCCACATAGTGCGATGTCCGGAAGGAAGGAATGAGAAACAAAATTTGCACGCGTGCCCGTGTCAGGGCATGATGCACTTCGTCCACGGGATAGGCCGGATTGATATTGACCAGCAAAGCCCCGATGCGGGCCGTGGCCATTTGGAGCAACACCCATTCAAGATTATTGGTCGACCAGATGCCGACACGGTCTCCACGCCCGACGTTCAGCGCCAGCAACCCTTTTGCCAGTTTCGTGGCCTCCTGGTGAAACCCGGCATAGGTGAACCGCCGGCCCTGTGGAAGGGAAACGAGGGCTTCAGCTTGCGGACAGATCTTGACGGTATGTTCGAAAAAACTCCAGATTGTTGCCCCAAGCAGAGGCGTGTCTCCTCCCCGATGAACATAGGAACATTGTCGATTATGGACAGTCATACCGTCATGGGTTATGGGATGACATCCAATTCCCGTCCTACTTTCTCAAAGGCCTGAAGAGCCCGTTCCAACTGTTCATGGGTGTGAGCGGCTGACATTTGCACCCGAATGCGGGCTTGCCCTTTGGGCACCACCGGAAAACTGAATCCGATGACATAGATCCCCTCTTCAAGCAACCGCTGGGCCATACGTGTGGCTAATTCCGCGTCTCCCAGCATGACAGGAATGATAGGATGGTTCCCCGGAACCAGACGGAAACCCAAAGCCTCCAGTTGGCTTCGGAACATTCTCGCATGCTTGTTGAGCGTGGCCCGCAAATTCTCACCCTCCCTCACAATGTCCAATGCCTTGAGGGCCGCAGCCGTGATAACGGGGGGCAAGGCATTGGAGAACAGATAAGGCCGCGAACGTTGCCGGAGGAGCGCAATGATTTCACGCCGCCCGGTGGTGAAGCCGCCGGCACCTCCACCCAAAGCTTTTCCCAGCGTGCTGGTCAGAATGTCCACGCGATCAGCCACCCCAAAATGTTCCGGAGTGCCTTTCCCGTTTCTACCCAACACTCCTGTGGCATGGCTGTCATCAACCAGCACAACGGCATCATACCGCTCAGCAAGCTCAGTGATGCGATCGAGCCTCGCGAAATCGCCATCCATCGAGAAGACACCGTCGGTGGCAATTAGACGAACCCGTGAGCCGGCAGCTTTCTGCAGGGCCGTTTCCAATTCCTGCATGTCGGAATGGGCATACCGGAACCGCTTGGCCTTACAGAGTCGAATCCCATCGATCAGGCTCGCATGATTTAAGGCATCACTGATGATGGCATCCTCTTCATTCAAAATCGTTTCAAACAGACCGGTGTTGGCATCAAAGCAGGAGGTATACAGGATGGTGTCCTCAGTACCCAAAAATCGACTGATGTCTTCCTCTAATTGTTTGTGCTGATCCTGCGTCCCGCAAATAAACCGCACGGAGGCCATGCCAAAACCATATTGGCGAAGCCCTTCCTCGGCCGCCTGAACGACCTGAGGATGGTTGGCCAACCCGAGATAATTGTTGGCACACAGGTTGATAACCTCACCCTGCGCTACACGGATGCGTGCTCCTTGCGGTCCAAGGATTTGCCGTTCGCTTTTAAACAAACCGGCGGAACGTATTTCTTCCAGTTGGGCTTGAAGGAGATCTTGGAAGAATTGGTAGGCCATACGAATTTTTGACCTTTGAACATGTGGGGAAACTCATCATGTGATGAATTTCCTTTTTGGGGTTAAGGCAACATCACAACCTTGCCGCATTGGCCTGCATTGACGAGATCAAACCCTTTGGCAAAGTCAGCCATGGGAATGGTGTGGGTCACGACGGGTCGAATGTTGAGCCCTGCCTTAAACAATCCGGCCAACCGGTACCACGTCCCGAACAACCGGCGGCCCGTCACCCCATAGACCCGTATACCTTTGAAAATAATTTCATTGGGCAAATCAAAGCACACCTGCCCCCTGGGGATGCCAAACAAAGTCACCCGCCCCCCGTTTTTCACGGTCTGAAACGCCAGATGTAAGGCGACCGGATCACCCGACATTTCCAACGCAGCATCCACTCCCTCCCCTCCCAAGAGATCGGACAAGGAGGCGCCCAAGACCTCGGGCGATACCGTGTTGGCATTGAGCACATGGTCGGCACCAAGCTGCGTTGCTAATTGCAGACGATAATCACTGATATCGGTCGCAATGATACGTGCAGCTCCCGCAAGGCGGGAGACGGCAATCGCGAACAATCCGGTTGGGCCACAACCAGTTACAAGAACAGTATGCCCGGTTAGATCTTCCGCCAAGGCGGCATCGACCGCATTGCCCAATGGTTCATGCAGACAACCCAACTCCGGTGGGATATCACCTGCTGTTTTCCACAAGACCCGTTCGGGAAGAGAGACGAATTCCGAATAGGAACCATCAAAATCAATGCCTAAAATGCGATAATTTTTACAAACATGCGCCTGGCAGGTTCGGCATTGAAAACAGACACCACAAGTAAGATGAGACTCCGCCGCCACCCGATCCCCGACTTTGACCGAGGACACCTCACGGCCCACCTCCACCACTTCACCGAACATTTCATGCCCGATAATCCTGGGAAGATGGATACGGTGGCTCGCCCATTCATCCCAGTTATAAATATGTGCATCCGTTCCACACAAGGAAGTTGCCTGCACACGCACCAGGCAATCAGAAGGACCTAGTTGGGGATCCGGCCAGTCCATGAGAGTGAACCCTTTTTCCGGTTTTGTTTTCAGAAGGGCCTTCATACCAATTTTGAGAATCTTCCCCGTTAAGAGATGTTCTGTTTTACTCCAAGAAAAATTTTTCGTGTCTAACTACATTAGACGTAAATGACAAAGAGATTTCACGGTCCTTCACGGTCCGCGCTTCTCTTTTGACTTTTGCCAATTTCTGAAATCCGTTCGTTATAACATGTCATTACTACCTGCACGGCATCACGGCATGTTGGGAGAAGAACAACCGCGTCTTCCTTTGTTTTGATATTTTTCCAAGGGAGGCCCTCTATGATCTATCCCTTTCACAACCTGGGAATTTCCCCCCTTGCTTACACTCACCGTTAATCTGACTCTCGGCTGCTCCCTAATCCTCAATCCCACTAACTTGAAATCAACACCCCTTTTATTGTCTCACAAGAACTACAGCAAAGGTTATGCCTCCTCAAGGAGAAACTGTATTTTTATCAGTAGGAAGAAATATGCTGAAGATGATCCACTCCTTTTGGCCTTTATAATTAAGGGTAACCTCCCTTTTTTTTGCTTTATAATCTCTGCTCATCATTTTCAATTCTGCCAAATTAAGGGACTAAAAGGGCTATTACTTTCAAATCTCTGCGGCATTTTGCCCCACCTCATTGGCCTGTGAGTTCAACCCTTCCCCATCCCCCTCATTCCTGGTTGCTCTTTCATGTACCCAACTCACTGAAAAACATAAAGGAGAATCTATCCCATTCCGAAAGGGATGAAGATGCCCTGGCCTTATACACAGAAAAAGGTTGCAACCATTTTGGATTTTCCTTCGGCTGCTGCGGGCCCGGTGGCTTTAGCAAAGGAGTGTCCATTTCCATCAAGATTATTGTCTATTTCCTCAGTTTCTCCGCGGGAAGGAGAACAAACGACGGGAGGTGTCACGCCACCACAGTTCAATAATATGGCGCTCCGGTTCCAATGGGGCATCTGCGCCGGAACCATATTACCTAGGATAGACGCGGGTACCGCATCAGTATGACTTCGGAGCTTTACATGACAGCGCGAGACACTCGATGAGATATTCCCGGCGAAGACCCTTTCACCTGCTCTTGTTCACGGCTGTGCTTCTTTCTTGGTCAGTTGCTCCGGGTGGAGCAGAACCCCGGATCACCATCCTCATGACTCAGCAAAGCGATACCTATCAGGATGTGCGGAAGGGTTTTCAGCAGTATTTAGACAAGAAGGGAATCGCCGTGGAATATGATATTCGAAACTTTGAAGGACCTGCCCAGAAAACAGACATGATTCTGCAAGCCATGAAAGCGACACATCCTTCGCTGGTCTTGACCCTGGGATCTCCTGCGACAGAAGCCGTCATTCGTGAGGTGAAGAACATTCCGATCATTGCCGGAATGATCATGAATGAAACCGAACTCACAAAGGCAGAGAACGCGACAGGAATTGTGTTGGAATTTCCTCTGCAAACACATATTTCTTGGATCCAAAAGCTGTTGCCTGATAAGAAAACCATTGGGGCGTTGTTTAATTCCCGGGAGAACACCGGGACCGTTGAACAGGCTCGTCAAATAATTGAAGACTCCGGCCTGACTTTCTATGCCAAACAGGTGGAGACCCCCCAGGAACTGCCCGATGCCCTGGACAGTCTGCCTGGCAACGCCGACGTTCTGTGGGGCTTCACGGATTCTGTCGTGTTTTCCCCGGAAACCGTCAAGGGTATTTTATTGTTTTCCTTCCGGAATCGGATTCCCTTTGTCGGCCTTTCCACGTCCTGGGTCAAAGCGGGAGCAGTATACGCGCTGGATCGGGATTACGTGGATATTGGCGTTCAATGCGGAGAACTAGCAGAACAAGTCCTCAAGGGGGTAAATATTCATACACTGAAACCCCAATCGCCTCGAAAAGTGTTGTATGCCCTTAACCTCACCTCCACCAATCACATGCACTTGAATTTTTCAGATGGAGTCATAAGGGGTGCTCATCCCGTGTTTGAGTAAGCGACCAGGAGATATGATGAAAAATCTACGGATTAACCTCGTCACCAAATTCAATACCCTGATTCTCTCCTTGATTGTCATTATGGCCTTAGGGATTGGCCTCATTGTGGCTCTCGTCCAACAGAATCATCAAATGGAAGCCCTGCATCATCATGGAATGGCCGTCGCCGCCATGGTCGCACAGGCGGGAGAGTATGCGATGTATACCGAAAATCAGGAAGCTCTCCGCCAGGTCATTGCTCAACTGGACACGAATCCAGACATTGCCTATGTGGCGTTGCGTAATGCTCGGACCAACATTCTTTTATCCAAATCCATCAATGAATCTATTCAAATACCTATGATCGATCTTCAGGGAAAAACCGTATTCCCGGCTGACATTCGCTCCTATAATGCAGTCAATCACGGTGACGGCCAAACCTATTTGGAATTTCTGGCCCCCGTCGTCACCCAACCCCGTACCGATGATTTATTTTCCGCAACCGACGCCGTTTTACCTCAGGCGAAAGTCATTGGCTTTGTGCAATTTGGATTCAATCTCAAAAGATTAGAGGAAAAACGAGCAACCTTTCTCCAGTCACTCGCCTGGTACACCCTATCGTTCGTCCTCCTGGCCGGTCTCATTACGATTCTTTTGGTTAGAAAAATAACCTCACCTGTCAAAAAACTTGCCAAGGTCGCAAGGGATATTACCCAAGGCAATCTCGACCAACAGATGGAATTCACGATCGACACAAAGGATGAAATTCATGATTTGGCCGAGTCGTTCACTCAAATGTTTGACTGGTTGCGCCAGTACCGGCGCGAAGTGGAATCGTATCAACAATCCTTGGAGGGAAAAGTTGCTCAACGAACTCAGGAGCTTAGTCAGGCCAAAGACGAGGCACTTCATTTGGCCGAGGACGCCAAAGCGGCCAGCCAGGCAAAAAGTGAGTTTCTTGCGACCATGAGCCACGAAATCCGTACCCCGATGAATGGAATTATTGGCATGACTGATTTATTGCTGGATACCGAGTTGGCAAAGGATCAGCGATACTATGCCACCACGGTCAGAAATTCGGGAGAATCCCTGCTCACAATCCTGAACGACATTTTGGATTTTTCGAAAATCGAAGCCGGAAAACTTGAATTTGAAACCATTCCTTTTGATCTTCGTCAGGCCGTGGAAGAAACGTTGGAACTGGTCGGGGAACGAGCCCTGAAAAAAGGGCTGGAATTGGTGGGATGGGTCACCTCCGATGTCCATGCGACAGTCATGGGGGATCCCGGACGATTTCGTCAGGTTTTACTCAACCTTCTGAGCAATGCCATCAAATTTACCGAACATGGTGAGATTGGAGTACAGATCATGCGCCTGGAAGACGGAGAGCATGACACCAATATTCGCGTTCAGGTTTCAGATACCGGCGTGGGAATCTCCCCGGAAGCTCAGAAGAAAATATTTGAATCCTTCAGCCAAGCCGATAGCTCAACGACCAGAAAATACGGGGGAACAGGACTGGGGCTGGCGATTTGTAAACGCATTGTGGAGTTATCCGGGGGTACCATAGGGGTAGAGAGTCAATTGGGACAGGGAAGTGTCTTCTGGTTTACCCTTCGTCTCCAAAAATACTGGCAAGACCTACCGTCTCCCTTTGATACCGATCAAACAATTCTGGAAGGGCTTCGAGTGTGTTGCGTGGATGACAATGATACCAACCGGCATCTCTTAGCCCAGTATGCGGAGGATTGGGGTATGCGCGCGACTTCTGCGTCTTCCGGTATGGAAGCCTTAGCGGTGCTTCGAGCCGGTGTGGCCCGGGAAAAACCCTTTGATCTGGCTATTCTCGATATGCATATGCCCAACATGGACGGACTGGAATTAGTCAGAGCCATCAAGGCTGACCCCAGAATTCAGAATGTTCGCTGCCTCCTCTTGACCTCGCTCGGAAGGCGCGGTGATGCCAGAGAGGCGCAACGCGCGGGATTTCAGGCGTATCTGACCAAACCGGTCCGAAAGATACAACTGAAACAAAGCTTAGTAGCTGTGATGGCCCCCGAACAACCCACAGAAATGGCGAATCAGGAAACTTTGGTTACTTTGCATTCATTCAAAGACATTTCCACGAAACAGCAACCGAGTACCATCCTTGTGGCAGATGATCATACGGTGAATCAGGAATTGGCTACACTTTTATTACACAAACTCGGGCATGAGGTGGAAGTGGTGTCAAATGGTAGGGCCGCGATTGCAACTCTTCAGAAAAGGCCGTTTGCCCTCATCCTGATGGACTGCCAAATGCCGGACATGGATGGATATGCGACCACCAAAGCGATTCGAGCCTTGGAAGGAGAACAACGCCATACCCCCATAATTGCGGTGACGGCTAATGCCATGTCCGGGGATCGAGAAAAATGTCTTGCCGCCGGAATGGATGATTACTTAACCAAACCCATTAAACCGGATAAGCTCCGGGATATGCTCCATCGCTGGTTACCACGAGAAGAACGAACGGCCCTACCACTCCATCATAGTGACGACGGCGTACACCTTCGAAATTCCCCCACGCATTCCGATTCATTCAAACCCGTATCTAGCGAAACTCAACCGTTTGATGCTGAGAGGTTGGCCGAATGGCGTACATTGGGGGGAAACGAATTTGTGAGCAAAATCCTGAAAAATTTTATTCGCGAAGCATTGGAATGCGTCTCGCAGGTTCAAGAGGCTGTCACGACAGAAAATTGGGAAGATTTAACTCTAGCGGCACATGGGCTCAAGGGCATCTGCCGAAACGTCGGAGTGCAAAAATTGGCCGAGTTGGCTTTGGCATTGGAGCAACATGATCGCCATGAATCGTTTGAGATGGTCCGTCTCAAATTATCTGCTCTCCACCAAGAGTTGGATCGAATACAATATGCCTGGCAGCATGAAGCGGTCCAACCTTCTACATAAACTTCTATCAGGAACATGCCACACTCGGATGGACAGGAACAGGACAGGAGCTACGGGCAATGAGGCTACCTAAAATAGCCTGGAAGGATTCCGGGTCATCCTCGCGTTCCTTGTAGCCAACATCTGATTCCAATAGACCTGTTTAGGAATGAGGCCACTACACCATGGAATACATAATGCTGGTGCACTGCCATGCCCGTTTTTATGCCATGAAGAGAGGACCAAAGATAACAGGAACAAAGATGAAGGCAGGGATTTCGGATAATAATGCCAACCTTAACTGAACACGCCTGGATTTGGGAAAGCGTCCCAAGAAGAAAACGGGTATCGGGATCGAAGGATCAGTGAGAAATTGCAGGACTCACTAGTATTGGGGTGGTTGCGGGCCTGGCCGTATCCCAACTAAATCCGGATCTTCCCCATCAAGCACTCGAGGAGATTCTTCGCTTTCTGACTTCCGTTGCTCACGACGGGCCTCCTTATCCTGTTGCTTCATTCTTTTGACCATCTCACGATTTCGTTTGGCCTGGGTCACTTTTGTCGGTCGTCCCATTGATCTTCCTCCTTTCGAATAGGATTTCACGCCTCCGGCTCCATCGTTGGTTGAGCTGGGAAGCTTTCCTAGGCTCTACCAATATGCCGGACGATCTAGTTTGAGGCACCGGCCCTCACGAGTCTCCATGTGCCGACTCTCGGCCAGCCAAGGAGCCTACCTGCGTTACGTGGACTCCCTGCGCGCTTTGGACAATGGCTTTCCCGAGGTCGAGGAACGGGAAATTTTTTGAGGCACCACATCAAGGCGAGTCGCGCTATCCTGATCGAACCCAGGACTCGACATCATTAGAACTTGTCGGCGAACCTCATCGATCGGCATGGGAATTTTTTCTTTAGAAGGGTCAGCGAGGCCAAGGAGATCCCAACGGATTTTCGGTTCAGGTTTGAATGTTTTTCTATTTCTAACCTTACCACCCCACTTCATTGTCAGCTTCATTAGAAGCCTCCTTCTGTGTAAAGAACCTTGCTAATCATGAGAAAGAACTCACACCGTCCTGTCGAACGGCAGGGAAAGCGAGGAGGAATGAAGGCCATGCTCCCTCACGAAATGATCGTCGAGATCAATCCCCCCTGGAATGATAAGGCAGGAAAGGCAGGAGAACCACCATCGCTTGCACCGTAGATCAGGGTAGCACTCCACTGGTAGGGAGTCAAATACAGGGAGAGATTGCAGTCGCGGAATTAACGCCTAACCTTCCAATCACATCACATCTTTCAGAGTCCTGACCTCTCAACGACCGGAATCACTCACGGCAAATGGGCAAGGGGAACAACTCACATCTCAATGCAGGGGGGATCCGACATATGTCTAATGTCTAAAGGGCAACCTCTTCACCTTTGGGTTTCCATTTCCGTGCAAGATCTGTTGCCTCGCTGATCTGAGCAGCGGACATCTCCTGCGAGAGGAGATCTAAAGCTTGGATGGACGGATCCAGGCCCTGCTGTGCTGCCAGATATGCCCACATATAGGCTTGCACCAGATCCTGCCGTACCCCTTCTCCCTTATAGTACATGAGGCCAACATGATTTTGCGCACCACCATTGCCCTGTTCGGCGGCCCGCAGAAACCAACGAAAGGCTTCTTGATAATCCTGCGGAACACCCAAACCCTGGCGGTACATCGCCCCGAGATTGTTCTGAGCCCTGGCATTCCCCAGATCGGCTGCCCGGCGATACCACAATCGAGCCTGCTCAAAATCCTGTGGCACTCCCTGCCCATACCGATACATATAGCCCAACATATTTTGCGCCTCGGTATTTCCCTCTTCCGCTAAGGGTCGCCATTCAGACAGCGCGGCGGGAAAATCCTCTCGCAAATATGCCTCCTCTCCATCCTCATAACCGGCCCATGCTACCCCTCCCCAACAGAGCAGGAGAATCATGATTAGTCTCAGAATGATACTCGAGAGGATCTTCATGTCATGACTCTCTTTTGCCTCATGGCAGGGTCAACTTATAATCGGATTACGACCAAGTTTCACAGGCGCTCATATGTTCATTGTACTCTACGCCTGTTGCTTGGCTTCAAGTTCCGCCCATCGGGTATACAAGCGTTCCACTTCCTGTTCGGCGGACTTGAGATTTTCATAGGCTTCTTGAAGCTTGAGATGATTTGCTGCAATTTTGGGATTTTCCGTTTCAATTCGGCACAATTCGAGTACCGCCTCGGCATCAAGGACCCGTTTTTCTATCGTGTCATACTCCTGCTGATCACGAAACGAAAGTTTTTTTGCTTTTGGCCGTTCAGCCGTGGCACGGACACTCTTTGTTTGAGTGCCGGTCTGATCTTTACCTGATCGTTGCCGGCGAAGCCAGGATTCCCATTGTCCATAATCGGCAAATTGCCCGTATCCTCCCTGCCCGTCTAATCCGACAAAATCCGTGCAGACTTCCTCCATCATGTACCGATCATGGGTGACCAGAATCAAGGCTCCGGGAAATTCCTTTAAACTTTCTTCCAACACTTCTCGCGTCGGAATATCCAAGTCGTTCGTAGGCTCATCCACAATCAACACGTCGGCGGACTGCAGCATTAAGCGGGCAATGACCGCCCGGGCCTGCTCGCCACCGGAAAGCAACTCAATAGGGAGATCTAATTGTTCAGGCTGAAACTGAAACCGTTTGGCCCATCCAGCCAGATGCACGGTCTGGCCCCGGTACATGACGGTATGTCCCGAATCCGACAACGTCCGCCGCAGGGTCATCTTTGGATCGAGTTGATCACGATTTTGATCAAAATATACGACTTGCAATTTATCCGCATACGTCACGCTTCCCTGATCAGGCTCCAATTCCTTGGCAAGCAATTTCAACAGGGTGGACTTCCCCGAGCCATTATGCCCTAAGACCCCGGTGGCAGTTCCCGGTGAGATGACCCAGTCCAATTTTTGGATAATTGTTCGAGGGCCAAACGTCTTTCGGAGCTGATGGACAACCATTAACTGTTTTGTGCGACGACCCGAACCGACAAAATCGATGGAGGTTTCCTCTTGTCGCAAGCGCACCTGGGTCTCCGCTAATTCAGCCTGCAACGCGTGGGCAGAATCTATGCGGGACTTTGCTTTTGTGGATCGAGCTTTGGGACCTCGACGAAGCCACTCTTCTTCCCTCCGAACTTTTCCGGCCAACGCCTGAGCCTGTTGAGTTTGGCTATTCAGAAATTCTTCCCGCTTAACCAGAAACTCCTCATAGCCTCCCGGAACAAGAAATATCCCATCCGGATATCTCCGATTTATTTCGGCAATCTTATTTGTCGCATGCCCAAGAAACCATCGATCATGACTCACCATAACCCAAGGCCATGGAGCCTGGGCCATCACCTGCTCCAACCAACGCATTCCTTCCAGATCAAGATGGTTCGTCGGTTCATCCACCAGCATGACATCGGGCGCCTGAACAAACCCACAGGCAATGGCGAGCCGTTTTTTCCATCCGCCTGAAAGAGGACCTACGAGCTGATCACCCTGAGCAAACCCCATGCGTCCCAATGTCTCCTGCACTCGAGCCACACAATCGTGGGCGTGCAGGCCGGAAGCCAAGGCCGCTCGTTCAATTTCCTCGGCGACCGTAGACTCCGAATCGAAATCAGCCTGTTGGGGAATATAGGCAATGCGAAGATGCTGCCGTCGAGTGACTCTTCCCTCATCCGGCTGTTCAAGCCCGGCAAAAATTCGAAGGAGTGTACTTTTCCCCGATCCATTCGGCCCGATAATTCCGATCCGGTCTTTTTCTGAAACGCCTAGGGTCAGTTCCTGGAAGAGACGCTTGGTCCCATAGGCTTTGGTAAGCTTCTGTCCATAAATCAGCGCTGACATACGTATCACACTCCTTAAAAGTCCGACCTTCATAAACTAGGACATCAATATTTTCACTTTCCCACATGGAGAACGACTCCATTCCTGCCAGACCGGACTCACGCAGAAAAGGACCCGTTTCAACATCTCTCCCTCTAAAGCCAGAAACCAGCCCGCAGGATCTGCTTGCTGAAGGACCACCTCGCGCACTCGTCTGTTGAAATGGCATGAACGCCGAGCGGCGTTGGTCAGGGCTAACCTCGAATATCATTATCCCAACAGCAGACCATCATCACTCCCTGTCCTCTCCACCATTCTTACGCTTCACATCCCTGGTTATGAACACCCAAATGGACGTTTCAGTCGTTGGAGAATTTTGGCCCAAAGCGTCTGATACGTTTCCGTTCCCTGTAAGAGTTCGCAATAGCGCCCGAGCACCCGTTGATAGGCGTCGGGAAAGGTCCGGCCCGCCCACCAATGGCAAGATCGAGGTAATCCATAAATGATGGCTCCTAATCGAGAAGCTACTCGAAATTCCAGTGCGAATTCAGCTTCCGCACTCTTTTCATATTCCTCCAACCGATGTCTTGGATCCCGTATGGAGGAGGCCACACTGGCTGCCGCCAATTGTCCGGATCGAACAGCATAATAAATACCTTCTCCCAGTAACGGATCAACCAAATGACCGGCATCGCCAACCAACACGGCCCGATGCCGCACCAAGCTACCGGTCCACCGATGCCCAGGGCGAAACGCCGGATGATGGGCAATTGGGAGGGGGTGCCCGAGTGGAGAAGGAATCGCAAGCCCCGCTAAAGCGGATTCATGATTGATAAAATCCTCAAAACTGCGTTTAGGACGATTTCTGCCACGAATAAATTCGCCCACACCCAGCGATAATCCATTTTCCTTCGGAAAGACCCAGCCGTATCCTTTTTTCGCTGCGCGTAAACTGATTAGTACGGTTTGTGTGCGCTGAAACGCATGAGGTGTGTCTCCATGATATTCACTTTCCAAGGCAGGAATATTTCCGACCTCTCGCCCCCGAAAACATTGTTGAGCCACCACACTCATCGCTCCATCGGCTCCGATGACCACCCGGCCGCGATACCGTCCTTTCCCTGTGGTCACTTCGACCCCATCCTCTAATTCCTGAATGGCGACAACAGACTCCTCTTCCCGGATCTCTACTCCAGCCTGCCGGGCTTTCTCGACCAACCATTGATCGAAGGTCTGGCGCATAACCATGTAGGCCACGGGACGCGAACATTCGACAATGAAGGAATCCGTTCCCCCGTAAATAAATTGCACACGATACACCGTCCCCTCAATAATCGCTTTGAAATCGGCCGGGAGAATTCGTTCAATTCTAGCTGAGAGCCCTCCGCCACAGATTTTGTACCGGGGATGCACCTGCTTATCAAACGCCACCACGGACATTCCCAATCGGCTCAATTCATATGCGGTCGAAGCCCCCGCAGGCCCCATGCCCACGACAATCACATCGTACTGAAAGGAATGAAGAGGAGGAGTCACAGATCAGAGATGAACCGTTGTGAAAATGGACCTACGAGAAAAACCTGAACAGGTTAGAGAGGAGGAAGCTATCCGTTTACAAAAACTGTGTCCTCTTTCGAAAATCTCCTTCTACTGTACTGGAATTCTCCCTCCGTTGACTACCCCTTCATCACACCCGGAGACAGACCCCAACGCCGATAGTGGAGCCTGATAGCCTCGGCATGGAGGATGCTTGACCTCCTCCTCCCCATGAGCTGGATGTGGTCAGGTAAGAACAGATGGGTGACCCGTCAGAGAATCCCGGAGGACTCCTCACCAAAAACAGCCAACTGGGAAAAGAAAAGGAGGGAGAGATAGGAGAGCTAAAGCACAGAAAATGTCGAAAATTCCGGATCCGTTGTGTACATGGGAATGATCTTTTCCATATGCATTTCGGATAATAGGGTTTTCACCGGATCCTGAGGATTCACAATAATCATGCGGCCTTTGAGTTTCAGGAACTTCTTGGCAAGGAGCACCAGAGCCCCTAACCCCACACTATCCAAAAAGGTCACCCCTTGAAAATCCAGGATAAGCCCTTGTGAATTCGAGTCTGTATATTTTTCTGCAGTCTCCTTAAAGGCATTTTTTGAAAAAATATCCAACTTTCCTGAAAGACTCACGACCGGCAAGCCATTCATGTTTCGTTCTTTAATAATCATGGCTAGGCAGTACTCCTTCTTTTTCCATGACCCTCTCGCAGGTAAATTACCCCATGTTTTTTGGCTTTGGTGGGTCTATCGGATCATTTAGAGAGAATCTTGAGAATTATGGCCTGATTCATGACCTTTCAACGGCCTGACTTGCTCCCTCGGCCTCTTCCCTGGATGAGACATGAACTCTCAAAAATCAGAGGAAGGGTCAACAGGAAGGAAAAAGAATAGGGTTGAGGAATATCTGCCCGAGAAGACGAAACGGACTCCCTTGTGCCTGAAGACCTGACATAAAAAGGTGGGAACCCCACAAAGACAGGCAAGCCGCTGGCAGGAAGCCAAACACATGAAGCGGATTTATTCTCAATCCGAACGCCCTCTTAGGATCGACCCAACGTAACCGAGAGCAGCTCCTGAGAATCTCCACGCTGAACCCTGAGCTCGACAACCTGGCCGGGTTCCGTTCGCTCAATCAGATAATTTTTCAATTGTGCCGGTGTGGTAATCGGCACATCATTAATGGCCACCAACACATCGCCTTTTTGAAATCCCGCATGGCGTGAGGGACCGGTCGCTTTGGCCACGACCAGCGCCCAACGACTTCCCATCCTCAATGTCTGGAGCTGAATCCCCAGCACCGAAAACCCCGGAACCCTATCCGCTAAGACGGCTGTCACCACCCGTTGAACCAAGGGTCCAGGAAGCACAAAAGCCAATCGGGCACACCGTCGATCGTCATGTTGCGTTTCCGTTTGAATGATGGCATGCATGACCCCGACCAGTTGGCCATGTTGATTCAATAGCCCCCCGCCGGAATTGCCACTGCACACGGACATATCCACCTGCATTAATCGACTGTTCACCGTCGGCAAAAACGTATTGGGATTTCCAGTCGTGCCAAAGTTAATCGCCGGGCCCCAACCCAGTGGATACCCGACCGTAAAGACCCGGTCGCCATATGTCACATCCTCATCGGCAAAGGTGACATGCGCTTGTGGCCAATCCGATTCGGCACCCTGGAGTTGATACACAGCCACATCCAGGTAAGCATTGGCTCCCAGGCGAGTGGCCGGCA
Source organism: Nitrospiraceae bacterium (assembly GCA_020632595.1). Classification (NCBI taxonomy): domain Bacteria; kingdom Pseudomonadati; phylum Nitrospirota; class Nitrospiria; order Nitrospirales; family Nitrospiraceae; species Nitrospiraceae bacterium. The sequence continues at coordinate 120,761 of JACKFF010000002.1, read as the reverse complement.
ATTCAAAAAGGTCGTCCGTCACCACATGAATGGTGTCCGGGATGATGACTTTCCCTCCCTCGGTTCGCTCTACCGCATGCCGTGCCGTCACAATCACGCCCCGGCCAATATGGATGCCCGATCCGCGAATACTGACCGGGAGCCCATAATCATTTTCTGGAACCTCAAGTTGATCAGCCTGCAGTATCCCGACTGTCGCCACCTTGGCCTGTTCAATGGCCTGGGCAATCGACATGGCCGAAGACTCTCCCAACCCCGCGAACCAGCCAGGCCCTACAAAAAAAACGAGTCCAATGAGAATCGACCTTTTATCAGTCATCCGTACCCCCAGCGTTTCAGAATGGCCCGCATAGCGCGTCACCACACTCATTTTTCGAACCGACTCACTCTCTCACGGTTATTCAACAAGAGCACAGGTATGTGAGACTTTTCTTTGAGCACCTCAGCCATGAGATCCATGTATTCTTCTGTTCAGGATGGGAACGACTGGTTTGTGTGGGCAATTTGCCCGCCAGACCTTCGGCTCAGGCAGATTGGCTCCAATCCTTCAACTCACCGAACAAGGCTTTCATATGCTGATAAGAATAATGGGCATTTCTTCCACTCGGATTCGGCAACACACAGACAGGAGCACCCCCAAGGGCAAGAGATTGCAGGCCAACCTGAATAGGGTGATCAATCAACCGTTGGACAGCCAGAGTCGCCTCCTTCTTGGACCGGAGAAGCATACGAGCCATACTGACTCCTAACAAGGCCACGAGTCGAGGTTGATAGATCGTGATTTTTGTCACTAATGCCTGATGCCCTTCCAGAAAATCCCGTTTTTCCAAATCCTGAACACCGGCGGTCGGCCGGGCAATCAGATTGGTAAGTCCATATCCGAATTCGGGCAATTGCCAATCATTCTGATAGGTCATAGGAAAGGGAATCAGCTTGGCGTCAAACAACAATTTCCAAAACCGGTTGGATGGGCCGGCAAAATGGTGCCCGACCTCAGCAGAACGCAGACCCGGGTTAATTCCAACAAAGAGAATAGATAACCCGTGAACCAGATAATCGGGAAGACCTGCATGCGGATGACTTGTGGCCATGCGTCCTGAATCGTTGGATACATCCACGCACGTCACCCTATCTTGCTTATAGAGAGTCCGGAAGCTGGATTGCCTCTAACACGGCTGCGACAATGGACCGGAGAATAGGAGAAGATTGCGGAGAATAAAACGACAATGCTTGAAGAGTGATACCGTCCCAACCGGCCACGGACAAAAACGGAATTGTAATTTACTTGGAAGCCAGTTTCGTCTGAATTTCCGAAAATGTTTTCTCAGCCTCAGGGAGGAGATCATCCCGGTTCCCCGCCCTGGCAAGCTCGAGCGCCTTTTTCGCTAAATCAAAAGCCTCTTGATCCTCACCCCGCTCGGCACAGGAACGCGCGACCACCATGCGGGCATTAATGGATTGAGGATCCTGCTGAATTACGTGCCGCAGCATCGCTTCGCCTTTTTCAGAATCTCCTCCAAATAACCCGGGGACTTCGATGAGGATGGTCCCTTTAGAAGAAAGGGCATCCATATGATTAGGATTGAGCAAGAGCGTCTTGTCCAGAGCTTCCATCATCCGTCCATATTCAAACACCGAGAAAAGAACTTCTCCGTTGGCGCGCATGCGCTCGCCAATATTACAGAACAGCGCAAAATGCGCATCGGCTGACCCCTCGTCCAGCCCCACAGCCTTTTCAGCCAACTTCCGGCCCCGCTCAAAATGATCAACCCGAACCGTTTCCTCCTTCGCCCTTCTCCCCTCCTGGCACTCCTCCATCGCCTGTTTTGTCAGAACCTGAGAAGATTCTTCAGCCCAGACTCCGGGAATCACCAACCAGGAGAGCAGCAAAGTAGCAAATAAAATGTAAAGCATTCGATGAGTAACGGTCATCTTGTACAAGTCCTTTGTGCGTTACTCTGATGAACTCCAGGAAATGAAAGGGGATAGAGAAATAAAAAAATATTTTATACCAAAATAAATGCTCATGCCAACGCCTGGGCGTAGAATTTTTACCTTGTTTTTACCCAGGTGAGAGACATGCCCCATTTGGGTGGAACAACGAGAAAGAGTCTATGCCCATAGCACTCCAGTGAATTGGCGGTTGTCAGATTGTGACCAAAGTGAAGTTCCGCGTCGATTGCAGCCACCTTGCGGCCCCGACACCCGCAGCATAGCCACTGGCAAAACACGCAGTCAGAAGATAGCCACCGGTTGGGGCTTCCCAATCCAGCATCTCTCCCGCACAAAATACTCCCGGCAAGGCACGGATCATCAATCGCTGGTCCAAGGCTTCGAAGACCACTCCGCCCGCCGTGCTGATCGCTTCCTCCAACGGGCGGGGCGCGACGAGACGCACGGGCAGCGATTTGATGGCCGCCCCGAGCCGCACAGGGTCAGCAAAGTCTTGTTTGGACACACATTCCCTCAAAAGGCCGGCTTTTACCCCTGAAATACCAACCTGGCGCTGCAGGTGGCTGGCCATTGAGCGTGAACCACGCGGCCGTGATAAATCTGAAATGAGCCGCGACACATCACGGTCGGGCGCCAGATCCAATCGAAGAAGCGCCGTGCCGGTTTTCCCAATCTCGTCGCGCATCCATGCCGAGATCGCATAGATCACGCCTCCCTCAAGACCGGTCTCCGTCAGAACGAATTCGCCCTGTTGCCGGAACTCAACGCCCTCGGGAGTGATTCCCGCAACGGCAACCGGCTTCACGGGATGACCGGCATAGCGGCCGCGAAGGTGCGGACTCCAAGCCACATTAAACCCGCAATTCGCAGGTTTGAATGGTTCAATGGAAACACCTTGTTCGGCGAGCAACGGCACCCACGCTCCATCTGAGCCGAACCTGGACCAACTGCCACCACCCAACGCCAATACCACCGCATCAGCAGAAACGAGACGGTCCCCTTGGGGCGTGGCAAACCGGAGGGATCCGCTCTCGGTCCAACCAGCCCAGCGATGCCGCACGTGAATCGCCATACCCTGCTGGCGCAGCCGGCGCAGCCACGCGCGCAGAAGAGGTGCAGACTTGAGATCTGTGGGAAATACCCGGCCGGATGATCCGACAAACGTCTCAACACCCAGTTCATGTGCCCACTCGCGTAGCGCATCCGGGCCAAATCCGGCGAGCAAGGATTGGAACTGCCCCTGCCGGGCGCCATACCGTGCAAAAAATCTCTCTAATGGTTCAGAATGTGTCAGGTTGAGCCCACCCTTCCCCGCCAGCAGAAATTTTCGACCGACGGAGGCCATGGCGTCATACAAATCCACGCATGCGCCCTCGGCAATCGCCGCCTCAGCAGCCATCAGACCGGCCGGCCCCCCGCCAATCACCGCAATTTTCATGCTTCCCTGCTTCAACGTCATGGCAGACCGGCACCTAGATGGAAGTGAAAAGGCCTACTCCCGTGATTATTCTTAATTGGCGTCTCTGAGCGTGCATTTCGGATCCTAGGCCATAGTCCCCTCAGAGGAAATTCCCCGCACCAATGTTCTTCGTCAAAAATGTGAATTGCCCGAAGAGAACGGTTTTATTTAAGATACCTGTATCGCATGCATCAGCATCACATCTCCCCCTAGTAGACTTCACAAGACAGGAGGCCGGAATTCATGGAGCAGGAAGAAATTCGACAATTGTGGGCCGACGGTGAGGATTGGATCATCAAGCGCCAACACAATCAATACTTCCATCGTCCTGATGGAAAATACGGAGACTGGAAGCCAGGACTCCCTCCCGGCGTGGTAAAGCCGGACGTCGATACCCTCTTTGATGATTGAACGATGGGCTCTCCGTCATCATCAGAGCCGGAATCCCCATATCTCAAAAAATTTCTTTTCATCTGATCAATTATTTCAGAGAGAGTTCCCCACGACCCCTATGCGAATTTCCGGACGTATCATTGGTCTGCTCAAGGAATACATGCATGACCTGGTCGAGCAAGCCAAACAGGAGGAAGCCGCTCATGCCAGCTTCGGATTTGCTTCCCAACCCTATCGGGCTGACGAGGCAATCTCAGATCTCCTGGCTATTTTGGATGACCGCATTGAATCAGAAGGCGTCCAGGTTGGCCTTCCCATCGAGTTTCTTCATCAGATGTGGACATTGTGCAATAAGGCAACCACGCATATTTCGGAAACCGTCTGGTTGAGAAAAAATCTGGACCAGGGCACCGGGTCGAAAGCGGAAGTCCGGGAACTCACCTACCAGGCACTCATTGCATTCCTGGAGTCTCAGCCTGAAGATGACGAGTCGGGAGACGCGACTCCAAACTGAATAGCTAACCAGCCATCCCACTCCCTGACATGGCGTCGACACCATCCGTACCCTTCACACTGTCGGACAATCTCAGATTCATCTTCCTCCAGCAGCCCGGATACCACCAACTGCGTGTGCGGACCCCGCATCCTGGCAAATTGATCGATGACGTGAAGAATCGTTCTGCGATCCAGGTTGGCCAGAATGACATCAAATGATTGGGCCGGAAGCGTGGCCAGCGGGGCAGAGGAAAGTGTCAATGCTTCTTGAATATTGTTTACCACTGCGTATTCCCTGGCACAGTCGAGCGCCGTCGTATCCACATCAATTCCCAACGCACTGGCCGCTCCCAGGCGCAATGCCGCCATCGCAAGAATCCCACTCCCCGTTCCCACATCCAGCACCCGCATGCCTGGAACCCACGTGACCCCTTCCAACCATTCAAGAATCATTTGGGTGGTGGCATGATGACCGGTCCCGAACGCCTGCTTGGGATCGATAATCAATTCCACTCCATCCTCGGGCATCTCCATGGTGGCCCAACTCGGGCGAATGCCAATTCGACGGCCGATGCGTATGGGCTGAACAGACGCGGCCCATGTGGCATTCCAATCCTGAGGCTTTACCGGATGAAACCGGAGGGCCCCTTCCGGAAGAGTCACACCCAATACGCTGACCGCCGCCCTGACCCGCTGAAGAATCTCTGCTCCATTCTTACTCCAATACAGGACGGTGGATCCCTCCGCGTCCCATGCTCCAAGAAATTCCTGGCAATCGAGTATCCCCGCCAACTCAGCGGCATCCACGGAAATGGGAATGGTGATTTCAAAGACAACAGCATCCATAAGACCTATTCCATCGTTAGCAAGTTTCATAAAAGTCCGCGCCTCCTGCCACCCAGTCCTCAGCGGAAAGTCACAAAAAGTCCTCTTCATCAAATAGGCGCCGTCCAGGGATGGTGCAAGGGGCGTGTTGAGGGCTCTGTCCCATGAGAACGCGCCTGACCGTATGGTTCAACCGCCACATCACGAAATTCCACGTTATTGACGGGATTACCCGGAGCCGGTAATGTCCGCAGGCCCTATGAAACATACCACCACTGATAAACGAGAACAGGCGATTCTTCGCCTCATTCACCGCACCGAACGGATGCAGGCGAAAGGCACCATCGTCAGCCGGCAATTCAGCCGGTGGAGAATGGGAACATTCCTAGCGGGGGCCGCCATCACGATCGGCGTGTATCAACAAGCCTGGTTTCATACCGGCAATGGCCTCCTGCTCATCTTCTTCATTGGATTTCTCACTATATCCTGGTTTCACCAGCGATTGAAATCCCGGTTGCATCGATTACAGCTCTGGTTGGAAATCAAAAAAGACAGCCTGGCTCGACTCCGACTAGATTGGCCACACATCTCCGCCTACGAACACCGGGCTCCTGAGCGACATCCATTCGCCATAGACCTCGACCTCACGGGTCCGCATTCCTTACTGGCTTTGATCGACACCACCTTTTCCTCCATAGGTCAACACCGCCTCGCCAACTGGCTTTTTCAGTCCAATCTTCCCGAATCGGACGGGCTATCATGGACAACCAGGCAGACATTGGTCAGAGAACTCACTCCACTCTCCCGTTTGAGAGATCGCTGTCTTTTAGCCAACCGGCTCATTAGCTCCGATCGGCTGAATGGAAGCCGCATTATTTCCTTGCTCGAAGCACCCGTCTCCATCAGGCATTTGCCGCTGATTATCTACGCAGCATGTGCGCTGACGAGTCTCACCATCGTCCTGGGACTCTGGACGCTCCTCACGGGGGCTCCCAATTTTTGGCTGCTTCCCCTGACTCTCTATATCGGAACTTATTTTCTCCTCTCTGGATCGATCCACCCGCTTTTCGGCCGGGTGCTCGCCCTCCATGAAGAACTCGAAAAACTTGTCAGCGTGATTACCAAACTTGAACGATCAACCTTCCTCCATCAACCAACGATGCGACAGGTCTGCCAGTCCCTTTTGACTCAACAGAATCGTCCGACCCAAAGCCTGAAACAACTCAGCCGGATCTGTCAGGGACTCAGCGTCAAAGCCCACCCACTAGTCCATTTAGGCCTCAATGCCCTGGTTCCATGGGACCTGTGGTTTGTCGGAAAACTCAATCGCCTCATCTCGCGTCTTCGCACGACACTTCCTAACTGGCTGGATACCATTGGGACAGTGGATGCCGCCGGTGCCCTTGCGCGTTATGCCTATCTGAATCCCGATTACCTCTGGCCACAACTCGAAACCACCAATACCACCCCGGACACACAAGGACTGACGGCAGGCAGCCTCGGCCACCCGCTTATTGTCCGTGCCCATCGCGTTACCAATGATCTGGAGTTACGAGGGGAAGGCCATCTCCTTCTGGTGACCGGTTCCAACATGTCGGGAAAAAGCACTTTTCTGCGAACGGTGGGCATCAATTTGTGCCTGGCTCAGGCAGGTGGTCCGGTGTGCGCCAGCATATTTTCCTGGACTTGGTTGCGTCTCTATTGTTGCATACGAGTGACGGATGCCCTGGACGAAGGCTTGTCGTATTTTTATGCAGAGGTCAAACGTCTAAAAGTTATTCTGGAGGCAGTGGAAAGCACCAATCCTCACCCGGTCCTCTTTCTTATTGATGAAATCTATCGGGGCACCAATAACCGCGAACGGCTGGCCGGAAGCGAAGCCTTTGTGCAGGCCCTGCAGCAAAGCCGTGGACTGGGAATGATTTCAACCCATGATTTGGAACTCACAGGATTGGCCAGTGGAAACGGTCGGATCCGGAATGCCCACTTTCAGGAAACGGTTGAAGCAGGCACGTTGCATTTCGATTATCGACTGCGACCGGGCCCCTGCCCGACCACCAATGCCCTCCGGATCATGGCCCAGGAAGGGCTGCCTGTTCCACCCGGTCATGCCACAAATTCACAAGCCCAAACATAGATTTGGGATACTGGAATAATATTCAGAGGATTCCCCGGGGGGAAGAACAAGCCCCAACCGGAGTTTAAGGAGTGATGAGGCGAACTTCGCTTTGAGCCTGATCGGTTTTAGAACCGGTGGAAGTCCCGCAATGGGCACAGAGATACTCATAGAGACTGCCGGTAGGGAGGACTAAAAGAAGACGTTCACGGGCCGGCGTGGCGGTCTGACATTTTGGGCAAAACAGCAACGACGCTCGAAGGGATTCGAATTGCTTGGATGTGCCGGGAGCCGCCGGTGGACGAGCCCCACCCATCCGTGGCGTTGGCCGGGGACCCGTAGGAAATGGTGGTCTAGGCATAGGCAGATCTTAGCGAAGGGCCATAGTTCGGTCAAGATTTCAATGGAAAAGGAAGCAGTCTCAATTTCATGTGACAGACAATGACTGCTGTGAAGTGGTTTAGTTGAAATGGACACCTCGAAAAAAGCGCGAATCGCCAAAAGAGGTGAGTTATGGGGAGTCAGGAAAGGAAACAGTGTGCGGCCGACAACAGGGGCACCGGTGCCCTCGTCATCTTCCAGGGCTGCTCCGAAGCCGGGGCGGCCAGGAATTCTGTTTGACATTTACTGATTCAGAAATAAACTGATTTCGAAATGTTCCGCGCACATCGTCTTAAGATGTCCCTCTTTTGCCTAAGCAGCCTGGCTTCTTACTGACTTCTCAGTGGAAAGCTGATCAATAGTCCTCCAATGACGTCACCGATTTTAAAATCGGATTTGGGGCTGTTGGGATGGGAATTGTGGCATTGGACGCACACCGTAGACACAGCCACATCGGCATAGACCGCTTCGAACACCTGTCCCTCGCCGGCCCCGATGGTACTGGAATACGGTCTATTGGGATGCATTTGGACCTCCTTCAGAGCCATCCGCTCAAATTCATTGGCTGGAGCATTGCTCTTATTGATCGGCCACTGACTGATCAGGCGGTAGCGGACGTTTGGACTGGTCAGTTCAACCATCTCGCTTGTCTCCTGCAGAAGTTGCACCGGCAAGGGCAATGAATGTGTGGCCTGCCAGTTTTCCGAGGCATCGACAATGCGCTCTTTCTCGAGTCGGTTGACGATATGGATGGTATAAAAGTGCCGGTGAGCCATGATTACTGCACGTAAATAGTCGGCAACGGTTCTGGGAGGAATACCCACCGGCATGCCGGAATTCTTGTCGATGGCGAAGACGTTCGGGACACCCACCAGTACGATGGTTACAATAATAGCGGCCCAGGTCAAGGATTTGCTGGTCATGATATCCTCTCTTTTTTTTCGATGGGCATGAGCCCCACAGGTAGCGGGATAGAGTCGAATCCATGTAGAACCAAGAGCTTTTGGATGCGAGGCGTCATCAGGAAATCAGAAAACTGTTCTGCGGCAGAACGTAAGGAGTCTCGACAAGTCCACACGACTGCTTGCCCGAATGGGATCGGCACATACGCCCCTATTGGGTTTTCATCGCTGATACGTATATGTCCATTAGAGATCGAATCTACGCGAAAGACCAGCCCCACATCGGCCTTGCCCATGCGAATCAAATTCATGATGTCTTCGCTATGTGCCCCGTAGAGAATGTGAGGGCGGCTTTTATAGGTCGGATAGAATTTTGTCAGCACCCGGGCGGTGACACCTCCCAACGAGGACGTCTGGGGATCCCCAAGGGCAATGCGTGTGGACTGGTTAGACAGCGCATCATGAAAGGAAACAAACAGAGCCGGGGAGTTTGACGACATCACAAGAACAAGTGACGTCTGGGCGTAGATCCTTGGGCGTCCGTTGAGAGTCAGTCCTTTCTTGTACAGGTACTCAACTTCGGCAACCCCTGCCGCCAGGAACACATCGATCGGCGCGCCCTTTTCGATTTGTTGAAGAAGCGTTTTCGATGGCGTGTATACGACATTGACTGCCACGGCATATTCCCGCTCAAACAGGGGCAGAATATCGTTAAAAGCCGGTCTTAAGCTGGGAGGTGCTCCAACTGCCAAAGGTTCAGCCTGGACAGGGTCCCAGGTTCCGACCATGGCCGCCAGTCCAGCGATAGCGGCGATCAGTATCTTCAACGCCGGAAGGACCACTCTATACCTCCGCAAATCCGCTGAATCTGTGAACTATGCGCATTTGCTGGCACGCATGACATTGCAGAAAATTCAGCAAGTAACATATTTGTACAAATAACCATTGGGAAACACTAACAAAAGGCGTTCTTGAGCCGATGTGGCAGTCTGACACGTCCCAAAAGACAACGGCAACAACGCCCGAGGGGATTCAAATGGTTTGGAAGGGTTCTGAGGAGAGGGCGGACACCGACCGCTTATCCGTGATTTTAGCCATGAACCTGTGGAAAATGGCAAAATCGACATTCACAAATCTTAGAAAAGGGCTATAGTTCGGTCAAGATTACTTCGCAGCATGAGAACATTCCCAAGTTGGCTAACCCAACATTTCGAGCCACGACACTCAGGGACTGTTGAATATTTCTCATATTTGACTTTTCAGCAGCATATGATTGGCAGAAACCCGCATGGGGAAAATAGAGGAGTGTTCAAAAAGGCTCGTCCAGTCCTGTCCTGAGGCCTCTCGAAGGAAAGGCCGCCGCCGCTTGGACAAGCGGAACGTTCGGAGGAGTACTTGAGCACAGCCAAACGGCGAGAACGCCGCTGGCGGCATTTTTCAACACTCCCACACAGGTTTCACGCCGGCCCACTCCCGTTCCCTGTCCCTGGATCCGATCACTGTGGATCCGCTCCTCTCCGCTTAGCAATTTCTTGTGCGATAATAGCCTGCCAACCTTGATTAAATAAATCTCGCGTGGCCTGTATCGTGGGAATCGGAAGGGGCCCCGCTTCATGGGCCAACCGGAGTTGCTCAAAATTATCCATCATGAGAGTCAACTGCTTGGCCGCGAACTCATTCGCGGGATCACTCTGTGCCCGCAGTCGCAACGAGCGAAGCTCAACCAGATAGCTCTCATAAAAGACCTGATCCCACGAATAGTGAGCTTGCGATTCCCCAGCATGGGTTTCGAGTCTCGTTAAAAAAGCATCCATTTTTTTTTGAAGCGATGTGGCCGTCCGATCCATTTCCGGATCATAAGAAGAAATTAACGTGACGTGGCAACCAACCAGCCCCAATTGTAAACAAACCACAATCCAGAAAACCCATCGAGCAGCAAATGCGGAGGAAAATTTCATGATGTCAGATACCATTGAGAATGCACCTTTTTGTTGAGATTCCAGATGAGAATCGCCCGCAGGACAATTTTTTTTTGCGTGGCCCCTTTCAGATTCACGATTTTATCGGGACATGAAACAGCAGGACCTGCCTGTATTGTACCCACATGCGTCCAATTGTCTAGCCGCTTACGATGACAAAACCAACCTTCACTCAGCTGCAGCCAACCATCCTCCAGGATTATTGAGTTCGAAGCCACCGCAAATGCCAGACATGGTCCAGCCGGTGATTGAGATGCTCTCCATGGAGGCGAGGGGCTCCATTCCCATTCGCACTGACGACTCTATTCGAGCCGGATATTATCCACGTACAGGGAGAATTCTTCCGGTGGACGTATAGCAAAGAGCATCACATTCCTGATTGTGCCGAGATCCAATTCCCGTCCAAGCGGGGCATGACGAATGTCATCCAAGAGGATGTGAATATGGTTGAGGCCTGGCGTAATCGTGATAGCCCGATTAAACCGATCCGCATATTCGTGGTGATGGTGCGCATCATCAATTCGAATGGTCAGCGATTGCGCGACGGGCAATTCGGAATACACCTCAACGCGGAAATGCGAATACCCTCGCCAATCCGGATAGGGCTCCTCAAGGCGAAGACCCGGATAGTGTGCCGGAGAACACACCATGTGCCCCACGGTATCGACCCGTGACTTCTCCTAGCTTGAGGGTGGAGGAACAATCTGAATGGTACAGTCGTTCCCTTTAACAAACACCATTTCCCATGCGGAAGAAAACTGAACGAGCGAAGGAAATCTGGTAGCCCGGTCCCAATAGGCATACGTCCAGGCAACCACCGGACTCAGGGCTATCACCACGAGCAACCCGACTCCGGCATGAACCAGGTGTTTCCTGGGAGCCAACCGCCATGTGGCCACACGTCCCGTAAATCTCGCATCATACGTTACGGAAAATCCCAGTGCAGCCACAGCTCCTGAAACATCCCGATAAAGGTCCGCCCATTCCGCAAAACGACCCGAACTGAGCGATTGCACCCCTTCAGTCAATGCACCCAGCGTCACGGCCCCAATACAAGCCGTGCCATATTGTCTTCCCACAGACCAACCTCGGGGTTCACCAAGCTGCCGTACCAGATATAAGAGGAGGATGGCCACGGCACCAAATAATGGAAAATGACAAAAATCGTAAAAGGCTTTCAGGAGAATGGTATGTGAGGGAACCGGAATCCAAAGGAGGGCGATACAACCAACAAGGGCCAGTGCCAGACCAGGGACCATGAACCGGGATCCAATGGATCGCTGGTTAGATTTCCGGCCTGTCTGGTCTGTCACAGCACGCTCGATCAGGCCAGACTCACGACGGAGACGATGTCGGCGGACGGCACACCGTTGCGGAAAACAATCGGTTTGGATGTGTGAGCGGAGATCCGCTCACCCGGCAAAATGATGCCGACCAGATTTAACGGATCGGCGGCCAATAGACGAATCTCCTGCGCCCCGGCTTGAATATCACGGCGGACCGCCCGCAACGATTCCACCGCCTCCGGCAATGCGAACTGTTCCCCCGTAAACCCATTCACAAAACGGCCACCCCGCATCTCACCCCGCCATTCCAGCCTTCGATATTGCACCAACAGTTCACGCCAGGTTACCGGCAATGATTCCCGTTTAAGCAGATCCCGAAAGACCACGCCATAACGATGCGCCAATTGCCTGGCCCACTGCTCATGTGGATGAGGCCGAACTCCCGGCTCCTCATCATGTACCCCGGAATCACCCTGGAACAGATCCCAACGCCCGACGCTGTGCCCCGGCCGTCGCGCACGATCCCTGCCCTCGGCTCGCCGGCGTCGAGGATCAAGCAGGGCCCGCATGGGATCAAACCCGTCAGCGGTCACCAACCCGCTGGCCACCAGTTCCCACAAGGCCTGCTCCACTTCCGCAGACAGATGTCCTGTTCGACCGGTCAGATCCGTAAAAAAACATGCACCACGACGATCCAGGCAATCCCAAACGGCTTGTGCCACGCCACTCAAATGCAACCCCACTCCAAGCGGCCCTGCAGATGTTCCGGGTTTGGCCATACCCAGGATCCAACTCACATCCTGCCGGCGCAAAAAACTAATGGGCGCCAGCCTGGTCGGAGTCAGTGGCCGGAATGCCGGAACAGCCGCTCCAGCATCTAGGGCAAAAGGGCCTGTTCCCTGTCCTGGCCCCACCAGAGGTAAGAGGGTGCTCTTGCTATCCGGAGGGGTCAGACGTCCCCAGGCCACTTCCCCCCGCAGACACAAATGATCCAGCCATTCAGGTTTGTAGTGAGCCAGACGAGTTGTGAAGAGCCACGGCTCCCACGCCGAAGCCGGCGCTTCAAATCCTGCCAACTGGTGAATCACCTCACGGAGCCCGGCTTCTCCGTGTAATTGGGTTCCAGGCGCTCGATGCTGCCACCGGAAGAGAAACCGCATAAAATCCGATGCGGCAACCGGCTCGATTTCCCGGCGCAAAGACGTAACCGTCCGCCGATGAATACGAGCGAGAAGACTGCGGTCACACCATTCTTCTTCAACTGCATGGGTACCGATTCTCTTTTCTTCTTTCGTCAAAGAACCGCCCAATGAATCAATCCGCGAGGAAGGCCGAAAACGACCTCGAAGGACTTGACCTTCTCCTTCCAATTGCAGCAGAGCCTGCTGCACCAGTCGTGCAGGCATATGTAATCTCCGGGACAATTCATCAGCCGTCACCGGACCGACGTGCGGCATCCAGCCTTGCACGACATCACGTGCAGCAGATACCGGCGTAGACGACTCATCCTCCACAGATAGAGCACGTGAATCCTGTAGACCGGCCACCACCGTCGCCTCAGGGAACAAGGCCTGAAGACACGTCAAATGTTCTTTGGTGGTCCAACCCTCAACGGCTATCGTTTCCGGAAGTCCCTCAACCGCCACCCGCAACACCAGGAGACGGCCACACGACCGTAACGCCTCCCCAAACGCATGCCACGCCTCCCCCATTGCCGATGGCAACCATCCCAGAACCTGAAGCACGTCGAACAGTTCATCGGCATCACGAACCAACGGCCAGGCTTCTTCAACCACCCCCTCAATCGCGGCCGCATCCAATGTCCCGATGTTCCCGTCAAAGGCTGAAGGCGAGGTCCGCCGAAGATTCACGGCCCGCGCGCGTCGTTCTTCCAGAGGAGCATCATCCAGAAATGCATAGGGATTGGCATTTAAAATCTCATGGGCAAACAACGAAGGCACGGGTGATTCCACCACCCGCACCTGAATCTCCTGATTCTCGATTCGCTCAAGCACCCGGCGCAGACCCGCCAGATCCATGGCCTCCGTCAAACAATCCTTCAGCGTTTCCTGGACCAACTGATGATCCGGCACCGGAATATCTCCAACATGGTTATCGCCACAAGCCGCAGCCATCGGAAACGCCGCCGCTAATAAATCTTCTGCCCGCATGCGTTGAAGATGCACCGGCACACGTTTGCCGCGTTGAAACCGCAACAGAGCCAAGGCACGGGTCACATTCCATCGCCAGCGTGTGAGAAAGAGCGGAGTCGCCAGCGTGGCTTGGATGAGCACTTCCCGCACCGTGTTGGGATGCACAAATCCAAAAATGGCCTCCAGTGGAAAACTATGCTGCTCACCAAGCGACAGCACCAACCCGTCATCGGTAGCCGCGGCCTGCAGTTCAAAATCAAAATTCACACAAAATCGTTTGCGTAACGCCAGCCCCCATGCGCGGTTGAGCCTGCCACCAAACGGCGCATGCAGCACCAGTTGCATCCCCCCGGCTTCATCAAAGAACCGTTCCGCGATCACACAAGTCTGTGTCGGGACTCCTCCGAGAATCTGTGTACCCCCGGCTACATAGGCCAGCAATTGATCGGCACCCGCCGCACCAACCCCGCATTCTTCATGAAGCCAATGACGTGGGGGCTCATCTCCGGGAGCGGCACCCTGTTGAAGCAACTGAAAGATCCCCTCTCGCACGTCGGCCACGGCCTGAGATAGTTCCAGCGATCGGGACGGCGCTTCCCCTCGCCAGAAAGGAATGTTGGGCTGGGCGCCATGCGCATCTTCCACCCGGACTTTTCCCGTTTCAATTCCTCGAATACGCCAGGAGGTCGTACCCAACAGCATAATATCTCCAGCCAGACTCTCAATTGCGAAGTCTTCGTCTACCGTTCCCACCACGGTTCCATCCGGTTCCGCCACGACCTGATAGGTCGCCGTTTCAGGAATCGCTCCGCCGGAGGTCAACGCCGCCAACCGGCCTCCACGTTTCGGCCGAAGCCGGCCTTCATGACGGTCATAGCTTATCAACGCATACAGCCGTCTGCGCCCCGGCACAAATCCTTCGGCCACCAACTGCAACAAGGACTCAAAGCTCTCCCACGTTAATTCCCGATACGGATAGGCCGACCGGCACAATGCAAAAAGATCACGTGCCTCCCATTCCTGCGCCGAGACTTCCGCAATGATCTGTTGAATCAAAATATCCAGGGGGGCGAATGGAATCTCAATGGTTTCCAATTGCCCCTGCCGGATCGCCCGGACCACCGCCGCACATTCGACTAATTCATCCCGGGTCGTACAAAACAGTCGTCCCTTCGGAACCGCCCCCACCTGATGCCCTGCCCGCCCCACCCGCTGAAGACAGGTGGCAATCGCGCGAGGCGATCCGATCTGACACACCACATCAATACAACCGATATCGATCCCTAACTCGAGGGATGCGGTCGCCACCATCACCTTAATCCGACCCGTCTTTAACCGCTCTTCCGCATCCAGCCGGAGCTTGCGTGACAAACTGCCATGATGGGAGGCCACCTGGTTCTCGCCTAAACGTTCCTCCAAATGATGCGCCACCCGTTCTGCCATCCGGCGTGTATTGACAAACACCAGGGTCGAACGATGCGGCGCGGCGATGTCGGCAATCCGATCATAGATTTCCGACCAAATGGCATTCGTCGCAATCGCGCCCAATTCGTCCTTCGGGACTTCAACTTGCAAATCCAACTGCCGACGATGGCCGATATCCACAATGTGGCAATGAGAGGAGTCAAAGAGAGAAGGTTGCTGAGCTTTCGCGCGATGCACGGATTCACCCAATAGAAATTGTGCGACGGTTTCCAATGGTCGCTGCGTAGCGGACAGGCCGATGCGCACCAACCGCCGGGAGGTCACGGCATCCAACCGCTCAAGAGACAGCGTCAGATGTGCTCCACGTTTATTGGGGGCGAGGGCATGGATTTCATCAACAATCACCGTATGCACGCCGGTCAAGAGTTCGCGGCTCCGTTTGGCCGTCACCAGAAGAAACAACGACTCGGGCGTTGTTACCAGAATGTGAGGCGGATGCTTGAGCTGTTGCTGGCGTTGCGCAGGAGGCGTATCCCCGGTCCGGACCGCTACCCGAATCCTCGGTCCCAAAAACCCGGCAGACAGGGCCTGCTCGCTAATCTCCGCCAACGGCAGTTCCAAATTTTTGTGAATGTCATGACTCAGCGCCCGCAGCGGCGACACATAGATAACCTGCACGCCATCCTGCAGCTCCCCGCTAATTGCCTGACGTAGTAAATGATCAATGCAGATGAGAAAGGCTGCCAGCGTTTTACCGGAGCCGGTGGGTGCGGAAATCAACGCATGCTGTCCGGAATGTATGGCGGGCCAACTGGCTCGCTGCACCTCGGTCGGCTCACCCAACCGGGTCCTGAACCATTCCTGCACGACCGGATGAAACGATTGCAGCGGCATGGGATTAATCAGATTCTCAGGTTGCCGACGTCAAGAGTCAATGGACGTAAAACAGGCCTGCTCGGAAAAGCTAGAGACAGCGTCGGGCTTAGAGGTCAGGAAATTGTAGAAATGCGACCAAGTTTTTTGTAACTATACCAAAATTGCAACAGGTAACTTTCGCACCCACTTCACCAACGCTCAATCGAACAGACACATGTTAGCATCTAGCATACAACGTCGCGCAACGAAATACGTTGTCGGCCCGACTGACGCGTGTTACTCTTACCGCCAAAGAAGCATTGACCGCCACTTTCCGGTCTCCCCAGTATGTATGTATACTCTTTACCGGTGTTAACAAAACTGTTTTAAATTCGAGATTAAACATTTTAATGAATTCGGGTCGTTCGTCCTGCAAGGACTTTTTCTCCTGCCTTTTCAGGTTTTCCGAATACTTTGCCACGATATGCAACATGATGGTGGTGTAGTGTAGTGGCGTTTTCTCTAAGCTACGAGCTGTAACCTTACGTAGGCTCAAATCAATGACAACCCAATCCCTAATCAAACGTTACCAATCTCCATGTTTCTTCTCTTCAAATGAGTGGACCATCATCTCATCCCATCAGAAATGACATCCAGGGACTTCGCGCCCTGGCAATATCCATGGTACTCGTTTTTCACGCAGGCTTTCCTTTTTTAAAAGGGGGCTATATCGGTGTAGACGTGTTCTTTGTGATTTCTGGGTATCTCATCACACGCCTGCTTATTATTGAACAGGAAAAACACGGTTGTATTAAATTTCTTGCTTTCTACGCCCGGCGCATACGACGACTTCTTCCTGCGGCGACAGTAGCGCTGGCAGGTACGGCCTTAGTTAGTTTTTTTCTTTTTTCCCCCCTCGAGCAGAGTAATCTTATTCGGTCTTTTTTCGTCTCTATATTGTACGTCAGTAATCTCTGGTTTGCGTTCCAGGCAACGGATTATCTAGGGGAGGATACCAATGCTGACCCTTTTCTTCACACATGGTCGTTATCTGTGGAGGAACAATTTTACCTCATCTGGCCTTTTCTCATCTTATTGGCCACCCTCAAAAAGACTGGAAGCAACCAATCTTTCAAACTGACTATTTTAATCGGATCGGTGTTTGTCATTTCATTTTTTTCCAGTTTAATCATGGGAGGAATTTACCAGCCCTGGGCGTTTTTTGGGTCTCCATTTCGTGCCTGGGAATTTGCCACCGGGGCGCTCGGTTTTCTTCTTGTTCACAGAAAAATACACTTGCCTGAGCCAATACATACACTAGGGGTATCGGTTGGAATTGGGGCCATACTTCTCGCAGGCATTCTTTATGACAAGTCAACACCCTTTCCCGGACTTTATGCCTTGCTTCCCACAGCGGGAACACTGCTTGTTCTCATTGGAGATCATCAAAAAAACTGGTTCGTTGATCTATCCCAAATCCCCTGGATCCGGTGGTTAGGCGACATCTCATATTCTCTATACCTCTGGCATTGGCCTCTTATTGTGATTCCCCTGTCCTTAACCGGAGAGCTATCCTTAGGGGAAAGAATGGGGTTGGTAGCCGTGTCCCTCGCTTTGGGAAATTTTTCCTACAAATACATCGAAAACCCGATACGGTTTAATCAAAAGCTTGCACGTTCCACTTTTAAAGGGCTAGCACTCGGCGCCACGTTAACTATTTTTGGTATTAGCCTGACCTTTACGCTTAGAAGTTTTACAAAAGCAGAACTCAACACCCCTCTGCAAAAAGATATCCTTGCAGCACGATCACTCATCCCAACGGTTTACCAGGATGGGTGCCATGCCTCCTACGCTGAAATATTATTTTCAGAATGCAGTTATGGGGAACCCTCCTCCCCAAAAACCCTTGTCTTGTTTGGTGATTCACATGCCGCACAATGGTTTCCCGCTATTGAGGCATTTTCAAAACAGCATGGATATAGGCTGGTTTCCTTGACCAAGTCAGCCTGCCCTGCCGCGCACATTATTCCCTATAACACAGCGTATGGGCGATCCTATACAGAATGTGGAGCCTGGCAGGAACTTGTACTTGAACGGATTGCCAAAGAACGTCCGCTGTTGGTCATCTTGAGTAATTCAAGCAGTTATAGCGGCACTGGTGAAGATTCGAATTCTAACCCTGAATGGTGGATCCAGGGGATGAAAGAAACACTAGCCACAATTCAACGAACAGGGGCCCAAGTCGCGATTATACGAGACACCCCAAGTTTCTCCCAGGATATTCCAATTTGCCTTTCGCGGGCAGCCTGGACAGGAACTCCGTTATCAAACTGTGATGACCCAAAGATTCAAGTTCTCAACCAAACATTTTTCGCATTTGACCAAGAAGCAGCCAGTGACTTTCCAACAGTACACTTTATGGATTTTTCAAAAACTCTTTGTCCAGAAGACAAGTGCCCTGCACGAATAAATGGTCATACTGGCTATAGGGACCACCATCATCTTGCCATTCCTACCGTGCTTGACTTGGCCGAATCCATGCATGATGAGCTAAGAGATATTCTGCCTTAAAACATGGGTTTTCCCTGATCCGGTGGGTGCGGAAATCATCGCATGCTGTCCGGAATGTATGGCGGGCCAACTGGCTCGCTGCACCTCGGTCGGCTCACCCAACCGGGTCATGAACCATTCCTGCACGACCGGATGAAACGATTGCAGCGGCATAAGATACGTTACGCTCTCCTAATGTTGACACTAACTTCCAATTGGAAGAAATCCTCATTGTACTGGAGGTATCTTCAAAAGGTGTGTAAATAGGAGAGAGGCGGTGTATCCTCTCGGGTGACGAAACCCACCGGGAAAATCCGGTTAACAAAAGGAGGCACCGCCATGAAGAAGCAGAGCACAACGCAGACTGGTGAATCAAGCCCAACCTGGGAGACCTTAGAGGTCTGGATTCGGGGTCATGTCCAACAATTTCAACACGTCTTGGAAGAGGAAGTGACGGAGTTGCTTGGCCGACAGAAATCTGTCCGGCGTATCGGCCTCGATGGGTCCTCTGGGTACCGGAATGGGTATGGCCAACCACGGCGGTTAACCTTGGGCTGCGGCACGAGCATGGTGCGGCGTCCACGGGTCCGCGAGTGCGAGGAACGCTTGATCAGTCGTGTACTCCCCTTCTTCAAGCGAAAAAGCACTGCTGTAGATCATCTCTTGCCCGAGTTATATCTGCACGGGCTGGTTCAGGGTGACTGTGATCTGGCTCTTGGTGGATTGTTCGGCGCAGACGCGCCGCTCTCGAGTTCCACCATCGCCCGACTCAAGACACACTGGCAGGCAGAATTCGTGAACTGGCAAAGCCGGTCGCTGGAGGACCTGGAGGTCGTCTATCTCTGGGTAGACGGCCTCTATGTGAAAGCGGGGTTAGAGCAAGACAAGGCCGCCCTCCTCGTGGTGGTGGCGGCGTTGAGCAATGGGCCAAAAGTCATCCTTGCTGTCGTGCCAGGCCACCGAGAATCCACCGCCAGCTGGAGTGCCGTGTTACGGGATCTGAAAGCTCGTGGGTTACGTACCCCCCGGTTGGTAATTGGCGATGGCCATCTGGGGATTTGGGCGGGCCTGCGCAATGGCTATCCGGATGTCGAGGAACAGCGCTGTTGGAATCACAAGAGCCTGAATGTGCTCGACAAACTTCCCAAGCGCGCACAACCGGAAGCCAAGGTTCTCCTCTGGCAGATTCCCTATGCGCCAACGTGCCGAGAGGCAGAACGGCGAAAAGAGCAGTTTGTGCGGTGGTGTGAACCACAGGGCACAGGGAAGCCGCCACCGGTCTGGAGCGGGATTGGGCCCGGCTTACGACCTTTTATCAATTTCCACAGCCGCATGGGCAACATCTGCGCACGACGAATCCAGTGGAGTCGCCGGTTGCCGCCGTCCGCTTACGCACGGATGCGGCCAAACGGTACAAGACAGTGGCCAATGCCACCGCCGTGATTTGGAAACTGCTCATGGTCGCGGAACAGAGCTTTCGTCGAGTGAAACATCCGGAGTTGATGGCCGAAGTCTATCGCGGAGTGGAATTTGTGGATGGAAAACAATCGAAAACTGAGGTAGCCGCCTAACTCTGTTTACACACTATTTGACGGAACCTCTTGTACTGACTCGTTTCCATTAAGGACAAACATATACCGGGACGACGATGTTTACCTTGGTACAGTGCAAAGGTCCATCTCCAGATGGGAATGCCCCAAGCAGAGCTGACAAGTTTCCAGCAAATAGAAATTCTCGGGCTTCTGAGCCGTGTGAGCCACTTATTGCCCGGGAGGCGAAACCATCAG
Organism: Nitrospiraceae bacterium; assembly: GCA_020632595.1. Classification (NCBI taxonomy): domain Bacteria; kingdom Pseudomonadati; phylum Nitrospirota; class Nitrospiria; order Nitrospirales; family Nitrospiraceae; species Nitrospiraceae bacterium. The sequence continues at coordinate 100,202 of JACKFF010000002.1, read as the reverse complement.
CCGTCAGATATGGCGTATGGATCTAAAACCGACTCCTTCCCGATTGAACGGAACCGTTTCGAAGACGACAACCTAATGACATCTTCAAACGTGCTTCATCCTCCCCCCAAAAGCCTGAAAGTCCTTCAATCGCCCAGGTTCCGGCTTGCCCTTCAGGTTTAGTCATGACCAGGCGTAACACTCGCCGAGGATATGGGTGGATGCACTTTTTCTCATGGTCTTTTGAGAAATACCCTTTATAATAAGGTAGATGGAAGTCCCGATACATCAATGATTCAATGATCAAACAAAAGTCTGTATTGCTATACATCCTTTTGGCGGGTTTGGTGTATGGCAGCATGGAAGGCATTTCCTACCTCGGCTTACTGCTCCTCCAAGGCAAGGGAGTGAGCTATCACCCCCTGGCTTCCCGGCTCTCTCAGACACAAAAGCAACTTATTCAACAACGCCTTGAGGACAAAGTCCCCCTCAGTGGGCACCACCCTATTTTGGGCTGGGCACCCAAACCGCATTCTCACTCGAAGGACGTCAGAATTAACTCTCAAGGCATTAGAGCAGATCACGATTTTGCTCATTTTATTCATTCGGAAGTCGTACGAGCATCGGCATTCGGTGACTCATTCACCTTTGGAGAGGAAGTTGCGAACGAGGATACATGGGAGCATCAATTAGAAGAGCAGGATGCTCGCATGGAGGTCCTGAATTTCGGCGTCGGTGCGTATGGGTTGGATCAGGCGTATATGCGGTATATGCAGGACGGAATCTCGTTTCATTCTGATATCGTCTTCATTGGGTTTATGTCTGAAAACATCTATCGAAATTTGAATGTGTTTCGTCCGTTCTACCATTCTTCCTATGCGACGAATTTCTATACTAAACCACGCTTCCTCCTTGCGAACGATAGCCTTGTACTCCTCGACAACCCTTTAAAAACCACCAGCGATTATTGGCGTCTTCTCAGAAACGATGAGGTGGTGCTCCGAGAAATCGGGAATCATGATTATTTTTATCAAATAAAATATACGGCGGGACCAATGGATCTTCTGCCTTCCATGCGTCTCCTGAAGATTGCTACTCGAAGTGTGAAGGAAAGGCTCAATCCGGTGGTGACACCTGAAGGGTCTTATGCCGTGCATTCAGAAGGCTTCCTCCTCACCACCAGATTGCTTGAGGAGTTCTATTGTGCCGCACTCCGGCATGAATCCTTACCTGTCATTGTCATCTTTCCAGACCTTGGCGATTTCAGAAGGCACCACAGCCACCAGGCGAAACGGTATGAACCACTGTTGGAGCAATTACACATAAAAGGATTTCGTATTCTAGACATATTAGATGCATTGGTTGCCTTTAACTCTGCGCTACCCACAGATCAACTCACGGTTGGAAAGTGGGGACACTTCTCCCGCCTCGGCAATTCAATTGTCGCCACGTCCATTAGAAATTATTTGAACAATGAGGAAATGGTGAAAAGAAATCACGTCAAGGCTCTCGTTCGCGCAGACTGCACCACAAACCATTGCTGTCCGAACTCCGCTCCCCGAAAATTCACCACAGCCGATTGACCAGATTCTGAAAAATCTACCAGTCTCATCATGATAGGTCCACCAAAAACGGATTCATGTTTTGCAGATATGACCTTCAATTTTCATTTCCCCCCTGTTGAGCCTTCACTCGCGTATCAGAAAATATGACATCCAATGATAGGAGGGATAAGGCACCGGAACAATCTTGCCATTCAAGGCATGAAGCTGAGGTGAGGGACGATCAAGGACAGAATGCTTCTCCTAGCATGGCGAAAAGCTTCGCTGCTCTCATGGACACAAAGCCGATGTTAAATCCTTGCCTACAATGCTACACGTCAGGCCTTCTTCGACCGGGAAAGAATTCCGCCGTGCATAGGAGAAGGAAGGGAGCTATAATAGAGATATATCATTGAGACCAGCGAGGTTTGGCCAATAAACGATAAAGAGGTTTGGGGCATGGCAACCAAACTCTATTCGACTCAGCACACGCTCTTTTCCCCCGATTCCGCCTGCCCATTTGCGCACACCAGACCAGATCAGTTGGCGATCGAAGAACCACTTGAAATTCGACTGGAGTATTGGGCCAACGGCCAGCCCCAACGGAAAAGTGTTTCGATCACCATGCGGACTCCCGGACAGGATATGGAACTGGCCGCGGGATTTCTGTTTACCGAAGGGATTGTCGCCGGATGGGACGATATCAAACAGATTCGCCCCTGTGGACCAATCGTGGAGGGGCACAATTTTCACAATATTGTGCGAGTGAAGCTGCATTCTCACGTGTCGGTGACAACCGCCACGATGGACCGGAATTTTTATACCACCTCCAGTTGCGGGATCTGCGGCAAAACTTCCATCGAGGCTCTCAAAATCAACAATCCATTTGGCCGAACCATTAAACATCTCTCCTCCCCTTCCGTCACCCTGGACATGTTATTCGGTCTGACGGAACGCATGGCCGCCGAGCAACAACTCTTTCAGAAAACCGGAGGATGTCATGCCTCAGGACTGTTCGATGAGAAAGGCACTCTGCTCTGTGTGCGGGAAGATGTCGGACGGCACAATGCGTTGGATAAAGTCCTGGGGTGGGCCCTGATCAATAATCAGCTTCCCCTGCATCACCATGTGGTGCTGGTCAGCGGTCGGGCCAGCTTCGAACTCATGCAGAAATCCTCCATGGGCGGCATCCCGTTTGTTGCCGCCGTGGGCGCACCCTCCACACTCGCGGTGCAGATGGCAGAAGAATTCAACATGACCCTGGTGGGGTTTTTAGACCATCAACGCATGACGGTCTATCACGACTCCGGACGAATTCAAGCTCACCAGGCTCAAAAACTAGAGGAGACAGGTGGACGAACAACGCGACATACCGGAAGCCCCTTCAATCCCGACGTGGGAAATCCCGATCGAAGATTCTCACGACCTTCAACTTGACGCGCCCTCCAGGAGCGCCGGTGGCATTCCCGCCATTCTCACGTCCCTCAAACACACCACGCACGAACCCGGCATTCTGCGAGGTGGCCAGGCCCTTCTCACGGTCAATCAAAAGCAAGGGTTTGATTGCCCAGGGTGTGGCTGGCCTGATCCCGATGGCACGCGGGCTATCACTGAGTTTTGTGAAAACGGCGTCAAAGCTGTCGCCCATGAAGCCACCACCAACGTCATCACGAAAGAATTTTTCCAACGATTTTCTCTGGAGCAACTGGGCAGACAATCGGATTACTGGCTCGGACAGCAAGGACGCCTCATCCGTCCGATGATCAAGCGGAGCGAGGATACGCATTATCATCCCGTCTCCTGGGCCACGGCATTTGACACCATCGCCGGGCACCTCAATGACCTCGACGATCCCAACGAAGCCATCTTCTACACATCCGGGCGCACCAGCAACGAAGCCGCCTTCCTCTATCAACTTTTCGCGCGGCTTTATGGCACCAACAACCTGCCCGATTCCTCCAACATGTGCCACGAGTCCAGCAGCGTGGCGTTAAAAGAAGTCATCGGCATCGGCAAAGCCACTGTCACGCTCGACGATTTCGACAAGGCCGACGCCATCTTCATCCTGGGACAAAATCCGGGCACCAACCATCCGCGTATGCTCGCCACTCTTCAGCAGGCCGCCCGGCGAGGATGTCAGATTGTCAGCATCAATCCACTTCCCGAAGCCGGGACCACCCGGTTCATTCATCCCCAGGAAGTCACCCGCTGGCTGGGTAAGGGAACGCCAATCGCCACGTTGTTTCTCCCAATCAAAATCAACGGCGACGTCGCCCTGCTCAAGGGCATCATGAAGGAACTGCTCATGCGGGAGGAAAAGAATCCGGGCACCATTCTCGACCTGCCGTTCATACAGGAATACACCGAAGGATTCGACAACTTCGCCACCATCACACGGAACATACCCTGGGAAAAAATTGAGGAAGGCAGCGGGATTCCACGCGAAGACATTCAAAAGGCTGCGGATATCGCTGAACAAGCCAGGAGTATTATCTGTACCTGGGCCATGGGCATGACCCAACATAAAAACGCGGTCGCCAACATGCAGGAAATTATCAACTTCCTCCTGTTGCGCGGCAACATCGGAAAACCAGGCGCTGGCCCCTGCCCCGTCCGTGGGCATAGCAATGTGCAGGGGGATCGCACCATGGGCATCACCGAAAACCCCACTCCGGAATTTTTGGATCGACTCGAAAAGGTCTGCCATTTTCAGCCCCCCACCAAAAGAGGTCACGACGCGGTGCGAGCCATCAAGGCCATGCATGCAGGAAAGGCCAAGGTCTTCATCGCCCTCGGCGGCAATTTTCTCTCGGCCACGCCGGATACAGCCTATACCGCGCAGGCGCTTTCCCGCTGCCGGCTCACCGTCCACATCTCCACCAAACTCAACCGGGCCCATCTAGTCACCGGAACCGAGGCCCTGATCCTGCCCGCGCTTGGACGCACCGACAAGGATCTTCAAGATGATATCCCTCAATATGTCACCACGGAAAACACCATGGGGGTGGTCCAGACCTCACAGGGACGACTCGAGCCGGTATCCGAGTTGCTCAAAAGTGAAGTCGATATTATCGCCAGCCTCGCAAAGGCCACCTTCGCAAATAAAGAAGGGCCGGGGAACCACATCAACTGGGACCTGCTTATTCACGATTACGACGAGATTCGTCATCTCATCAGCCAGGTCGTCCCCGGGCACGATAACTACACAGCACGCGTCAACAAACCGGGCGGCTTCTATCTCGCCAATCCGATCCGGGATGCCCGGCAATTTCCCACTCCGTCGGGAAAAGCACGGTTCACCGTCCACCCGATTCCGGACATTCGCCTGGCACCGGATCAATTGCTCATGATGACCATTCGCAGTCACGACCAATACAACACCACCATCTATGGATTGGATGATCGGTACCGGGGCATCAAATCCGGACGACGGGTGGTGTTCATGAATGAGCGTGATATGGAAGAGCGTCACTTAGCGAAAGGAGACCTGGTGGACATCATCAGCCACCACAAAGGCCGGACGCGAACGGCACCACAATTTGTCGTGGTTCCCTACCCTATTCCCCGCACCTGCACGGCGACCTATTTCCCGGAAGCCAACGTGCTCATCCCCATCGACAGCGTGGCAGACAAAAGCAACACGCCGACATCCAAATCCATCGTCGTCACCATCCACCCCACCACTCATACTGGTCAGGCTCCCAATGAATAGTCGGGATTTATTTCTTCTTATCCTTCCCTTACCGCCACCATGAAAACAACAGCCTCTCCCCTCCAGGAGCTTCCCTCTTGGATAAAGAAAAAATTCTCTGCAAACATGAAAAGAAAACTAGCCCAATGGGTCCACGTTTGTTTTATACTGGCGCAATGGCTCTGACTCCCCATCTTTCATTTTCCGATTCCCTCAAGCGTGATCGACGCACCGCTTTCTATGAACGCCACAAAGGGATCGCACTTGCCATGATCCTGATCGTGTTTTTGTTGCCCTTGGCTGGAGTGTTGGTGAAAGGATTGTCCGGGGCCGTGACAGGCGTGGTGGTATCGGTATTGGCCTTTTACCTCGCCCCCTATGCCTTACTCAAGCTTGGGGGATGGATTGCGGGCTCCTAAAGGTTTGGAAGGAACGTCGAGAGATGGATACCCGATAGGCACTGCCGGGAATCGCGTGGGAGGTTGAAATCGAAAAGTCGCTCTTAATCGCTCTTTGTTGCCGGGATTCGTTTCAGAACCGGCCGGTGGTTAAAATAGCGTCCCGTTTCCTGTTTAATAATCTTTGCCAAAAGTAGTAATCCGATGAGATTCGGAATGGCCATCAGGCCATTCATGACATCAGAGACATTCCAAACCACTTCCAACCTGGACGTGGCGCCGAGCAGCACCACCGCCACAAAGATCACCCGGTAAATCACAATCACCCCTGGCCCCATCAGATACTCAATGGCTTTCTCCCCATAATAATTCCACCCGATCAAGGTCGAATAGGCAAATAGGGTGATGGAAAGAGTGACAACGAGTTCTCCCGTGTGGCCCAGAGTTTCACCGAAACTGGCGCTGGTGAGTTGAGCCGCATCGATGCCTTGTGTCCATGGAGTCGCAGTCAGAATGACCAACGCCGTCATACTGCAGACAACCAGGGTATCGATAAAGGTCTGCGTCATACTGACCAGGGCCTGCCGGACCGGATCGTCTGTCCGGGCAGCAGCGGCGGCAATGGGCGCGGAGCCCAAACCCGATTCATTCGAAAACACGCCTCTCGCCAACCCATAGCGCATGGCGGCGGCCATCGTAGCACCGGCAAACCCGCCTCCTGCCGCAATCGGGTTCCACGCGTGATAAACGATACTGGCCAAGGCTTGTGGGATCTCCGTCACATGCAGGGCTAGGACGACCAGGGCTGACGTAACATACCCCACGATCATGAATGGCACCAGCACCGAGGTAAACCGGCCAATGGATGTAATACCGCCTAATATCACCAGCCCGGTCATTCCCATTAACACCACGCCGGTGATCCAGGGTTGGACCTGAAAGGTCGACTCGAGAATGCCGGCCACGGCATTAGCCTGCGTCATGTTGCCGATGCCAAACGCCGCACAGGCCGTGAACAAGGCAAAGAGCCAGCCTAACCAGGGCAGCCCGGCACCCTTAGCTAGATAATACATGGGCCCGCCACGCATCCCGTATTCCCCCTGCTCACGATATTTCACTGCCAGCACGGCTTCGCCATACTTGGTGGCCATGCCCACCAGGCCGGTCATCCACATCCAGAAGACGGCTCCGGGTCCGCCGAGCGTGATCGCCGCTGCCACGCCCACAATATTCCCGATACCCACCGTGGCTGATAAGGCCGTCATGAGCGCGGCGAAATGGCTGATGTCTCCCTTGCCACCCGGTTCTTTGTGAAAAATTAGCTTCAGAGCATGCGGGAGGACACGAAACTGCAAGCCCTTCAGCAAAATGGTCAGATACAACCCGGTGCCGATCAACAGAAGCAACATGGGCGGGCCCCACACCCATCCGGCTACGGTCGCTATGAAGGATTCAAAGGAGTCCATGGGGGCTGATTCTCCAATAGCGGAAACATCTGTGATAAAGGCTCAAATGTATTCTCATCAACAATGGCACGCCCACCTCCGGCACGGCATTGGCGGCGGGTTTGCAGGAAAAAAACGGTGAAACGCCGTGCGTCGAGCAAGCAGGAAAGGGCGGAGGAATAATTGCGAGGCACGGCTTATTCTATCAATGAGGTGCATTGTGTAAACAGGCATGGTGTAAATCGTTGTGGCATAGCTCTTCATAGAAATGAGGCGTGACCCGTGCAGGGTAAACCCTTCAATGGGACAATCGCACATTTGAAGACCACTCCCACCAGGCAAGGCCGTGGCCAACTTGTCATGTTAGGTATGATCAGAACTGGAGCACATCAACAATTATCTTCTATCGAATGTACTAAGGATTGGTGCAAAAGTTGGAGACGAACAAGGGTGGGAATTGTTTTTGAGATGATTTGCACCATCATCCATTGGGCTCCTCGCGAATGGCAGTCATCACACAAAAACCTTTGATATTTGGGGCAGGCAAAATGCAGACCATGAGAAAAAAATTTCATCCCCAAATTTTGTGAATAACCTGGTGAATACTGTCGTGCCTCGCGTGATTTTCTAAGGAATAAAAAGGAAATGAGCAGATTGCCTCTGTTTTAAGCATTGTATAAAGATTTTTTTATGCCCCCACAGGAAGTGGTGTAGGTTTTTTGGCGTAGGAGTAAAGGTAGAAAAAGTATTTTTTTCTTGACATGTGCCTTCATACCGATGCCCATTGATGTCCGTGAAAAAGAATACGCTGTCAATGATTTTCTTATCCACAGAATTTCTTTAAAGATGTTGATAAGACGGCCATGACTTCTGATATTTCCATGCCTTCGTTGAGGATTCATGGCATACAGAACACATCCAAAACGGAGTCGAAGTCTTCATCCGATTCCGGGACACCGCAGGTCGGCATGAGAAAGAATGAAGGCTTTGAATCCTCCGATGAATCTCGGTAAGGTATGCCTCCTCTCACTGAAAGCAGGAGATAGCACATACATCCATTACTGAACGCGGAGCGATCACCATGAAGGTCAGTCCCCTTGCAGGAAACCCTACCCAGCCAACCATGCTCGCCAACATCCCCCGGCTGGTCACCGCCTATTACACTGGACGGCCAGACCCGTCGGTGCCGGAGCAACGGGTCGCTTTCGGCACATCGGGACACCGCGGCTCCTCATTGAAGCTGTCCTTCAATGAAGCGCATATCCTGGCCACCACCCAAGCCATCTGCCTGTATCGTCAACAACAGCATATTGACGGCCCTCTGTTTTTAGGCATGGATACTCACGCGCTTTCGGAACCTGCCCTGGCAAGCACGCTCGAAGTACTCGCCGCCAATGGTGTGGTCGTGATGGTAGACCGCGACAACGGATACACCCCGACGCCGGTTATTTCCCATGCCATCCTGACCTACAATCGTGGTCGAAAGACGGGTTTGGCCGATGGGATTGTCATCACGCCCTCGCACAATCCGCCTGAAGACGGTGGCTTCAAATACAACCCGCCCCATGGCGGACCGGCTGATGCCGATGTGACCACCTGGATCGAGAAGCAGGCGAACGCGTTGCTGGCCGATGACCTGCGCGGGGTCCAACGCGTTCCGTATGAGCGCGCGCGCCGGGCCTCGACCACGCACAAACATGATTATGTCGGCAACTATGTAGGTGACCTAGGCGCCGTGATCGACATGGAGGCGATCCGCAACGCGAGGTTGTCCATCGGAGTGGATCCGCTCGGCGGAGCAGGCGTGGACTATTGGGGACCCATTACCGAGCGGTACGGATTCCCGGTCACGGTCGTGCATGAAGGCGTGGATCCGACCTTTCGCTTCATGAATCTGGACTGGGATGGGAAGATTCGCATGGATTGTTCCTCACCCTATGCCATGGCCGGACTAATTGCCTTAAAAGACCGTTTCGATATCGCCTTTGCCAACGATACCGACCATGACCGGCATGGAATCGTCACGCGCACAGCGGGGCTGATGAATCCCAACCACTATCTCGCAGTGGCTATTTCGTATCTCTTTACCCAGCGCTCCGGCTGGCGGAAGGATGCTGCAGTCGGGAAGACGGTGGTCAGTAGCAGCATGATCGATCGGGTAGCCGCCAAGATAGGACGGCGTCTGATTGAAGTGCCGGTCGGGTTCAAATGGTTTGTGGACGGGCTGCTTGACGGGTCCGTCGGATTTGGTGGAGAAGAAAGTGCCGGCGCATCCTTTTTGCGTCATGACGGATCCGTCTGGACGACCGATAAGGACGGCATCATCCTTGATCTCCTAGCGGCAGAAATGTTGGCCCGGACGGGGCGGGATCCAAGCCAACTCTACCTTGATCTCACCAAGGAACTGGGCGTCCCGGTCTACCAGCGAATCGATGCCCCGGCCACACCCGCGCAAAAGGCCATTCTGAAAAAACTCGCGCCAGAGCAGATTCAGGCCTCCGAACTCGCAGGAGAAAAGATTACCGGAATTCTGACCTCGGCCCCGGGAACCGGCAGTGCCATTGGGGGGCTGAAAGTCATGACGGAGAACGGATGGTTTGCCGCCCGTCCGTCCGGAACAGAGGATGTCTATAAAATATATGCGGAGAGCTTCCGAGGCGACTCGCATCTCAAGCAGATTCAGGAAGAAGCGCAGGCCCTGATTACCAAGGTCCTGGGAGCGGCATCCTAGTCCAGCGGAATCCCAAATGATAACCACAGCTTGGCTCAGGTTGCAGGTAACAGTCGTTGTCATTCCAAATGAAATAAAGAATCCGGTTGAGCGGTGTCAGCGTCAACCTGGACACAGATCCTTCGCTGAAGCGCTCAGGATGACCACCTGGTATGGGCCGTACTAAGTTATGACGTGTTCATGCAATATCTGGTTACTGCCCGAGGTATAAAACGCCAACGTCCCGAGAGATCTTGTCATTCTGAGTGCAACGAAGAATCTGGCTAAGCCGTGACATCCCTAACCTGGCCACAGACCCTTCGCCGAAGCACTCGGGATGATACCTGGCGAGGGTTTCACCGTTTGAACAATTCTCGCATTTTGAGGGTCTCTCACTGTCATCCGACGCGACTCACTTCCACCACTATCCAATGAGCTACAAATTTACTTGGCGACCCATGATGACCGCACCCCTATGACAAGCAACCCCTCAGAATACGCGATCCTATGAGCAACCCGACGAACCAAGAATCCCGCATTCAGAAACTGGCATTTTTTTCCTATGGATTTCGACCCTTTTTTCTGAGTGCGGCCGTCTTTGCCGGCGTGGCACTCCCGATCTGGGCCATGATTCTTTCCGGAGCCGACAACACCAACTTCCTGTATGTCCCGCGAGAATGGCATGTGCATGAAATGATCTTCGGTTTTCTTCCGGCCGTAATCGCGGGCTTTCTCTTCACCGCCATGCCCAATTGGACGGACCGTCCTCCGATCAAAGGATTACCGCTGATGGTGCTGTGGGCATTGTGGCTGGCAGGACGCCTGGTCATCGCCATCCCCTGGCCTCCACCCTTTATCTGCGCCATCATTGACGTCGCCTTTCTCATCATCCTGGCCATCATTGTCTGGCGGGAAATTGCGATCGGGAACGCGTGGGATCGTTCGCCGATCGGCGTGTTGATTAGTCTTTATGCCATCGCCAATCTGCTTTTTCACGTCCGCGCTCTAAGCGACGCGGCGACGGATCTCCCTCAGCGTATGGCGCTCTCGGTCATCATTATGTTGTTAGCGCTGATCGGTGGGCGGGTCATTCCCAATTTTACACTCGATTATCTGAGCGAGGGCGGCATGCCCCAACAACCTCCCTCCTTTTTCCGGTTCGACGGTGCGTCGATCCTTCTTGCCGCCATCGCCGCTATCGCCTGGACGGCCCAGCCACAGGCACTGGTGACGGGCTGGCTCCTGGTCGTAGTCGGATTGATGAATCTCTTTCGTCTGTGGCGCTGGTACGGCTGGATCACCTGGCGTGAACCCTTGGTGCTCATCCTGCACGTGGGTTATGGGTGGCTAGCCATGTCGCTGCTTATCCTGGGAGCGGCCATTCTAGGGTTTGGATTGCGCCAGGAGGATGCGGTGCACGTGCTCACGACCGGAGCCGTGGGCTCGATGACCCTGGCTATTATGACCCGCGCCAGCCTGGGCCATACCGGGCGTCCACGGCATGCAGGTCCCATGACGGTCATGATCTACAGTCTGGTGAACCTGGGTGCGATGCTGCGGATCTATGGTCCGGGCACTGACCTCTCGACATCTCTGGTGCTTGGCCTGTCGGCGATGATCTGGAGCGGCGGCTATCTGCTATTCGCTCTTGTCTATGGACCGTACCTTTTTCGCCCTAGTCTCGACGAGGAGTAAGGGCATACGTCGTAAAAACCTTCCTTTGGTGACAGCGTGATGTTCCATGTTGCTGGGTTTCCCCCCGGCAGGCGAGGTCCTTTTGTTTCGGCAAAAGGACCCAAAACCATTGACGCCCCGTCTGGCCTCATGAGAGTGGAGGGACGCGAACTCTAGAAGGGCGGACCAACTCGCCGAGCTCAAACAAGGCCCGCCAGCGGATAAGAGCGCCCCTCCGGTGGGCCAGCCGGCAGGCGTCGGACCAAGGGGAAGAACTCTTTGGTCCACCACTGACCTCTCGACTCATTCAATTACCTTTGCGGAGCGATCCACCTTGACTAATTTCATCCATTGCCCAAAAATTGATCTGCCCGAACTGAAAGAAATTGGGACACTAAAAAATTGTAAATACCAACGCGTCGAACCTAGGCCCCATTTCGTTGATAGAGAGGAATGAACCAATGAATCCAAATCAAGCACTTTGGGAAAAAGGGGACTTTACGCGCATTGCCGACACCATGCGAGAAAGCGGTGAGGCACTCGTCCAGCGACTCGGCATCACACGAGGGCTCAAGGTTCTGGACCTCGGATGCGGGGATGGCACGACGGCCTTGCCGGCGGCAAAACTCGGAGCGGAAGTGTTGGGCGTGGACATCGCGCGGAACCTGGTTGAAGCCGGGAACAAGCGGGCCAGGGAACATGGCCTCTCCAATTGCACGTTTCAGGAAGGGGATGCGTCCAATCTGCACCAGTTGCCCGATCAGACCTTTGACCTCGTCGTGAGTATCTTTGGTGCGATGTTTGCGCCGAATCCGTTTGAGGTGGCCAAGGAGAAAGTGCGCGTGACCCGGCCGGGCGGTCGGATCGTGATGGGTAATTGGATTCCCAATGATCCGAGCCTGGTAGCCCAAATTTTGAAAATCAGCTCCAGCTATACGCCGCCGCCACCGGAAGGCTTCGTCAGCCCGATGACCTGGGGGGTCGAGACCCACGTGATCGAACGATTTGCCGGTGCGGGAGTTCCAGCCGAGAAGATATCCTTTGCGCGCGACACGTTTACGTTCAACTTTCCCATGGCACCCTCGGCATTCGTTGATGAATTCAGAAAATACTACGGGCCAACTATGAATGCATTTGAAGCCGCAGAAAAAAATGGCCGCGCCGCTGACCTGCAGAAGGAACTGGAGGATTTGTTCAATAGTCAAAATCAAAGCACGCGTAAGGATTCCACGTTGATTTCGGCGACTTTCCTGCGCGTGACAGTTGAACTCTGAAAAGTTTCGGCAAAGGAACGAAAGGGATGGTGATCCGGGAATGAACCTGGACAGTTTGATGATGTATATCGGGAATTTAATTTGGGGCATGCCTGGGAAAAAGCGCTAGCAGGTTTGCACATCTTACTTATATAGCTAATTTTCGTGGCATTGTAATGTTCGATGTTGCCGGGTTTCGCCCCGGCAGCCGAGCCACTTTTGTTTCGGCAAAAGTGGCCAAAACCATTGACGCCCCGTCTGGCTTCATTAAGAGCGGAGGGACGCCAATCCCTAGGAAGGCGGACCAACTCGCCGGGCTCAAACAAGGCCCGCCAGCGGATAAGAGCGTCCCTCCGGTGGGCCAGCCGGCAGGCGTCAGGTCAGGGGAGATGAATGCTCACCGAGATTCGCACTTATGGGAAACAGTCATCAATATTCGCCACACATTCAGGTGTCATTTCAGAGCTATCAACTTGACTAATTTCGGCAATTCACCAAGAATCACTCTTGATTATTTTGGTCCGGTTGATGGGCTTTGGAGGGCTAAAAAAAGATTGAATAGGCATAGAAATTGGCGGATCCGGCTCTTATCCGGATCCGCCTAAATATTATTACGTGAAAAAAAGATAAATTGTGGCAAATCTCATTCAGTCGCTCGGCTATTCACTTGGGAAGGTTCACACCGGCATGATCAGTTACCTATGCGAACTGCATCGAGAGGGGAATCGTGAACCGTTCGAATCCTTCCTGCATTCCCTTGGGACTTCAGTTCCATCAGAACCTATCCCACACAGGGAATGGAATTCCGTTGATCTTGCGGTGCTCACCTGTGACAAGGATGGGAATAAAGTTCCCAAGATACTATTTGAAGTCAAGGTTGATGACTACGAAAGTGGGGCATCGCAGGAAAGCTATCAGACAATCCGATATGCTTCAGCATGGCCAGCCTGTGAAGCTTACTTCTTCGTTACTCTGGGGAAGGGTGAGTATTTTCACCCTCCCCGCAGCGATCGCTTCACCTGGATTCGTATCCGTCAGTTTCTCCGAAGCGCTTCAAGCAATCAATTCACCCGACAAGGTAATAAAGGACTGGATCGAGGAAATTAAACGAGAAATTGAACTGCAAGAGAATGTGCGAAATGTGCGCTTGGCACATGTCTCGGGCACAGGACTATCGTTCAGGGACGTGGAACATCTATCTTCTGGGCCAGTTGGCAGAAATGCTAAACCAAAATTGGCTAACGACGCCATTGATGTTGACATGACCTGTTACACTTATGGGCATAGGCCAGACACTATCCTCAACTTTGGAGGAGCGTGAGGACTCTCTCTATGGAAATCAATTACAGTGGAAGCTTAATTTAAAAATCGATTTGGCAGATCATAAAGAGTCAAGGCCCGAAATCGTTTTACAGAACATCCGCAAGCTTGAAGAGTTGGAATTTGTAATAGCCCTACTCCTCACCATGGTGGGAAGTTTGGTAACTCGAGAGAATCGCCTCATTCGACGTCGGACTTACCAATAATAAGGAGGGCAATCTAGAATTCCAGACTTCAGTCGAGTTACTATTCAGCGATTGCTATCAATCCTAAGTACATTCTATGGGACAAAGCCCAAAGACCCTTAGCCTGCAAGTAACCGAACGGAGGTTACCGCCGCCCTGATGGCGATTGCTAGACGTATTCACAAATGTTCCTTGGCGACCTTCACAACCCGAAGGCTGCAGCAAACCTTATAGCTGACTTTCGTCGGCGCTTCAGCACAAAAAGTCTGCATGGCCCCATACCCAGACCACGCAGGTGGGATTGTGGCGGCTTCACACCCTGTCACGTGAAGCAGTCCTGCGAAAAATAAGTGAAAGGGGTCATGTCTATGCCAGGACTCCATGGGGCCTATTTCGCCTGATATGCACATGATACCGATAAAGGCGGCTTGGTCTTCGTGACGTTTCAGTATTTAACGGCTTCTGCGCAAAACACGATGCGGCATTGTTCAGCTGCCTCGAGAACGAGCTATTTCGATTCTCGCGAAAGCAACTCTTTCCCTCGTCTACCGTGCTACCGCGGGAGTGCTATCTCAAGCGAAAGCAATGCGAATCCTCCTACGCCCGAACAGATCGGATCGATCCACGGCATTACCGAGTCATTTGCCTACACTCCCGAGATTCTTATTTATCAAGCAGCCTCTCAGAGGCGCTGAAGGAATAGAGGCCTTCAAGTCCAAGCTCGACGCCTATCTGGGCATTGCGAACTGGGATCGTTTCATCACCATGCCGTCCTCTTTCCCAAACGACCTAGTATCGCAGCCTGCTTTGTCTTTCAGCCCTTTCACGATATGAATGGTCATCAGCTACAACCCTACGAAAACTTCGAGGCCGAGATGAGTTATCTGGCTATATCTATATTGCCTCTACAACAAGGTGGAGCGGCGATCTTCTCTTAGCTAGATTCGGCTAACAGTGCACCTAATCGCTTCTTCGAGTCAGTCCTCGAGACAGGCAATTTGACGTCGTCCGTCCTCCATGCCGCTTTGGATAATAGCGAGAACGTCGCGCTCTCACCTGAGTGGTATGCGTCACTTCCGCAACAAACACAGAACTATCTCTCCTCGCGTATTGCCATACGTGAATGCAGCATCACTTACTTACAGTGGCCACGCCGGAATTATCTGCACCCTTTCTGGATGATTGGGGGCCTGGAAAAGTCGCGCAGTTCTAAATAGAAAATGGATCTTAAAAAAGTCAGGAATCATTCATTGACACTCCAGTACGATAATGAAGCAAAACTACTGTTAAGAGTTTAAGGTAAGATGTCAGGTATCTATCTTTGATAATTTTTGGGTTCGTCGATGAAGCCGAAATTTCTTCGGCTTATCTCATGGGGGTGGTTAGGTTTTGCCACGATAGTCATCCCAGTTAAGCTTCACGTTAACGCAGTCATTTCTCCCCGTGACGTTTCCATTCGCTTCAAGATGCCGTTCTTTTTTTCTTGGCGCTTGGGAATTCCAGGGTTCGCTCCGGCTAGCTCTATTAAAACGGAGGGACAATTGCTCGAGCAGGGCGGGCCAACTCGCCAGGCTCAAACAAGGCCCGCCAGCAGATAAGAGCGTCCCTCCGTGGGGCCAGCCGGCAGGCGTCGGATGAAAGAAAACGAGTCTTTTGTCCGAGCCTTGGTTGGGAGGAGCTGGGAGATTTTCTATTCAGACGGTCAGAAATGCGATCGTACAACTTCAGTCGTTGTTCGACACATGGCATGTTCCAGAACCGGACGGGTCATGGGCGTGTGTGGCGTTGGGGCCAGCACGGGGATCTCTTTCCCCTGGTCAATGCTCTGCGGGACATCATCAGACCAGAATTGCTCTCTTCTGACTTCTCTGCCATTTTTATCCCGATAGACCAGCTCATCGGTAACCAGATCGTATTCCGGTATGTCGGTCTGTTCCCATCGCTGCATGAAATATTGATAACACAACGTGTACAGCCCGTGATCATTTGCGTTGTGCCGCAACACATATTCCGGCATCTCCTGAATATCCAGATCGGTATGGTAATGCTGCATCCAGAGATAGTCTCCAAGAATGACCAATTTCAGAAGCGGAGGATCCGAATAGAGCTTCAGTTTGACGGATTTCCCAACCCCCTGAAGCCGTTTGAGCAATTCAATACTTTGCCTGACGCCCGCCCGATATTTTTCAATCGACATCAACGGATCGGCAATCGCCCGGATTCGTGCACTGGCACCCTGGCTAAAGGGGTTCACCAGCATGATGTTGGCTCCCAGGCATTTATCCAGAATGGTCGATAAGTCCCCCACCTGATCACGTAAGGTGTCATACCCGCTTGACCCGATGACCAGGACCGTCCGGCCACGCCCCTGGGTCTGCCGAAGTTTGCGAATCCCATCTTCGGCCCGTCGCGCCCGTTTGGGGAAAAATGACACGAAGCCCGCATCGATGGCCATTTTGGCCAGCTTCCGATCCTGCCAACTCCTCCGGATATAGGTCATCACCACAATCAGTAAGGCCGCGACACCTATTTCCAAGGCCACGATCGACATTTTTTCCTTCTCTACCCTTGTCCAATAGGTCAGAAAACTTCTGGCCGCGGTCGGGAGCGACATCGCAATCCCCGCACTCAGACACAGAATCACAATATGATAGCCAATGTCGGAGGCATTCTTGATACCTTCACCGAGTTTGCCAACAATTTTTTTTATTATCTTGACCATCACGTATTCTTCTTTCTTTTCACGAGAACACCACCAATAATTTACGCAGACGATTCAACCTATTCAGGTATCGGCCCATTCCGACAACCATTGCTGCCCTATCAGGGCCTGTTGAAAAAAGCCGCCAGCGGCGTTCGCGCCATTTTTCCGTGCTCACGTGCTTCGTGTACGCTCCGCTCGCAAAAATGACTGTGGCCTTTCCTTCGAGAGGCCTCAGGACAGGACTGGACGGACTTTTTTGAACCGGCCCGAAGACACTGATCTCCCAGATGATCATGGGCGCATTTGCCCTTGGTAAAACGTATGACTCAACACTCCCTATCACACAACTCCTGGATCCTTGTGGGATTGTTCCTGCTTTCAGGAGGCCACGGAGGATTTGCACAAAAAAATCGTGTAAGTCCCTATTTCCATAGCGAGGGGCCTGTCGCCCCGGAAAAAAAGAGGTCTTACACGATAGGATTTACGGTATCACAGAGTTTTCACTCCGACAAGCGAGGCCTGTGAAAGCCTGACTTATTCGTTTTTTCCTACGATCACTCCTCCGATTGATGCACTTCACTGAGATTCCCTGGCTCATATAGGGAAGCTGCCAGTTGTTATAACCAGTCACAGGAACTCCGTTTTTACTTTTTTTTTGTGGTGGTACCAGATGGAAGTGAAGTTACGCCGAATACTCTATCGGAGCACCAGCGTCGGAACTTTAGCTGAACGCAACAAGGAGGAGATTTGGCTGCATAATACGAGGCTGCGAAGAGGGCAGGAAAAGATTGAAAAAGACAATTGTGAGCGCCGTCCGTATCACTAGGGGGCGGAGAGTTCATCCTGGGCTACATGGCCGCGCATCGACTTCTCCGTGATATTGTCCTGGATTTCCCGGGCGATGACCCGTGCCAAGGTTTCAGCCGGCAGGGCACCCATGGGGAGCCCCCTCGTCTCTTCAAAAAAAGGATCATCAGGCGAGGCCGATCGGTGAATATTGATCAACACCATGGCCGGTTGAATGGTTTTGTCCTGTTCGCCTACTGTGATGGACTGCTCTCTGGGGACCACCCGGGTTCGCGTGGCCCAATCGCGATTATGGATGTCCGCGAACGCCACATTCCATATTTTCCCATTAAGCAGACTCCTGACCGCCTTTGGAGTCTGTTTCTGAAAGTATGGTTCTCGCACAATTTTTTGCAGGGCTTCACGCACCCGAATGTCATACAACTTGGTGGTGGAATCGGGTTGGGCCGGGGGAATCCGTGTGGTGGAACCGGTTTCATAATAGGATTGCCCCTCCAAACTATTATACCGGTCGGTAGTGGTTAAATAGGTGCGAAACAAGGCTTGAAGCACATGGTCACGTTCCTCTCCTGACAATTCTGCAATCTCTTGATTGGTCTTGATCGGGGCCTGCTTAAGGTCGCTGGGAAGCTCCTTCGCTTGACGTTTCGGCGTCGTGTCGCTTTTGCTCACAACCCATTGAAATTCTCTAGCCAGAACCGGCACCAGTTGTTCCGGATGATTGAGATAGCCTTGTTCTTCTAGCCCGGATGCGCTGATGAGGAGCTTGACCTGATTGGGTTGTGCGGTGCGGACCACCAGTATCAAAAACTCTTTGCCATCCCGGTTCACGACCTTCGGTTCAATGATGACTTTTTGCAGCGCCCCTTTGCTTAGAGCCTCATCAAATCTGGCATAGTCGGTCCGATGAGCCATCATATGGTTGAACGCCCCAATAACCGTCTGGAGCGCGTCATCGACCC
This sequence comes from Nitrospiraceae bacterium, assembly GCA_020632595.1. NCBI lineage: Bacteria > Pseudomonadati > Nitrospirota > Nitrospiria > Nitrospirales > Nitrospiraceae > Nitrospiraceae bacterium. The sequence continues at coordinate 81,533 of JACKFF010000002.1, read as the reverse complement.
TGGCTTGTTTCCGGCTACCTTGTTCATCCGTCCCGCCCCCTTCGGAAAGATAAATCTGAAACGGGGCGCCCGCAATGGCATGTCCCACCGACTGTTCGATTCCGGAATCCGAAACCACATGGTGTTCATCGGCACCTTTATGGCTGCCCATGGCCAACGGAATGACCGCTCCCATCCATAGCAATCCCAGGATAACCCCTCCAAAGCAACTCGCCCAGAATCGCCTCCCGGCGTGGGGGCCGATCCTCTGAAGGGTGCGTAGATCACAAATGAGTTCTTGCCCCATGCTTGCCGTCCGATATGCCTGCGAAGCGAGCGGGGTTCCGGGAAATACGCTATGATGCTTCACAACCTTTTCCTCCCTTTGCGCTGTCTTGACTGCAATGACAGACCGGCCTCCAATTGATACTTTACACCCCCATGATGGGGTTATGTTTTTCTCCCGTTCCACGAATCATGAAGACCCTTTTCATTTTTTGTTCTGCAGAAGGAGCCCTATTCCCTCTTGAGAAAATCAGGATGGGACCATCCCGTCAGAAACAAGGAGGCGTTTTTGTCTGACCGCTCGATCCATTTTTGATCTGAGATTTGCCGGAAACCATCTCAATCGAGGTCCTCAACATGCTTTGGCAAGTCCTTGCTGAATTGGTACTTCTGATCCACTTCGCCTTCATTGCCTTCGTCTTGTTCGGGGGAATTCTCACCATCTGGTGGCGCTGGATCCCATGGGTTCATCTTCCCGCCGCACTCTGGGCGGCGGCCTTGGAATTCGGGGGGTGGATCTGCCCTCTTACGCCCCTGGAAAACCGGCTCCGACAGGCCGGCGATGAGGCGGGATATACCGGAGGATTTCTTGAGCATTATGTCTTGCCCGTCATTTACCCCCAAGGCCTTACCCCGGAGATGCAATTTTGGCTTGGCTTCCTCGTTGTCCTTTTTACGCTTGCGACCTATGGGTTTGTGTGGGGAAGAGAAAACCACCGGTAGTTAATTTCCCTCAGCCAACTCTCAGCGTTTACGTTGAACCATACATCATCCCATCATCATGTTTCTTATAACACATAGGTTCTATCTCAACCCCATTTTCGCTGAGATAAAAATTAAAGTTATTCATTACATTTAACTTTAACTACCAACTTTTAAAAATCTTCATTTGCCGCTACCACAAAGGTTATTATCCATTTCATTAAGATCATAATTTAATTCATTTCCATGAACACCCAATGGTAATAAATCCCCTTTAAACTTTGTTTAAAGAGAATCGCCGGCCAAGCAACTTAAAGTTAAAACTAAACTATTACATTACATTCATATAGACCAAAATTGACCATGGGCTCCTGTTCTGCACCCCCTGTTTTTAGGGCATCACGTCCCTCCCCGTTATGCCGTCTGTTCGATGTGTGGCAGAAACTTTCCATTCCAAGTCATGACAACACGGTCCTCTCCTTTGTCGCCCTTGATCTTTTCGACAGTGAGCTTAAAATCTATCGCCGACATAATCCCATCACCGAATTGCTCGTGCATGATGTCGAGAATGGACTCACCATAATGGGCGCAAACCTCTGTCATGCGATAAATATGTGGCTCCTGCAGGACCGACGGATCATAGGATCGCATGGGAAACTCCCGCATCGCCTCAAGCAAATTCCCTGTGAGTCCCGGGACCAGCTTGACCAGCTTTACTTCTGTTTCCTTCTTGAGTTGCGCCTGCAATCGGAATAACTGGGCCACATAGACATTACACAGCCCGAGGGCTGCTGCTAGCTGATCGTAGGTCTTTCCTGAGGCTTTTTTCGCTGCAAGTAACTGGGCGACAAGTTCATTTTTGCTCATTTTCCCCCTCTCCCCTTTCAAGCCTCTGAATGATTGATATTCGCGTGCCTCCCTTAAGTTGGGGCACTCTTTTCTGGCTCATGTTCGACAATACGTTAGGCGGTGAATATGGACGTGTCAATCCAACATTCCCGCACGAGGATGGTTCGGGAGGTACCAAAGAGATCCTGATGAGCCCTGGCCGTATTTCCTTTAATGTGGGAAATCTTTAACAGCGGCTCAATGATTTTCCGCGTACCCACCCCAGTCAACATGCTCACATTTTAGGCAATTCATGGATTTATTCATCTCAAATCCCCATGGGCCTCATTTATCCTTTTCTTCCTCCACTCCGTAGACTTAAGAGGTCGATATGAGGAAAAAAGAGCATAAATACAGAATTTATAGCTCCCTGCCCCCTCCCTATTTGAACACTGTTCTGGTAGGTTAGAGTCTTCTTTTTTGGAGCAAGCTATGGCAGCGCGCGTGGTCATTACCGGGCTTGGCATCGTCTCCCCAATCGGGGTTGGCGTCCCTACGTTTTGGAAATCCGCCCTTCAGGGCAAAACGGGGATAACGGCGATCTCATCTTTCGGGGATTTTCCCATGGAGTCCTATCGCTCCAGGGTTGGGGGGCAGGTTTCCGATTTTCGCCTTCCGGATCCTTCAGAAGATAAATTTTCATCGCGCGTGGACCGCTATGCACAATTTGCTCTTGCGGCCACACGGGAAGCCATCCAGGATAGTGGACTAGACCTTGAGAAGGAGCCGGCTGAACGGATAGGAGTCATGGCCGGCGTGGGCATGGGTGGCATGATGATGGGAGAACGTGAACTCACCACCCTCTATCAGTCTCGTAAGCCACATCGGGTCCACCCGAACTTTATCCCGACCATCACGCTTAACTCCGCCTCGGGCATTCTGGCGTTGGCTTTTGGGGCAAAGGGCCCGAATCTCACCATTTCTACAGCCTGCTCCTCCAGCATTCATTCAATTGGACAAGCCATGCAGGCCATTCGCCTGAACCAGGCAGATGTCGTCATTGCCTCAGGAGCGGATGCCAGCATTACCCCGTTGGTCTTTGCCGGATTTTGCTCATTGCGCGCCTTATCCACCAAATATAATGACCACCCCGATCAGGCCTCCAGGCCATTCGATCGAGGGCGGGACGGATTTGTGATGGGCGAAGGGGCCGGCACCCTGATCCTGGAATCACTTCGCCATGCGACCCGTCGAAAAGCGAAAATCTATGCGGAACTGGCCGGATATGCCGCCACCAGCGAAGCGTATCATATGGTGATCCCCAGAGAGGACGGCTCCGATATTGCGCGAACTGTCACTCTGGCATTGAAAGACGGGGGGGTTTCGCCCTCACAGGTTGATTATGTAAATGCCCATGCGACATCCACCGTGGTGGGAGACGATGTCGAAGTCAAAGGGTTACGGGCGGTATTCGGAAAACGCCTCAATACCATCCTGGTTAATGCCACCAAATCGCTCATTGGCCATACACTGGGAGCGGCCGGAGCGATCGGAACAATTGTCTCGGCCTTATCCATTCAAACTGGTATAATACATCCCACTGTGAATTATGATGACCCAGATCCCCATTGTGCCTTGCCGGGACTTTCTACTAAGGTACAAAAAAGACCCGTTCGGGTGGGCTTGGTGAATGCCTTCGGATTCGGAAGTAACAATGCAGTCTTGGTCTTAAAAAAGTTTTCATGAAACCTTCCTTCAACAAGTCCTCTCAACTCAGTCAACGGGTCTACCACACCCTCGGTAAATACCTTCAACGCGATCCGAAAAATCTGCATCCGGAAGATTCGCTCCGTGATGATTTGGGGTTGGACTCGCTGCAAACCATCGAATTAGTCTATGAAGTTGAATCGGCTTTTGATCTTCAAATACCCGATGAGGACTTCGGGCGATTGACGACCATCGGCGCGGTCATCCTTTATCTGGATGAACGAATACATGGGCAAGGGAGCGCCCTCTCCCGCCCTCAAGCCACACCGTTGGCCAAGAATTCACGCCCGACTCCACTTGTCAAAAAACCCAAAAGCCGTCCCACTTCCAAAAAATCCCGCACATGACGATATCGTCTTCCTCACGATCCGTGAATATTCCTCTCCAGGAATTAGCCCAAGCCATTCACGCCACCATTCACGGATCCTCTGACATTCTGATATCCGGCCTCTCCCACCTTGAAGGAGCCTCCTCCGGAGATGTCTCCTTTGTCCTGAAGCCTTCGTTTGAAAAAGCAGCGCGTCAATCACAGGCTGCCGCCTTGATTGTGACAGAGCCTATTCCAGACGATCCTCGACCACAATTAGTTGTCCAGAATCCGCTGATCGCCGTCACGACGTTGGCCCAGAAATTTTTCCTACCCCCTCTTCCACCACGCGGCATTCACCCCAGTGCCGTCTCCGGGCTCGATGTGCGCATTGGGCCGGATGTTTCAATTGGCGCGCTCGTCACCATTGGAGACCGCGTGCTCATCGGATCCGGGGTCACCATCCATCCCGGGGTTCATGTTGGCGACGATGCCATAATCGGGGACGAATGTATCCTGTATCCCCATGTCTCGCTGCTGAGCAAGTGTGTCATCGGCAATCGCGTCATTGTCCATAGCGGCACCGTGATCGGAAGCGACGGGTTCGGCTATGTGCAACATGAAGGCCGTCATCATAAAATCCCCCAACTGGGTCATGTAATCATTGAAGATGACGTGGAGCTCGGGGCCAATGTGACCGTGGATCGGGCAACCTTTGGGAGCACCGTTATTAAGCGCGGGACAAAAATCGATAACCAGGTGCAGATCGCCCATAACGTGGTAATCGGGGAAGACTGCATTCTCGTCGCACAGGTAGGAATTGCGGGCAGTACCACATTAGGCCGCCACGTCATGGTGGGTGGCCAGGCCGGCCTGGTCGATCATGTCACCATTGGTGATCAAGTGAAAATTGCGGCCGGCTCGGGGGTGACCAATAATGTGAAATCCGGACAGATCGTGGGTGGTCGGCCGGCGGTCGACCATGGCATCTGGCGACGGTCACAGGTCCTTCAATACCAACTCCCCGAATTACGCAAGGAACTCCGGACTCTTCAAAAACAGGTCCAACATCTTGAATCACTGCTCACGGACCAATCTGCATCTAAGTCCCCATCTGTCAAACGTCGTTCAGTCTCAAAGCCCTAATCCGCCAGAGCGGATCCGGGACCCGGCAGCCGTAGGGCTTCATTTCTCCCTGGGGCTTCATCTCTTTTTGCGTTCCGGCAGCAACACCACCCCTTTCCAAAAAAATAACTTTGCCCAAAAATAGCCTGCCCAGGGCAGAGCAAACGCGGCGACCGGCTGCATAAAACCCGTGGCCACAGCTAAGCCGGAAAGAGCAAAAAACATCAAGATCCCCAGAAAGTACCAGAGCGGAACCAATCCACGACCTCGATGCTCAATGTCATGCTCTGTGATGGCCTTCTTAGCCTTGCGGACCGACCGTTGGCTATAGGCTTTCATGCGACTGGCAAAATGTCCGGGAAACTCCCGCAAAAGATACTGTTGGTATTTGGTTTGAACGATTCCCACAAGAACGCCGGCGATGATGAGTGCCGAGCTGTAGGTAAAGGTTTCCCATCCATACGTTCCTGCCCAGAACTGAAATCCTAAGGCGATCACTCCGACGACGACCGAAATCAACCCCAACAAACTGGCAGGAAGCAGGATATTAGTCCGGACAAACTCCTGGGCTTTTTCCGTGTCGTCCTCATGACGTTTAGCCGTAATCATTTTTGGCATACATTGGTCTCCATATACGGTCTAGTCGGAAGATGTTGGGCTTGCCTCGGAATTCGTCTCATCCGACCCATCGTCTTCGGCATCGGGAATGCGATAGCGCTCACTCAACCATCCTTCCAAATCCAACAATTGACATCGCTTGGAACAGAAGGGTCGAAAGACATTTCCTTCCCATTGTTCCACGTTGCCACACATGGGACATTTCACGGTCATGCCGTTCCTCCAGAGGGAGCGTGGAAAACATGTGTTGTATTCTTAGAGGGACCTATAACGATGCTTTCTCGCCGTTTGGCCGAGTTCACGTCCTCCTCCGCACTCTTTACCAGCCCAAAACAGCGGAGAGCCTCCCTTTGAGAGGCCTCGGGGCAGGACTGGAGGAGGCTTTTTGTACCCTCACGTAGGGTGACCCGTGCGAGGTTCTGTCACTCATCCAGTCATGAAAAGAAAAAATACGAAAAAGATTCAACAGCCTTCCCGATACACCCGGCATCTTCGTTCGCACCTTCACTCATAGGCCGATAGACCGCAAGACTGAGCAATTCAGTTGAGTGCAGTGCCATGCTAGACATGAAATTGGGCTTCATACAAACCGGCATACAAGCCCCCTCTCGCCAGTAAGGTTGCATGATCGCCTTCTTCTACGATCTGTCCATGTTCCAAAACGACAATCCGATCAACGGTTTGCAGGGTCGACAGCCGATGGGCCACGATAAAGGTTGTCCGCCCCCGCATCAACTCATCCATCGCCATGCGAATTTCGACTTCGGTTTCGGTGTCAATATTGGAGGTGGCTTCATCCATGACCACAATGGGTGGATTTTTGAGCAGCACCCTGGCTATGGCGATACGCTGTTTTTGCCCAACGGACAATTTCACCCCCCGTTCCCCGATCCAGGTGTCATACCCGTCAGGAAGCGCTTGAATAAAATCATGCGCTTGGGCAGCGCGCGCCACGGCTTCTATTTGATCGTGCGATGCCAATAAGTCTCCATAGGCCAGATTGGCCCGCACCGTGCCATTGAATAAAAATGGCTCTTGTTGGACAAAGCCGATCTGCTCTCGAAGGTAGAATAATGGGAGATGACGAATATCGTATCCATCCAGTTCAATCGCGCCGGCCCCTACATCGTAATACCTAAAGAGCAGTTTCATGAGCGTACTTTTTCCCACCCCGCTTGGCCCGACCAAAGCCACATGCTCCCCCGGCTCGACCGTCAGTGAAAGATGTTCATAGACCGGCATCTCCGGCCGATAGGCAAATGACATATCCTTCCATTCAACTTTTCCCGACAGCCGGGGTTGAACGGGACGAAGGTGTCCCCGGTCCGGCACGGCCGGCTCCGCATCGAGGATGTCGAACACCCGTTCACTGGCGGCCAAGGCATGCTGCAATAAATGATTCACGGAATGAATTTGATTAACCGGGGTATAAAACAACACGAGGTAAGACAAAAACATGACCAATTCACCGGTGGAAAGACGGCCGGCGACCACCTCCCCCGCGCCATACCAGACAATCAAAACAGTTCCCAGGCTTCCGATGAAAATCATTCCCGGAGAATAGATCGACCATAAATACATCGCTTTCAGATTCGCCTGGCTGTATTTGTGGCTCATCTCACTGAAACGAGTCTGTTCGTAGGGTTGTCGATTGAATCCCATGGTTTCCCGAATCCCGGACAAGGAATCCTGCAGATAGCCATTGAGTTCAGCCGCCTGCTGACGGATTTCGTGATAATACCGATGGACCCGGCGGGTAAATCCCACGCCTCCGATGATTAAAATTGGAATCGGCAACAGCACGAGAACGGCCATTTTCCAGTTCAGCATGAATAAAATAGTGGTAATGCCAACCAGGGTCAACGTAGCTGTTAACATGCCCTCAAGCCCGTCAATAAAAATTCGTTGCACATGCTCCGTATCGTTCACAACACGCGACATGATTTCGCCCGTCGATCGGTTTTCATAATAGGTCAAGGACAACCGTTGCAGGGCCGCAAACACTTGTTGTCGAAGCCGATGCACCACCCGTTGCTCAAGGGTGTTGTTGAAACGGATTCGGAGAGAATTACAGAGATTCTTCAATCCATAGGCGAGGAACAATCCGACCAGCACCCAGGTCAGGACATCCATATTTTCTGCCGGGATGACGTCATCAATCACGATCTTGATGAGCCAGGGAGGGAGCAGTTCCAATGCCGTCGTGACTCCGGCAAAGAAGAAGGTGACGCACACAAGCCCGCGATAGGGCGCCATGTAGGACAGAACTCGGAGGAGCGATTTCACAGGAAGCTTAGAAACCTTTTTCGCCGAAAGATGACGTGATTCTGACAGGAATCACGGACACACACTCGTAGAATTGATGAGCAGAAAACGCTCGACGGTCAGCTCTTTCAAGCAGGGATTAAATCACCGGGGCGGATTCTTCACGCCAATAGGCATCAAACTCTTCCAATTGGGTCAGGGTCGACATATCAGACATTCGATCAATGAACAATTTTCCGATGAGGTGGTCCATTTCATGTTGGATACACACCGCATAGAGTCCGTTGGCTTCGAAGTCTTGGAGTATTCCTTGTCGATCATAAGCCTGCACACGGATCATGGACGGCCGGATCACCTTCCCTCGCATATTATCAATACTGAGACATCCTTCCCACATTTCGCTTTGTGAGGGACTATAAAACACAATTTTAGGATTAATGAGGACGGTCTTGGGAAAACCATTCTTGCCCTCACATTCCATGACGACAATCTGTTCCGAATGTGCGACCTGCGGGGCTGCCAATCCGATTCCCTCATATTGGACCATGGTCTCGAACATATCATCAAGGAATGCCTGAACCCGCCGACTTCCTATTGATGCAGGGTCCACAGGCGTTGCCTGTTGCCGGAGAACGGGGTTGCCGATTTTTGCTATAGGTAATACTGCCATACACCTTACTCCTTTTCGCGTTCGTCTAGGTCTGTAAACTCATAAACATGCCCCTCCTTCGACCACCGTCCGGCGGCGAGCCCAACTATCCTCCGGCCATTGAAGGATCGGTATTAACTCACATTCTGGTCTGCCGGTGCTCGAGGGGGTTCTGCGGATGGCGGCGTCACACCCAATCGGTCTTTATTCTCTTCCCACCAAGCCCACCATTCCTTCACCCATTCCTTTCTGTCTTCGGGTGTCGACGCTTCCCAATCATGGATTGAGCCACTGAATCTGGTGAGAATCCAGAAAGAATCCCGCGCTGTGATCGACACATATTGCTCAGGATCTGAAATGGCACTGATAATAACAGGCAGCACTTCCTTTCGAGGCACCCTCCGTGATTCAAACACAGCCGTGTTTCGAATCGTGGAATTGGGATCTTTCACCATCACCTCTATGGCCGGAATGACCTGGTTGGGGTCCAATCGTGTTGCCACACGCAAGGCATGGGACCGGATTCGTGATTCTTCATCCGGATTCATGGCCACCTCCAGTAAGCCCGGGATTGCGGAGGGATCATTCAACATGGAGAGGGTTTCCACGGCGTTGAACCGGACTCTGGGCACCGGCATCTTGAGGGCTTTTACCAAATATGGGATCGAATGTTTCCCAAAAAAGACAAACTCTCCCATGGCCCAGAATTCCTGCCGGCCCTCAAGCATGGGGATAAGCGCTTCCAGACGCTCGTGGTCCTGGGGCGTGAGGGTTTCAGGGGGTGCCGTGGCCTCAACCCCCGTGGATTCTGGCGGCGGAGGAGCCTCATAGGGCATTTGCGCCAGATAGACGGGGAAAGAACTTGTTCCGCGGTCCTGAGCCCACAGCGGGACGCCAGCCAGGAAAAAGGCGCCAACCACCCAGCATATTGTCTGTGACCATATGGTGATCCGCTTCGTCATGAACATCCCTTTCGTGAATCCACGTATATGAAACTTAGCAATCAGATAGTCTAGTAGCAGATGGCTAAAAGGGTCAAGCCAAGCTAGTGCACTTTCAGCTCAGTCCAGGCTCGATCATAATAGCGAATGGCCTCCTGCACATCTTCCAGCCACTCCATTCGGGCAAGCATATCACTGGGCGGGTAGACAGCCGTATTCGTGCGAATCTCTGCCGGCAGACGATCCCGAACATGGCGATTGGCTGAGGCAAATAATAGTCGCTGCGATGTGGCAAGCGCCACCTCTTCATCTAAAAGATAATTAATAAAGTCCATCGCCAGCGCTTGTTGACCGGAACTGGCCAAGACTGCCAGACAATCCGTCCACATCATCCCGCCTTCCTGCGGGAGGGCATACCGGATTGACGGGTGCTCACGCATCGCCCTGGCAATCGGACCGCCCCAGGCATGTGCTAACACGACTTCCCCGGCCACGAGGAGTTGGTCGAACTGTTCACTCGTATAGGCCTTGACCAACGGCTTTTGCATCATCAATTTATGTTTAGCTTGTTGAATGGCCTGGGGATCGACACTATTGAGCGAGTAACCTAATGTCTGAAGTGCCATCCCAAAGACTTCCCGTTCATCATTCAGCAAGCTGATTCGACCGGAAAATTTGGGATCCCATAAGGCCTCCCAACTGGTTGGGGGTTCCGTCACTACATCAGCATTATACCCCATTCCAACGGTGCCCCATAAATAGGGAATGGCAAACCGGTTTGTGGGATCAAACGAGAGCTGTCGGAGGTGAGGCTCCAGATCCTGCACATGTGGAATTTTTGCGGGATCTAACTCAGCCAGCAATCCCAATCGTCCCATAATGCCCGCCATAAAATCAGATGGCACCACGACATCATATCCGGTCATGCCGCTCTGCACTTTGGCTAATAACTCTTCATTGCTACTAAAGGTGTCAATCACCACCCGAACCCCTCGGGTCGCTTCAAATTTGGCAACCAGAGCTGCATCCACATAATCCGACCACGTGAAATAATACAGTGTAGAGTGCTGGGAGGATGGCGATTCCGGGGATGTGGAAGATTCCGAACATCCTCCCGCCACCAGGAGGATCCAGAGGACAACATATAGAGGTATCAGATTGCTCACATGCAGCCTTTCAGCATTACGAAGATTCAGCCGAGGCCGAAGTGGAACGCTGCTGAACGAACCAGGACAACCCCACGCACAGCATGGAGATCACCACCATGACCGCCGACAAAGCATTAATCTCCGGAGTCATTCCTGTTTTTATCATCGAAAACACTTTGAGTGGTAACGTCGTCGAGCCGGGACCGGCCACAAAAAATGTCACCACAAAGTCATCCAAAGATACCGTAAAGCCTAACAGGCCTGCCCCCCAGATTGCCGGGCGTAACAAGGGAAGCGTAATCCGGGTAAGCACATCCCATGAGGTGGCACCCAAATCACGGGCCGCGTCTTCCCAGGCAGGGTCCAGCTTACGAAGTCGTGCCCTGACGATGACGATGGTCAAGGGGAGATTAAAGACCATATGTCCAATAATAATGGTACCAAACCCCAGACGGACCTGACACAAGACAAATAACATCAATAAGGCCACACCCAATAAAATTTCCGGTATGACCAGGGGCAATACCAGGATCATATTGACCCAGGATTTTTGCGGTCCTTGACGGGTTTCCAGGCCAATGGCAGTCCCCACTCCAAGGATGAGAGCCATTCCGGTTGAGAGCAATGCAATGACCACGCTATTGACGGTCGCATCCAGAATCGCCTGGTCCGTCGCCAGCTTTTCATACCACTGAAACGTGAACCCTTTCCACGCTACTCCCATCGTGGAGGCGTTAAAGGATAGCCCGATCAGAATGACCACCGGCAAATATAAAAACACCATGACCAGCAGGCTCATCACAATGAAGCTGGACGGCATCCGTTTCATGACGGATCCTTCTCAACGGACGTACGACCCAACAGAAACCAGAGGAGAAGGACCGTTCCCATTAATCCAAAAGAAAGCGCGGAGCCAAACGGCCAGTCTCGTGCGACCAGGAATTCTTGTTGGATGAACGTCCCCAGCATCATGTTTTGTCCTCCACCCAATAGATAGGGCGTAATAAAAGCCCCGAGGGAAGGAATAAAGACCAACACCCCACCGGCCAGAAAACCCGGAGTACTGAGAGGAAGCAGCACATGTCGAAACATCCCGCCCATGGACGCATATAAGTCAAATGCCGCATCCTCCAATTGCGGAGGAATACGTTCTATGGCGGCCATCAGAGGAAGCACCATAAAGGGCAGATAGCCATACACCAGTCCCAGGAATACCGATAGATCGGTGAATAAGAGGGAAAGTGGCTCATTCAGCAATCCCAACCGGATCAACAGGCCATTCAGAATACCGTCCGCTCGAAGGATCAGCACCCAGGCATAGGTGCGAACCAAAAAATTCGTCCAAAAGGGAATCATCACAAGCGTGAGCAATATGAGTTGCCAGGGCCGGGAGGACCTGGCCAGGCAATACGCCAAGGGGAACCCCACCCCCGCACAGATGAAAGTCGTCAACCCCGCCAAGAAAAGAGACCGGAAAAATATCACCCCCACGAGTGGATCGAAGACACGTTGATAATTTTCCCAGGTGGGGATCCAGGTAATTCCCCCATACATTCCCCGACTCGCCAGACTTACACCAAAAACCAATATCAGCGGGAGAAAAAAGAACAGACCTAAAAAAAGACTTGCCGATAGGAGGGACAGCTTGACAGGAAAAGCGGAAGATGTGTCAAAACGATAGTTCAGCATGGTGCCGGATGGGCGGGCAAGACCAGTCCCTCCTGTGCGCGCCATTGCACATACACCGGCTGGCCAACGGCCAATGGCCTGGCCTGCGCTTCGGCGATTGGCACACGAGCCATCCAGATCGCCTCGTCTCGAAGCCGAACATGATAGACCACTTCATTACCGGAAAAGGCGACTTGGTGCACAATCGCCTGAAGTCTATTGTCATATCCGTTGGCGGTCATGTCGGAGGACACATGAACCCGCTCCGGGCGAACCATAACCGTGACGGCCCCCTGAAAAGAATCATGCGGGGAACATATGACCTTAACAGGTGACAAGACTTCATGTTCAACCCGGCACCACCCACCTTCACAGGAGGCAATCGTACCGGACAAGACATTGGAAAGACCGATAAACTGAGCCACCATCGAAGATACGGGGCGATCATAGATCTCCTGAGGCGTACCCACTTGCAACACCTTCCCAGCCTGCATGACCGCAATTCGATCAGACAGCATGAGTGCTTCATCCTGGTGATGAGTCACGCAAATAAATGTCGATTGCACCTCACGCTGCAAGCGCTTCAGCTCTCCTTGCATCTCCTGACGCAACTGCTGGTCCAAAGCAGCTAAGGGCTCATCCAACAGCAGGACCACGGGGCGATTCACTAAGGCTCGTGCGAGCGCTACCCGTTGCTGCTCCCCTCCTGACAATTGTCCTGGAAGACGCTTCTCCTTTCCTTGCAATCGCACTAGAGCCAATATGTGACTCACCGACTTGTGAATATTGGCCTGGCCTTCTCCTTTCATGCGTAAACCGAAAGCCACATTCTCAAACACCGACAGATGCGGGAAAAGCGCATAGTTTTGAAACACCATATTTACCGGTCGCTTATGCGGGGGATCGTGGGTGACGACACGTTGTTGAATCACGATGGCTCCTTGATCGGGCCGATCTAATCCGGCAATTAATCGAAGGATTGTGGTTTTCCCCGACCCACTCGGCCCCAATATGGAAAAAAACTCTCCGCTTTGGATAGACAATGAAACATGATCCACCGCCCTCACGAAGCCATGAGTTTTAATAACCTTCTCAAGGACTACGCTTTCCTTCACGAGCCAGAGATTCCTTTTTGGAAAATTGGACAAATCGCCAGGGTGACGATTCTAGGAAGGGAGGAAAATGGAAGTCAATGCAGGGTCAGCGACCTTCCCATGTCCACTGTAACCCCATGAAGTGAAGCGGAGTGCTAGAAAAATATATGGCGATGGTCGGGATGGCTGGAGGTCCGCCTTAAATATTTGAGGCGGTCATGCGCTTCAGAAATTGCAAAACCGCTTTTTGACCTGTCGGGTTTTGGTCATGACGTGCCTACCTTAAAGGCCCAGGCTCCAGAGGTTGTGCAGAAATGCGATTGGCTCGTCCTCCCAAATAAATGGCAGCATGCAACCCACTGTCCGTACACTCATGAAAGCGAAGCATGGACATGGCCATTCGACGGCAAGTTGTCCTGTTTTTACCAGACATGCCGCATCTCCATTGGGAAAAGACCGCTGCTTTCGACCAACGAGTGTTCCGCCACTTCATTCCCTCGTTGAATTACCGCACACCCATTTGCATCTGAGATACCTTCGCCCCCCATCCACCCTTTTTCACCCCGGTCGTTGTGACAGAGTTGAAGATTCCATCTGACGTTGCTCCGAGGCCACCACGGCATCAACCGAATCATAGATAGGCACGATCTGGGGAAAATTGACAAATGTTAACATTTCACGGACTGCCGGCTTTGGATTGACCATACTGAGTCGAATGTGTTTCCGATTGAGGTGATGATAGGTGAGAAATAATTTGCCCAAGGCACGACTATTCAGGGTGGCCAGGGACTCCATATTCAGAATGATGTGCTTGCCTTGTAATTCCTGGACTTGTAAGACTGCCGCCTCTAAAGCAGGTTCCGCTGCCCCGTCAAAGCATGTCCCGAAGGTAATAACATGCATATCATCAATGAGAGTCGGTTGGGTAGGCATCCTGGACATCATGGCTTGATAATTTCCATTTCGGTTTTCCTCTTCTGCAACTTAAAAAATTCAGTTCTCATTCCAGGAGATCAGGCAACCGATCGGACTTCAGGCTTTTCCTGCATAATCGGAATAATGGTGGCTAAACCCGCCAGATCCAAAAGTGTCCGAACAGAGGGCTTTGGATTGATCACCGTCAAGGCTATGCCTTTCCTTCGAAGCGAATGATAGAGCAATAACAATCTTCCAATGCCTGCACTATCCATAGAAGATACTCGTGAAAAATCCATGACGACGTGATGACAAGATCGTCCTTCTCCGGCTGCCAACGCTGTTTCCACCGGAACCCGTCCGAATTTATCGAATCGACCAGAAAGCATCAAGATTCTTATTCCATTCTCCCACCGTGCTCGTACCAACATACACTTGCTCCTCCTTTATAATACGTGACACATTTTAAATAGCATCTGCTTTGCTATCCTTCAAACCAGATAATCAGCAACAGATGTGCCACGCCCACAGTTGGGGATATTCCGGCCTCCGCATTTCTCATATCAAAATTTCCTTCAAAAAACAGGTGTGTATAGAACCGAGTATGACGCAAGGCTCTCGACCGCCTACCAACCGTTAAGCAGACCTTACCCAATGGGTAAAAACGTTCCATGTGAATTCTCCAGGACAGTGCAGGTTCCTGCCCTAAAGGTAATGCGAAAGTGGAATAATGGGTGGTCCCCCGCAGGCGAGTAGGGCGATGACAGGACTGGGGTGCACGCGCTCATAGTCGGGAAGCCCAAGGGAAGACAAAAAAGGTAATTTATTTCCCCTCCTATAAATACATTGGATTTCATGTTTTTCAGAATTCATTTTCCCTCACCCAGGTTCATCCGTTTTGCCCTCCCTTCTCACACCGATTAACCACTAAATTTCATCCTCTCTCTTTGAGAGACCCGGAGGAGGGCCTCCCTTTTCTTAACCCGTATCCTAAAAATTAGGAGACCCTTACCCACTTAAATTGCTGTGATATTTCAGACGGAATTCCGCAGGGGAAAAGGATCCTGGCAAACTTCCCGTTCCCTGGATTTTGGGGATAAATTCTTTAGTTGGAATGACATCAATGGAGAATGCGTTCATTTTCACTAATGATCTTATCGCCATGCATAAGAGATATCCCTCATTCATCTTTAAAATGCATAAAACACAAAAGTCCGACCAGCTTCCCTGTGTGAATAAGATACGGTCTGTATTAATTCCGATACTTCGATCTGCATAGTTAGATCGAAAATTCCCTTTTTCAATCTTCCTGTTTCTTTCAATAAAACAACCAGTTAGTAGCCTGGAAGCCGGTCGGCCGGATGCACGGGAATGCATGGCATTAAGGTTGCTTTTTACATGAACCAAGAACCAAAAAGAGGCCAGGGAGGAACAAGGAGGACACCATTATGGATTGGACAACATTATGGATTATCGAAACGGTTATCGCATTTTTGGGAGTCTTCTCCCTTCACTGGTACCGTGGTTAGCAAAACTCCATTTAGAGGGGTAATCATCAAAACTAATTATTGAGAAAGGATGTGCAGGCAATGCAGTCTCATCCACACTCCTGGTGTCCAATAGAAGCGGTCAATTGGGGGAAGCTCTCCCCCACTTATCCGTTTCGATTCAATGGGCCAGGATACCTTTACTGTATGTGGTGTGCACATTACATTCGTTTGGTTGCGGTCTCGAAAGAAGGGGCTAAATGTTCCGACTGCCACCGTGACTTAGCTGTTGCCCTTAGTTAATTCCGGCAGAGCTTCAAGGTAGGATCTATACCCTCAACCGATCTTTGTGGTCTTCAGGGAAACAAACCAGAGCAATTTAGCATTCGATTGGGAAAGATTCAGTCAAATAGCTTCTTTGAGAGAAAGCCCGTAAGGGAAAGGTTAGTGCTGATGTGAGAAAATGAAAAAACACATAACCAATATATACAGCTCGAAATTTACTACCCAAGGTGAAGCTCGGTTCTGCCATGCTCAAAACTTTCCACAAACTTCTTCCTCCCTGAATATATTCATCTTCGGTGGCTATCACATCCTGAATCTATTGTAAATTTATCCATAGGGATTCGTGACAGTCTAAACCCTGGACATATGATACATACCCTACCCGAGCCAGTCCTAAGGCGACATATTTCTTCAAACAAATCCAAAGCTTACTTACGGTTTATCCTAGCGCCCCAGGGGATCAAAAAGCAGAGGATCAGGTTCATGCCTAAAGAAAAAAGCAGAGTTATTCTAACCATAGATTTCCTGTCGGACAGCCTCGTGCTCAGAGGCATAGACCGGAACGCAGTCGGGAAGGTGACAGCCTTCCAGTGCAGCCCGGACGCTGGGAGAAGGCCCCACAATACTTAGTCCAATGTGTTGGGGTCTTAGTTTATGGTACCAGAGGTACAAGAGCCCGAGACCCACCGAATCTATCCCGGTGATTCCCATGAAATCCAGAATAATGTGTTGACATCTCATACCTGTGGTGCCGAGGATCAGGTCTCCGATACCAATGGTTGATTGTCGATCAAACCGTCCCGTGAAAATGATAACAGTGGATTGGTGATTCAGTTTTTCGCAGACTTGGAGCATATAACCTACCTCTTAATTTGTAGTGCACCAAAATGGGAAGTTTGAATGCGTAGAGTTATATTCAATCTATTCCGGATAGGCCTAACAATTACTCGTTAAGACTAGAGGTCGGTATCAGTACTCTTCTGGAACAACTTACACACAAAGAAGGGACGACTCATGAAACTGAAAAAATGACTGGGGAAACATGCTTTTTCCTGTCGTGGATAAATGGGAGGGTCAAGGAGTTAGTAGGAAGGAACAACTGGAACCAAGCTCAACCGCTCGAAATTTCACCATGCATACGATCGGAGGCAAGCAACAACAGGTCAAAACTAAAAACGGTTTTGTGATGGAGACAATCGGCGGCGAGCAGATCAAAAGGCCAAAGACGTTTCAAGCTTAAACGCTCTGATTTTTCAAACCACAAATTTTAACGCTGGTATTCTTATGGGAAGATAGTCAATTCGATGCAGCGGAGAGGTATTCAAGACTGCTTGTCAGAATGCTGGCATTCCGGGCTCATGATTTTCGCCATACGGCCATCACCAATTGGCGACGGGAAGGCGTCGATCATTTGACGATCATGCACATTTCCGGTCATAAAACAACGGCCTACTCAACCAGATAAAAAAGAAGAGCCTGACCTTCAGGCCGCTGACCTATTTAACACTACCCCCAAAAAACCTCTTCTCAACCCCCCCTTGCTCCAGAAAACTCACTCCAAGCTATTGATTTAATTGGTGCCGGAGACCGGGGTCGAACCGGTACGAGCTGGTAAGCCCGAGGGATTTTAAGTCCCTTGCGTCTGCCTATTCCGCCACTCCGGCATCGCACAAATTGGCGACGAGACTGTACCACTCCTTAAAAACCGGTGCAAGATTTTCAGGCAGAAACATTGGTAGAGGATAACCTCATGCATCTCCTAGCCATTTCCATTTTTCTTTTGTTTTGGTAACCGACGTACAGGTCAAAAAACAAGAGGATGCGAATGCTTCGCATCCTCTTGATCGAGGGCCACTGCGGGTCCTATGAAAGCCGAATTCTTAATTGGCTCGAACAACCATATGATTCCGCCGATTCTCCTGGAAACAATCTTCACTGTCGTTTTGACAAAATGGTCGCTCTTTGCCGTAGGAAACAATCTTAATCCGGTCCGGTTGCACACCAAGATTCACTAAATACTCCCGTGCCGCATCGGCCCGCTTTTGACCGAGCACCAGATTATAATCCTGTGTTCCCCTTTGGTCGCAGTGCCCCTCAATCGTCAAGGCCTTTCCAGGATTGGCTTGTAACCATTGCGCTCCTTCTTCAAGATACTTAGCCGCACTGCTGGAAATATTCCAACTGTCAAAAGCAAAGTAAATATCCTGCACCTGCCCGTGTTGGACACCCATGGAACCACTAAAATTCGACTCAAATATCGAACCATTCGTATCGGTTCTCCCAATTCCCACTGAGGCCCGCCCTCGCTGGCTATGGCCATTGGCAATGTTTGAGTCAGGATCGACATACTCCGGAGAGGGACCGCCATGTTCCTTCTTATAGGTTTCAGCCCAGGTGGCAGGATTCACTCCTCCTTGAGAAGAGTCATCATTGAGAGCCGCGGACTTTGACGGATCCCCATAAAAATCCCGGCTATTCTTGCCGTTTCCCAAATAGGCATTTGCCCAAGCTTCTGGGTCAGGATTTTGACTGGAAGCTGTTCCATTTTCAAATCCAGACACAGGTCCATGATTAGGGCCAGATCCATCCACACCGGGGTATTGGTGCCCATAGTTTGAGCTAACCTGACCCAAGGTCCCTTCCTCCCCACGAATTGTCCCTGGATTCGACTTAGGATCCACCCCATTGGCTCTGTCTTGAGAATTGGAACCATTTACATACTGAGAAGCTTTGTCTCCATTGACCAACCCACCATTTCTTCCACTTCCCGCAACTGACCCGTTGGCCTGGCCCATATTTCTTTTGGGATCGACTGCATTTCCATCTTCATTTGAAGCCATCCCATCACCTTCCGAGTTGGCCCCGGTCCGGACCGAATGGCTACTACATCCCGAAGCCATAAGGACCCCCAGCATGACAACGATTATTATTTTGCTAGAATTTGGACATACCCACATGAGATCCTCCTGGTGCAATGGTGACTGTGTGTATCATGAGGTTAGGGGGAAGATTAATTCGTCAACCTCCTATACGGAATGATTTCTGAAGAAATCGGCTTAAATCTTGTTCATTCTTCCGCAATAGACACGTGCCAATCCTTATCGGTTGCTTTGCAAAAAAGTTAAGGATCCGTATATCAATCACAGGGGATAAGGCCCTCTATTGAGCCCTGTACCGAAAGCACCACGCAGAAGATCCACCACCACAACATGTATAAAACAGGAACAAAGCGTCCCTCGCTCGTTCTGAAGAAAGAATTAGAAAACAAATTCCCCGGTCCGGCTGGACCGGGGGAATAAGGGCAGATCCTGAACGATTGAGAAGCAATAACGATGGGATAAGAAATTCGAGGTCAGAGCTTTAAGGCTGGATTCTGTAAAATTTCCGATTGATACCAGACCCAAAATTTACCGACTCCCTCCGGCACGGAGGTTTGCGGATCATATCCCAATAGCCTGCGGGTCTTAGAGATATCAGCAAAAGTGTAGGCAATATCGGCATCTAACATAGGTGCGGGAATCAGTTGTGCCTGGCGCCCTGTTAACTGTTCAATGCCTTTTACAAAGTCAACAAGAAGAACCGGTTCACCTCGTCCAAGATTCAAAATTTCATACCCCATCGGACGGTCAACCGCCGCAACCAGGCCACTGACAATATCTTCGACATACGTCCAATCTCGATGCATGTTTCCATTGTTATAGAGGGGGACTTCTAAGCCGGTGAATATGTTATCTAATACTTTATAGGCCATCATATCGGGACGGCCACGCGGGCCATAGACGGTAAAAAATCGAAAGACGGTGCAATCCAAACCATACAAGTGGTGGTAGGTATACCCTAGCAATTCACTTGCCCGCTTACTCGCTGCATATGGGGCAAGCGGTTTATCACAGGAATCTTCCGGAACAAAGGGAATCGTTTTGGTATTGCCATACACCGAAGATGTTGATGCAAACACAAACGTTGGAGAAGATGAATGTTTGCCCTGTGAGCCAATCCGCCCCACACACGCATCCAATAAGGCCATCGTTCCCATCACATTGACATCGTAATACAGTGCAGGATCATCAATTGACACCCGAACACCCGCCATCGCCGCTAAATGGACGACAGCGTCAAAACGATGATCAGAAAAAAGATGTCCGACCAACTCTCGATCACGTATATCTCCTTTGAGAAACTGAAACGTGCCAGGCCACTTTCCGGTTTTGGCATGCTCGGTTACCTCTCGAAGATTTCTCTCTTTACGGACAGGATCATAGTAATCATTGAGATTATCAAGACCAATCACTTGGTCTCCACGTTTAACCAATGCTTCTACTGCATGGCTTCCAATAAATCCGGCAGCACCGGTTACCAATATTGTCTTACCCACGGACACTCCTTATATATTTTTTAGAGGGTTCATATTTTGTACATCTTCTCGCTAACTTTTAAATTGATACACATCTGCCTTAATTTTTTCGGCATCCAGCGTGTCAAGCTTGATAAGCAAGGACAATGATAAATCGCATATCCCTGATCATTGATCCCTGAATTTCCCGGAATCAGCCTTTCGTCAAAATGACGACTTACTCCACATTCACTTGAGGGACCTTTACTCCATTGCTACAATGCGGAATGCTTGACCCTATTGTGTGTGGGATCGTAAAAGATCCCGAAACCCTGGAAATTACCGACCTAGGAACCGGAAAAGATTTCGAAGCCGAAGTCGTTGTCTACAATTGTGATTGTCATACCTACCAACAAGTCGTGAGTCTTTTTTGTCAAGTGATACCCGGGATGACCACGAAAAAAGCCTTTGAATTGGCCTGGCAGATTGATCACCACGGAAGTGCAATTGTCTTTCAGGGTGATATTAAAAACGCTGATGTAATTGGAAAGCAGCTGGCAGCAGGTGGCTTGCGAGTTGAAGTCCGCTACTGAATTCTGACACCACACGACAGAATCGTCCTACTTTCCCAGGTTATTTTTTCTTCACGCGGGCCGGTCTCGCAGACAAGGAAGATGTTTTTTTGGTTTTGGCGACTGGAACAGATTTTTTACTTTTTCCAACTTTGGGAGCAGTTTGTACGGACTTTCCGTCAGGGTACTTTACCCCTTTGACTTTTCCAATTTTCTTGGTGGGCAATCCCGACTTTATTTTTGACTCCTGCCCTGAATTGAGGGGTATGGGAACAGGCATCACGTCCGCTGGAGAGGCTCTAGAGATTTTACCCAGTTTCTTCACGCCCTTCCCCGAAGATCCTGTTGGCGTGGGCAATGGGAACGAGGGGAGTTTCTTTTTTTTCAGGGCATCACCTGAAAAAACACGAACTTGATACAATTCGAATAACGATTCAACCGCCTTTTGATCCCCTTTCCGTGCAAGCGTGAGAAGGCGACGGCGTTGATTCATCTCTTCTTCTTCCGTATGGGAAGTGACTCGCCGCTCCATGCTCAACTCCTTTCCTTATCCCGAAATCAATCCCTCTGACATTCCACTGCAGACCGCATCTTACACTAAACCCTATAACATTGGCAATATTCCCTAATGAACATTTCTAGTCTTTGAAACGTACATTTTATAAAAAATTCACAGGCCTTTTGCTCAAACTGAATTTGGGGAACATTACAAACAAGAGGCCACATTATAAAATTCGATGAAGGCGAAATAGCCCTTTATTTTCTCAGAATGACTTTGGTGGCCTTTCTCCCGTTGAAAAAGGGGTACCCATCTTTCTGAAGTGGTCCTGATGTAAGAAAAAATGTAGACGTGATTGCCCCCTATTCAGCAAAGAATATTTTCAAATTAAATCGTTCCTCTAAAAACGAATCCACTAAAAACCTTCGCAATACTCTTGCTACTTTGAACAACAGCTGCTTGATTGACAGGCCAAAGAAACCACCGATATAGTGATTTGACTTTCCTCATTGTATTTTCAAAGAAATTTCCATTTTGCGCCGTTTTGTTCATTCTTATCCAAAGGCTATTCTGATGACCCAACGCACCACCCCCTATGACATTGAACAAATTGGATATACCCTTGTGCGATTCAATAGTACAGGAATATTCGAAACACACAAGGACCACATGGTAGATCCCTATGCCGATACACGAACCCCTAAAGGTCCGCAGGTGGAGGGCATTCAATTCGCCCCGCAAGAGGCAAAAAAAATCTTACCGGCTATGGTCCTCTTGCATGATCGCTATGGACTCACGTCCCACATTCAGGAATTAGCGAAAGGTCTCTCCTGCCAAGGGTACGTGGTCTTAATTCCCAATTTGTATGTGAGACAGGGCGGGATGGTGACGGCCAATGCTGAAGTGGCTAACGCCCTAATGGAGCGAGTCAACGAACAGCAAGCCTTGCAGGATATTAACGCCAGCTTTGAATTTCTTAACGCCAATCTCACAGAAGACTCCTTATTGGAGAGAACCACCCGCAATGCACATGCAGTGATCGGGTTTGGTATGGGAGGATCCTTGGCAATAAAAACTGCCGGGCATAGGCGTCGCCTGCAGGCCGCAGTAGCAATCTGTGGCACTCTGCCATCCGATCTTCAATTGGCTCAACGCTTGTATTGCCCTCTTTTACTCCAGACGCCAGGACAAAGCGTTCTCAATTCGGAAGAAGAACGTGACCAGTTTTGCAACATAGCCAAAGAGGCTGGAAAAAAGATCGAAGTTCGATCTTACCCTGAAGCCTCTGATGAATTCTGGCAAAGCAGCAGTCCTAGCTACCGGGCATCAGATATGGAAGAGGCCCTTCAGACCTCAATAGACTTCATCAATGCGATCATCAACAAAACCATATAAGCCCCAATGTAATTTTCCAAAACCATGGCCGACTCGTTTCATCAATTCATTCCTTCCGAGCACTAACGCTTACCTTGAGAAAACTCATGGCTTGGCGTGGCAATCGAAATATAGCATTGATTCTCTGGCTTATTGGCGTCCACATTTTCATGGTCTGTTATCTTTCCCCCGCCTTTGCCAATCAGGAATCAAGCGGATTTCCCTGGTCCTTCCTGAAAGAACACCGCACAGAAATTCTTCAGCTTGCCTCTGATGACGAAGCCATAGCCCTCTTCAAATCCACAACCACTAAAGAGGACAGAGGCTCTCGTCTTTACATAAATTCACAATCTGCGCCTATGCAGTTGAACCTCCCAGAAGAGATCGTCGAGCTCCTCACAAGCTATTTAAAATCTCTGGCTGCAACCAACCACGCGCAATTATTTCGCGAGATCCTGGTAAAACCAACAACAAGCATCCCATCACTTTCCGACATCATCCCCGGCGAAGCGCAACTGCAATGGATCATGACACACTCGACCCTTCAAGGCTTGAAACCCATAATTGATGGCTATAGACAAATAACAGCCTGGTCTCACATGTCGACTTCCCTTTCAAGCCCTCCTGACGGAGAATTTGCCAAGTTCGCTTCATATTACGACCAAACTTATCAGGAGTGGGATGAAAGCCCCCAATCCTGGATAAGCCTTTTTACACAGCACGGCCAAAAGGGTATTGAGGATCGATTACTCGAGTACTGGCAAACATCGAATGACACGGCCGATCCGCACCAACCCCTCCCACCCATTCATGAGGCCTATACCCAGCACTACATCCAAACCCGGCTCTTACCGATGTTCCGAATGACACTTCTCACCAAAACCGGCGAGTTGGAAGCCACGGCGTATGGAACAGCATGGGAGGCCTGGCAAAAAATTCAGCAGTGGCAACAACAGAAGCAAGCTGATTCCGCCAGCTCTCGGCTGTGCGGAACCTGGCGATGGATAGTACATAACCACCAAAACCATGGGGATCGTAAAATGACCATCACCTTTTCGCCCCCTGGACAATCCTCACCCTCTCAAATTGCCCCAACCGCCATTGAGATTCATGGAGACACGGTCTATCTCAAATGGACCTTCCCACAAGGAGTTCAGGAAGATAGTTTGCTCCTCAGCAACAATGACTCCCATCTTGAAGGCACTTTCAAAAACTCCCTCGGCCCTTATGGCAGCATTTCGGGTAAGCGTTTGTCGACTTGCCAACCCTAGCCTTTCCTCAGGGTTCGTTTCTCCTTTATCTCTCTTCCGCATTCCCCGAGAAGGTGTAAAATATCCTTAGGAGGGAAAACAAGATGATCGTCCATGGTTCCTTAGAATCTGACATTCGGCGTATTGGACAGACATTAGCAAAAAATGCTCGTCACCATACCCCAGGGTTCTGGGATCATCGGTGGTGGACGTCACTTCTCTTAGATTGGGGAACCCGTGATGAACAGTTCAAGGTACAGCTGTTTCGCTTTATTGACGTCCTTCCCTCCCTTCAGACGGACGCACAATTTGTGCGTATGCTGAAGGAATACTTTCAAGACCTACCGTCTCTTCCTGGTCCCCTAAAGTGGGCACTTAGTCGGTTTACAAACCATTCCCTTACGGCCTATGTGGGCACACGGATCTTGCGGCGCCAGTTCCTGAAAATGGCCTACACGTTTATGGCAGGGGAAACCGTTAGCCAGGCTGTCCCCACACTCACACAGCTTTGGCATGCAGGAAGTGCGTGTTCTCTTGATTTGCTTGGAGAGTCCACTGTCAGTGAGGAAGAGGCTGATCATTATCACACGCGATGTCTTCAGGCGTTGACCCGATTACAAGAAGTCATTCCAAAATGGAATCATCAACCTCTATTAGAAACCGACCATCTCGGTCCTCTCCCCAGGATTAATCTTTCCATCAAACTCTCCGCCTTATATTCGCAATTAGACCCCATTGATCCTGAGGGCAGTTACGCAGGCATTGCTCCCCGCCTCCGTTCGATCCTGGACCTTGCCCAATCCCTGCCGGCCTCTCTCACGTTTGATATGGAGCAGGCCGAATTGGAGCCCATCATTCTTAGCGTCTTTATGCGTGTATTTTCTGAACCTGCCTACCAACACTTTCCGCATGCAAGCATTGCCATACAAGCTTATCTCAAAAACAGTAACGACAGACTGGATACTCTTCTAGCATGGGGAAAACAACGAAGCACTCCCTTCGGTATTCGCCTCGTCAAGGGCGCCTACTGGGACTCTGAAATTATTCGCTATCAACAACATGGCTGGCCCATACCGGTCTATCTAAAGAAACCGGACACCGATGCGAACTACGAACACCTCGCTCACCGAATTCTGGAACATCGAGCCTTCATTCGCCCGGCTTTTGGCTCGCACAATATTCGGACTTTAGCCGTAGTCCGGGCGATGGGAGACTCGCTCAATCTTTCACCGGGAACGTTTGAATATCAGATGCTGTATGGCATGGCCGAGCCTTTACGCGATGCCGTGATGGAACAAGGATTTCGGCTCAGGGTCTATGCCCCCATTGGGGAACTCCTTCCTGGCATGGCCTATCTCGTGCGTCGATTATTGGAAAATACCTCGAATGAAAGTTTCATTCGACGCCAATATGAAACTGCCGAGTCACTTGATCATCTGCTATTATCACCCTCGAACGGGAACAGGAATGGGGAGGAGGCGATGTCTCTGGAAAGTCAGTCGGAAGCCACATCACTCGATGGAGACAATCCTGCCAAATTCGTCAACGAACCGCATTCGGATTATTCTCAACAGAACATACAACGAAATTTCGCTCTCGGTCTCGAACACATCGCCCCTCTCCTTGGACAAACCCATTCCTATCCGCTTCCGACCCCCATGCCCTGGCTTGGGCCGGAACTGATCTCGACTAATCCCAGTTTGCCTGACCAAATCATTGCTAAATTTCCAACTCTGTCTCCTGAACAAATTGATCCCATTGTCCAGCGTGCCTGCGCCCACATGAGCACCTGGGGAAAAGTCCCTTCGCACACCCGTGCGCAGGTTTTATTTCATACTGCCGAGCTAATGCGACAACGCAAACCTGATTTAGCCGCCTGGGAAATATTGGAAACCGGAAAGCCATGGCGGGAAGCCGATGCGGACGTTGCTGAAGCCATCGATTTCCTGGAATTTTATGGACGGGAAATGATTCGCCTGGGCACTCCGAAGCGTCTAGGAACAGAGCCAGGGGAACACAATCAACGGATTTTCCAGCCACGTGGGCTGGCCGTGGTGATTTCGCCGTGGAATTTTTCATTAGCCATCCCCACCGGTCTTGTTTCGGCGGCCTTAGTCTCTGGAAATATTGTCCTTTTTAAGCCCTCCGAGCGCTCACCGATGATGGGATATCACCTCTTCAAGCTGCTCACGGAAGCAGGATTACCCGAAGGCGCCTTGCATTTTCTGCCCGGTGGGCCTGACGTGGGACAAGCCCTTGTTAAACACCCCAAGGTACACCTCATCGCCTTTACAGGATCACAAACCGTGGGATTGAATATTATTCAAGAGGCCAGTCACGTATCAGCGGGGCAACGACACATTAAACATGTCATTGCAGAAATGGGCGGCAAAAATGCCATCATTGTTGATGAAACGGCTGATTTGGATGAAGCCGTGGTTGGAGTGTTAGCCAGTGCAACAGGCTACCAAGGGCAAAAATGCTCCGCCTGCTCCAGAGTTTTTATTCTAAAAGACGTATACCCCCAATTTCTTGAACGGCTCAAACAAGCGGCTTCAAGCATTCCCATTGGTCCACCGGAACACCCTGGAAACCGTATGGGACCGCTTATTGATCGACGGGCATTGGAACGGGTTCGGCACTTTGTGCAACTTGGGAAAATAGAAGGCACCTGCCTGCTTGATCGCCAACTGGAGGGGCCTGGGTATTTTCAAGGGCCTGTGATCCTGGCAAATCTCCCACCTTCCCATCCGGTCGCTCAGGAAGAAATATTTGGCCCGGTCATGGTTGTATTGAAGGTCTCCACAATTTCGGAAGCACTTGAATTAGCTAATGATTCCCCCTATGCCCTGACTGGAGGGATATACTCACGCAGTCCTGCCAATATTCAACTAGCTCGTGATGCATTTGATGTGGGGAATTTGTATATCAACCGACCGATTACCGGATCATTAGTAAGTAGGCAACCCTTTGGAGGGCATCGGTTATCAGGAATCGGCCGGAAGGCCGGAGGAAGCGGGTATCTTGAGCAATTCATGGTGGAAAAGGTGATTACGGAAAACACGCTTCGCCGTGGCTTCGCTCCGACTCAATAAAGCGACATCAGATGCCAGGGTCACCTTTTCTAATTCCTCAATCACTTCAACCATTCGTTCATTCTGGCTGCGAACGGAAGGAATGGTTTGGCGTTCAATATATTTGAGCAATCCCACTCCTCGAGCAAACCAGGCCGTCATCGTATCCGTTCCTTGAATTGACTCCCCGCTCTCAGACAAATGCACATTCATGATCATTTTGGCTTCAAGACGAATGGCTTCCTGATATATGCCAGCAGGTACGATCACGGTATCCTGCCCCTGAACAGATACGGTTGCCACAATATCCACCGTTTCTTTTTCTCCATCACGATCTACATCCATGCCAAAATCCAAACCGGTCCGGTGAAATTGCTCAAAAGAGCTTGGTAGCTCTAAAGGAAATCGAACGATTTGATAGGGCACCAGTTGGCGCTCCAACGTTGTGCCGGGCTTAGATCCATAATAGCGAATCCCTGCAACATCACGAAAATAATAACTATCCGACGGCCCTTGATTCCCAGGATTGGTATCATTGAAAACCGTGACCTTCACTCCTTCTAAAATTTCGGTCCCAATAACTTTCGAAACATTCGTAAACCGGGTATTCTCATTCTTAATCTGGACCATGCCCCCTTCGACCATCGTGCCCTGATACACCCATTCATTTCCCAACTGATCAGGAAAATACTCATGACTTTTATCTATCACAATTTTCGTAGAATCAGCGGAATGGGCAGGGCCCGGAAGGGACACCAGGGAAAGACCAAGGAAAACCAAGGCGCCAGCTGTGGATAAAATTCCAGATGATGTGAATGAATTTTTCATAGGCAGAAAGTGATGTGAACCTACCATAGGATCATTAAAACCGGCAAGACACCAACCAATACAGGCCCGATTCAATGTGAAAATCCACAATTTTGCATGACAGACTATTCAAGAATTGACAATTTCTTTTCTCTATGCAGTACTAGAAACCAGGGAGACCGAAGGGTAATGCAATGCAGGGCGACACCAAGTCAATCAAATACCACTCCCCCTCATCTATCATCTTCACCTTTGTATGATGTAATGGCAGTGACACGTGGGGACCAGACGTGAAGAACCCTTTTTGCCAAAAACCTGTGGACAAAGTAAATACCCGTTCGAACGTCATGGTGTTTGGAGGATCCGGAATCATCGGTGGAGCCATTGCGACGGTGTTCGGACGCCAGGGTTGGAGAGTAGGCCTTCATTACCATCAACAGCAAACTGTCGCAAAAAAAACGGCCGCCGTGATCACCAAGGCCGGAGGAGAAAGTCATCTGTTTCAAGCTGACGTCACCAACACCTCACAAATTCAGGATGTCCTGCGGAAATTCATACAGTCCTACCAATCTTTGAATGTCATAGTGTGGGCCGTGGGGATGGGCTCTTCGAAGTTCCTGGTCAAAACCTCCCCTGAGGAATGGAACCGGATTTTACACACCAACCTGACCGGTGCCTATACCGTACTTAAAGCCATAGCCCCCACCTTTGAGCAACAAAATAATGGGTCAGTTATTTTGGTTGGCTCTCTTTCTGGTCAACAAGGAGTAACAGGACAAGCCGCCTATGCGGCATCTAAGGCAGGACTGGTTGGATTGATGCACACAGTCGCCAAGGAGTGGGGGGCCTTCAATATTCGAGTGAATATGGTATTCCCAGGCTGGCATCTCTCACCAATATCAGAACCGGGATGGGAGGCGGCCATGAAGCCCCTCAACCATACCCTCCACAGAACGCCTTCTCTGCAATATGTGGCCACATCTATCTATCATATGGCCTTATCGCCTGATACGTCTGGACAAATATGGAATCTGGACAGCCGGATTTGGTGATTCTATTCATTTTGCAGCCTTGCCGTAACCATGAGCACTCACCCTGACCATCTTGCCATTTTCATCACCGCGACCGACACCGGGGTCGGAAAAACAACGGTCACAGCGGCTCTGGTTCTGAGGTTGAAAAAACAAGGGTTTCAAGTGGGTGTCATGAAGCCGGTCGAGACCGGTATTGATCCTCAACAGACAGAAACTTCTGACACAGTCCGTCTTCAAAGTCTCCTCTCCCCTCCCCCTCCCTTCGCGTCAATCTGTCTCTATGCCTTCCCTCAACCCGTTGCCCCCTTAACGTGCGCGCGCGCGACAGGAACAACCATTGATCTTGCCCGAATTGCCAACGCCTTTCATCGCCTCAGGCAACAGCACCCCGTGTATCTTGTGGAAGGGGCTGGAGGCTTACTTACTCCACTCTCACCAACACACACCATACGCGACCTGATCGCGACGCTGAATCTTCCCGTTCTCATAGTGGGCCGGACAAGCCTGGGCAGCGTGAACCATATGCTCCTGACTTTGGAAGCACTAAACCGTGCCGGAATAAAGCCCCGTGGAATCGTCCTGAACGATCCCCTGTCCACAACGCATACCGAGAGTTTCATTCAGCAGCGAACCTCCACGATTCGCCTGATTCAAGAATGGTCGGAAGTGCCTGTATTTGGCCCCTTGGAGTTTCAACAAACGATGCAAAAGGATTGGCGAACCGGAGTGGAAAATCTAGCCGCCCATCCTGAAATTCAACGATTGGCCAGGCATATTATTGACAATGAACCATAAACTGCGCCAGGACTCTTGGCCGATCAACCGCATCGAGTATGGCCGAAGCCACCGCCACCCCATTGGCCCCTGCGCCCTGGATTGCCGGAACGGAACCGGGAACGATGCCTCCAATGGCAATGATGGGAAGAGTGGTCAGGTTTCGAACACCAGCCAGGCCTTGAATACCAACGACCGGCTCATGATTCGCTTTGGTTCTTGTTGAAAAAATAGGGCCAAACCCTAAATAATCCGCACCTTCCGCCGTAGCCAATCGCACCTGTTCAGGATTGTGTGTCGAAACTCCAATCAACATTTTAGATCCCACGACTTTCCGGGCAAGAAGCAGAGGAAGGTCGTCCTGACCAAGATGTACCCCATCGGCCTCGAGAGCTAGCGCCAAATCACAACGATCATTCACAATAAAAGTCATGCCTCTCTCTGTCGCCACCTTTCGAAGGACAAGGGCCGCATCATAGGCCTGTTTCATCGATCCGGTTTTATTGCGATATTGCACCAGCTTGACCCCTGCTTCGCTAGCCTGTTGGAGGACCTCCAGCAACGAACACCGCGAGGCCCAGTTGTCATCCAGAATGAGATAGAATCGAGAGAAAATATCAGGAGGAAACATTCGCGGAGTTTGGACGGCGGTCATGGGGATTGTAAAGCAACAAGCCGGTCCAAAAATCGAGTCGACACTGGACCCTTCTGGAAATCAGGATGGTCAAGAATCCGACGGTGGAGAGGAATGCTGGTTTTAATTCCGTCAATTACAAATTCATCCAACGCCCGTTTGGTTCGAGCTATGGCTTCATTTCGATCTCGCCCAAAAGCGATAAGCTTTGCAATCATCGAGTCGTAATAGGGATGAACAATACCGGTTGTATCCATGGCGGTATCGACGCGTATCCCTGGTCCGCCAGGGGGACAAAATTTGGTGATGGCACCGGGGCTTGGGGTAAATCGGTCCGGACATTCGGCATTGATTCGGCATTCGATGGCATGTCCGGTCAATTGAATATCTTTTTGTCGGTAGGAAAGTTCCTCACCGGCGGCAAGACGAATTTGCTCCTTAATCAGGTCAACTCCCGTCACCATTTCGGTGACCGGATGCTCAACTTGAATTCGGGTATTGACTTCCATGAAATAAAACTTTCCACTTTGATCCATGAGAAACTCAACAGTTCCGGCGTTTCGATACTTCACCGACTTGATAGCCTCAACCGCAACCTGCCCCATTTTTCGTCGTAACGTGTCGTCCAACGCCGGAGAGGGGGATTCCTCCAGCACCTTTTGATAGCGCCGCTGGATGGAACAATCCCGTTCATGGAAATGCACAACATGCCCATGATTATCCGCCATAATCTGAAATTCAATGTGCCGGGGATCTTCAAAAAAACGCTCAAGATATACACCCCCATGGCCAAACGCTGTTTGCGCTTCTAATTGAGCGGACTCAATTGCCTGGGTCAACTCTTCTTCATGCCAGACCACCCGCATGCCACGCCCTCCGCCACCGGCTGAGGCTTTCACAATAACCGGAAACCCAAGTTTTTTGGCAATAGCGGCACAGGTTTTGGGATCGTCTATTTCACCATCGCTCCCCGGCAATACAGGAATTCCGCGCTTCTTCATATGGGCCCGGGCTTTTGATTTATCGCTGAGCAAAGCAATATGCTCGGAGGTGGGCCCAATAAAGGTAATCCCAATCGATTCGCAGACTTCGGCAAAATGAGCATTTTCAGCTAAAAACCCGTACCCCGGGTGAATCGCATCTACTCCGGTAATTTCGGCAGCACTCAATACATTCGGGATATTTCGATAGCTCAGTCCGCCTTCGGCAGGTCCGACGCACACATGCTCGTCTGCATAGCGGACATGGAGTGAATGAGCATCAACGTCGGAATGAATCGCAACGGTGCGAATGCCCAACTCACGGCACGCTCGATTCACCCGCAGGGCAATTTCTCCACGATTGGCAATCAATATTTTCTTAAACACATCGTATCCTTAGATAAAAAGACTCGAGGGAACCATCTTAATCCTCAAGAGCAACCGACTTTTCGTTTTCCCCTAAAAAACCAGAGCTCACGATCCTGACAATGGATCAATTAAATAGAGTGGTTGGCCGAACTCAACCGGAGTCGTACTTTCCACAAGAATTTTGACGATTTTCCCATCGGTTTCTGCCTCAATTTCATTCATCAGTTTCATCGCTTCGACAATGCAGAGCACCTGCCCTTTTTTGACGATATCACCTTCTTCGACATAGGGATCCGTATCAGGAGAAGGGGAGCGATAAAAGGTCCCCACTATAGGCGAGGTCACAGTCAAGAAATGTGCGGGTTCGGAGGAGAGGAGGGGAACCGGCCTTTCCAGGGGAGAACCAGCCTCTACGGTCTTTGATACGTCCACCGAGTGGGAAGAAGCCGGCACATGATCGCGTTTAATGCGTATTCGCACTCCCTTTTTTTCGAGTTCAAGCTCG
Source organism: Nitrospiraceae bacterium (assembly GCA_020632595.1). NCBI lineage: Bacteria > Pseudomonadati > Nitrospirota > Nitrospiria > Nitrospirales > Nitrospiraceae > Nitrospiraceae bacterium. The sequence continues at coordinate 49,265 of JACKFF010000002.1, read as the reverse complement.
GTCAGGTGGTACCGGTTTAACACTTCGACAAGGTCTTCGATTTCTCTTCTGGATGAATCAGCCATAATCTCCTATTTCGTGTATATCTGCAGGACAGGAATCACGGCCTACCGAGCCCGTTCTACATAGGTGCGCGTCCTGGTATCAATTTTAATAACTTCTCCGGATTCCAGATAGAGAGGCACTTTTACCGAGGCCCCGGTCTCGACAACCGCCAACTTGGTCCCACCGGATGCCGTATCTCCCCGAATACCGGGATCAGTTTCCACGACTTTCAACTCCATAAACACGGGCAACTCTACCGCGATCGGCTCATCATGATACAGTAAAATTTTGACGACGGTATTTTCCTTGAGCAAATCGACGTTTTCGCCCAATTGATTTTTAAGATAGGTAAACTGCTCAAAACTACTAATATCCATAAACGCATATTCTTCGCCAGCATTATAGAGAAACTGCATTTCGCATTCTTCAAGATTGGGTTCGTCGAATTTTTCTCCTGAACGAAATGTACGATCAATGACATTCCCCGTTTTATAGCCTTTCAATTTTGTTCGAACAAAGGCTCCGCCTTTACCGGGTTTTACATGTTGAAATTCCACAATATAATAGGGTTGCCCATCTAGCTCCAATCGCGACCCATTTCGAAAATCTGCAGTCGTAATCACGGCATCAAACTCCTCTTACAATAAACGTGAACAGAAATGTTAACGGTGTGCTGGGATAGTCCGCTGAAGCGCATCAACCAACGCTCTCAGCCCAAGCAGATAACTTTGTGGTCCAAACCCAGAGATTTGCCCAAGCGAAACCGGGGCAAGGTAGGACCGGCGACGAAAACTTTCCCGGCGATGGATATTCGATAAATGCACTTCGACCATAGGAATTGCCACGCCCACAACCGCATCTCGCAGGGCAATACTGGTATGGGTATAGGCAGCAGGATTAAACACCAACCCCTCAAATTGTGCGTTGGCTTCCTGGATCCAGGTGACCAATTCCCCTTCCAGATTGGATTGCCGGGTCTCAACCGAGACCCCTAAGTCCATACCCAATTTTTTCAGTGACGCATTCACCTCTTCCAGGGTAATGGTTCCATAAATGGTCGGCTCACGCGTTCCAAGTAAATTCAGATTAGGCCCATGTAATACCAGGATATTCACTAGGTATCTTCCATAAATAAAGCTCGTTGGCGAGGATTCAGAATATCTAGGACACAGGCACCGTTGGACTGGTGGAGTCTGGGAAAGACAGAATGGGTGAAATTCTAGCAGCGACAGATGAATGGGTCAACGGAATTTGACCTACTTCCTAAGTCAGGCGACCTCCGGCACGATCCAGAAGGACCCGTCTCAGCTCAACCATTGCCCATGTGTCCCTGCCACAATATTCATGTAATGCTTGCGCAATATGAGCACGCTCCATTAAGTCCGTTTCATGAAAGACCATTTTCTGATACATGACGGCAGCCACCGCTCCATTTTGAATCGTTAAATCATCGTAAGCCAAGGCAGGCACCAAAGCCGGCAAGACGGTTTTAATGGAGTAGGATCCGTGAAAATCCGGATGATAATAATGCTCCTGGATGACCGAAAGGAGATCCCACAACCTGCGAACCACCTTCGAGAGGACGGGCTTCAGGTGAGGCAGCACATCACCCAGCGCAAAAAGCAGAAATCGTTCATACTCCGAATAGACACAAATAGTTCCGGCATCTCCTACGCTTTCCAGCAGACTCAGGGCCACTTCTTCTCGAGGGTCCCGGCCATCTGTGCACAGATAATGATGATGGACAACCGTGCCATCAGGATATTCAATATGGTTAGACCACTGAAAGGGAATGGGCCGATACGGACGAGTATGAGGAAAGGCCGGGATCGCCGGCATGAAAGTCTCAAAATCCAAATGATGAACCGGGAACCTGACCGATTGCAGCCGAGGCCGAAGCCGAGGTGAGATCCATTCCACATTATCCTTTACTCGTTGCTGAGTTGCAGACAACTGAATATGATCGGGAATCTCATCAATGGTTTCAATCCCCTCCTCCAGGAGGAGGGATTGCAATTTCGAGCTGCCAGGAAGATGAAACACCCAACGCTGAGACTTCTCTTTTGTACAATGGTTCCAAAAGGGGCATTCATACGGTTGATGGCAATGGCTATCAGGGGCAATGGGAGGTGGCGTCGCCTGTTCCAATGTCATCCACATATCTTCAAGCTGCGCCTGAATCAATGGCCGACGCGCTTCCACTTCCTCGGTCTTATTTTCCAACACAAACATTTCTTCTAAATTCAGGTCTCCGCCAAGAAACGAATACTGAGTATTCAGATGCATCAAAAAGCACCCGCTGACTTCAATACCCGCACCCTCCAGGACGGCAGCTTGAATGGCCAGATCGTCTAGATGCGTGGCTTTCACCTTCGATGTCGCCTTCACTTCAATCAATCGCCAGCGTGTGGCATCAATTCGTTCTAAGATGTCGACCCGAATCAAAATGCCTTCCCAGACAAAAGCCCCTTCAAAGAGTGAGGGGATGGCTTCATCCTTTACAAGCTCACTGGTGCGAAGGAGCGCTGCAGGAATTTGACGGTGTGTTTGTTCAACCAGAACACCATGAGGAAAACATTGACGGGCAACGACCCCAACGTCGGTACCCATATCCATGATGGCCCGGCGATCCGGCGTGGGCGGAGTGGCTAATTCTGGCGAATGGATTTCCAAATATAACCGCTTGGCACATTGCAAACCCGCCAGAAAGCGGCTTTTGGATAAACGATGCGTTGAAACAGATCGGTTCAATTTTTCTGCTCCGGAAACGAGAGGGATAGGAGAAATTGGGTTCACGGCATTAACAACGGCACGCCAGCATAAAGAGAAATCTTCCGTTCTAAAACGTCATTTTTAGGCATTTTTGACCCCACCCCGGTTTCGGGGTCATGGATGAGAGCATACTGCTCAAATTTTTCATCCCATGCAACAGGCCTGGCTATTTATCCTCCCCGGCACATTTCATCTGAACAGATTATCTTTATCCCCATATCCTGTGGAAAAACACCTTTTATTAGCCGCCAATAGACGATATTTCTATAGTGATCTCTAGCGGTTGATTACCCCATACAATCGTATAACTAATTGTTTTATTTCACCTTTCAATATTATTTTTACCATTAATTGCATTTGACTTTACATACCGATAAACATTTAATTCATTGCAATTTAAAAATTCAAGAAGGTATTTTATCCACAAAAGCTGTGGAAGATCTCTGCATAAGACTGTTTATAACCCGACCAAATCCGCCATCTACGCCCCTCTCAGCAAAACGCCTTAATAGCAGGCACTTTTTCTCAAGAACCCCGAACTCTCAGTTCAAGGTTTGGATTCAAATTCCAACACGTTTTACAATAGCCGCATTCCAACCGTATCAGCGAACCGCCGCCCCTTTTGCGTTAAATGCACACCTGTGTCCGTCTCAAAAAGATACCTTTCTTTCACCATAGATTCAAAAGATTTTGCCCATACATCGTCTTGAGATGCCCGCTGAACCCAATCAATTGGCACACCCTCAAGCAGACGCAATCCGAACACAATACGTTCTTTATCTTGCTGAGCCCGTGACAATATTTCTCTATTGGCAATGGGCAGCTGCCCAGCCCCCAGGCGCTTCGAATAATGTTCGATACTGGACACATTGCCATAGCGGCTTTCTGAAACATACGATTGGGCACTCGGGCCTAATCCCAAATACTCCAATCCTTTCCAATACCGAAGATTATGTTGGCAGGCATACCCCGGCTTCCCCCAATTGGAAAGTTCGTATCGAGAAAACTGGAGCGGCTCCAGTTGGGTTTCAGCCTGCTGCAGAAAACACGCCTCATAATCCGGGTCCATCACCTCAAATAGCCCTCGCCGGAATTCGGTATAAAATCGAGTCCCTTTTTCAAGTGAAAGGGCATACAAGGACAAATGAGAAGGATCCAACTCCAGAGCCTGGGTCAGAGTCATTTCCCATGACTGTACGGTTTGGGTCGGGATCCCATAGATGAGGTCAAGATTGATATTGGTGAATCCGGCCTGTTTCGCTATCTGTACACCGGATATGGCTTCCGCCACGGTTCCTGAAAGTCCCAACATCGTCCGTTCCTGTTGATCAAAGGATTGGACTCCAATACTCACACGGGTCACGCCCGCCTGCTGAAGAAAATCAGCATACTGATCCGTGAGAGAGTCCGGTGTCGCTTCGACGGTAATTTCACACTGTTGCGAGAGTGAAAATCCGGATCTGATACGGGAAAAGATTGCTGCCAACTGTCCAGGACTTAAGACTGTGGGAGTTCCCCCCCCGATATACACCGTAGACACGGTTCGCTCACGCATTCCGGGTTGGCTTGCATACAGTGAGATTTCTCGTTCAATGGCTTGTAGAAATGATTCCACCCGCTGCTTGTCATGAAGGACAAGATAAAAAGCACAAAAATGACATCGTTTCTTGCAAAAAGGAACGTGGAGATAAATACCCAGATCGGCGGTAAGGCCATTGCGCTCCCCTGAGCACTCACATTTCTGCTCCATAACACTCATCTCATCTTGACCTCCACCTACGGTTCAACCAATTCCATCCGAGAACCATCGCCTAGAAAATATGAAGAACGGGCAAAGATAAAGAACGGGAGCCCCACTCCGGAAATGGACAAATATGGCAATTAGAAACCAACACCCTATTTTCCGTCATGATGACGTTCTCGATAGACAGGACACATACCCTTGCACTGAAGAAGGCTGGTGACCTCCGCAACCATTTTTCGATTGCCACAGACATACACCGCCAGATGATCCACATGGGGAAACTCCTGGAGCAAGTGCGTCACGCGTCCTCTTTTCCCCCTCCAATGATGGGAAGGTTGAGACAGAGTCAGGATAAAAGAAAAATTTTTATAGCCATCGGCCCACTTTTGCAACTCGTCCAAATAATAGATATCCGACTCACTCCGAAGTCCCCACAGCAGGGTCACGGACCGGGAACAAGATTGCTCAAAGAGACTGGACAGCATAGACCATAGTGGCGCAATGCCGGTACCTGTCCCAACAAACAACAGATCTCGTTCGGGGTCCTCATGAAGGTGAAATGAACCGAAAGGACCGCAACAGTCAAGCTCTTCACCAACCGAATGCTCCAACGCAAACGTCGCGCCCTTTCCTTTTTCTCCGGCATTAAAGAGTAGTACGAGCTGATGAGAGGAACTGGGCAGGGAAGCCAGCGAATAGTATCTCAGATACGAGAGACCCGACACTCCATCCGGGATGGTCAGGGAAATTGATTGTCCGGGTAGAAACTCTAAGGTCCGGATATCGACTAACTCCAAGATCATTTCTCGAACATCTTGAGTCAAATGCCGAACGCGAAGAACCTTGGCCCGGAATCGTCTGGGGGTCATGCCTAGGAATGTAGAGAATCCTGTGTGATCTGGCAAGAGCCCAGCATCAAGGTTATCTCCATCCTGCCAAAGGCACAGGTCCCCTTCACAGACAGCACCGCAACCTGTATGAAAAGGATAGCTCCCAGCAGGGCAGAGAACGCAACACTCGGATGCTCCTGACGCTCGCTTTAACTCCCTTGGGAATTATTGTCTGGAGCCTCAGAACAATGTGGAGGTTAATGAGAGTCCGGAAAAAAATGGGAGCCTCACAGATCAAGGGAACCGGCGAGATCCAATAAAAATGCATAGATCATTGCGGTTTCCTCATAACGTTTAAATCGACCTGAGGCTCCGCTATGCCCTGCATCCATATTAGTTCGGAGCAAAAGACGTTGATTGTCGGTCTTCAATGCTCGCAGTTTGGCCACCCATTTTGTCGGCTCCCAGAATTGTACTTGTGAGTCGTGCAAACCTGAAGTCACCAAAAGGTGAGGATAGGACTGGGGCTGAAGATTATCGTAAGGCGAATAGGAAAGCATGTACTCATAAAACTGTTGTTGGTTGGGATCCCCCCATTCATCATATTCTCCGGTTGTCAATGGGATATTGGGATCTAACATCGTGGTCACCACATCTACAAAAGGAACCTGGGCCACCACCCCATGAAACAATTCAGGCCGCATATTCATAATCGCCCCCATCAACAACCCACCAGCGCTTCCCCCGAGAGCGAATAATTTCTGAGGTGCGGCGTACCCTTGCTGAATAAGAAATTCGGCACAGGCGATAAAATCCGTGAAGGTATTTTTCTTGTTTAATAACTTACCGTTTTCATACCATTGTCGGCCCAGTTCTTCCCCACCTCGAATGTGGGCTAACGCATAGACAAATCCACGATCCAGTAAACTGAGACGGGGAGAGCTAAAACTTGCATCCATACTCGCGCCATACGAACCATAGCCATACAATAACAGGGGATGTGTGCCATTCGGGTCAAAACCTTTTCGGTAGACCAGGGATATAGGAATGGAAATTTCATCTAATGTTGGAGCGAAAAGACGTTCCGTCTGGTAGTGGCTAATGTGAAAATTCCCGAGGACCGGCTCTTGTTTGAGAAGAATTTTTTCCCGTGTTGCCATGTGATAATCATAGATGGTCATGGGAGTGGTCATTGAGGTATATCCATACCGTAGGTATGAAGTATCGGCTTCCAAATTATCCCCCAAGGTTGCCAGGTAAGCCGGCTCTCCAAAATCCAGTTCATGCTCAGAGCCATCCGTGGTCCGGATCATTCGAAGGTGGATGAGCCCCTGCCTTCGTTCTTCTAGCACCAGAAAATTTTCAAATAGCTCGAATCCTTCCAAAAATACTTCCGGGCGGTGAGGAATAACTTCTTCCCACTGTGCGAGGCTCGTCTTATTTGTTTCAGTCCTCATAAAACGAAAATTTTTAGCCTCATGATTGCTTCGAATAAAGAAATGGTCGCCAAGATGATCCACATCGTATTCATGTCCGCGTTTCCGTGCCTGGAATATTTGAAAATCGTTTTCCGGGTGATCCGCATTCACATACCGGTACTCACTCGTGATGGACTGATGCGATCCGATCATCAGATACCGTTTGGATTTTGTTTTTTCGATAGAAACCGAGAAGGTCTCATCTGTTTCCTCATAAACCAACGTATCCAGGGCCGGATTCGTTCCCAACCGATGACGAAAAATCCGATTTGATCGCAACGTTTCAGGATCCTGCCTGGAATAAATGAGTGTACGATTGTCATTTCCCCACTCCATATTCCCAGTCACCATAGGTATACATTCATCAATTGTCTCGCCTGTTGTCAGATTTTTAAAGCCGATGGTAAATATCCGCCGCCCTTGGGTATCAATGGCATAGGCCAGGATATCTTGGCCAGGACTTACCGCCCAATTCCCCAAAGAAAAATATTCATGTCCCCGAGCCAATTCGTTGCCATCGACCATGATGGATTCAGGATTCGTTAAGGATTTCTCTTTCCTGCAGTAGAGGGCATATTCCTTCCCCTCTTCATATCGAATGTAATACCAAAAATCTCCAAGCCGAAACGGAACAGATAAATCCGTTGGCTGAATGCGTCCACAAATTTCTTCAAATAGTGTCTGCTCCAAATCTCTGGTATGGCTCCTCAACATGGCGGCATATTCATTTTCAGCATGTAAATAGGCCAAGACTTCGGGGTTTTCACGGTCTCTGAGCCAATAATACTCGTCGATTCGGACGTGACCGTGATGTTCTAGCCGGTGCGGGACCCGCTTAGCACGAGGGGGATCGGGCATCAATGGTCTGGACTGGGAGGGACGCATCGCCATGAATTTCCCTTATCGTCAAAATTTTCAGCTCGTTATGTTTCGTCAAAATTTTTGGGGGTTTGTCGTACCTGCTTCACACGAGTACGATTTTTTTTCTCTTCCAAACGCTTCTCACGCACTCGGTTCGGCACTCGGGTCGCAACCCGGGGTTTTTCAGGACGCAAAGCGTCCTGCAGAATTTGCACAAATTTATCCAATAAATCAGCACGATTGGCCGACTGGGAGCGATGCCGTTGAGCTTGCAGCCTTAAAATCCCTTCTTGATTCATTCGTTGTCCAACCATTTCGGCAATTCTTCGTTTTTGCTTGGTACTCAGAACGGTAGTACGCTTAACATCAAATTCCAAAATGACCCGACTATTTACCTTATTAACATGCTGACCACCAGGACCTGTGCTTCGAGCAGCCGAAAATCGCACATCGGAATCAGGAATGCAAAGATGGGAAGTGATCACAATTGGCATGCTGGTTCCAGTCAAAAACAAATCTGTTTTTCTTCCTTTGTGCCTCGGTCGGGGCATATCCACAAAACACCGAGCCCCAGCTGATTCCTAAAAGCTAAGCTTAACGCCCTCAATATTCACTACCTTAAATATTTCCCCGCGAAATGATGCCATTTCCTAAAGAAGTTCGAGAACCCATAAAGAGAAAGCCTTAGGCAAAAAAAGAAAAGCAGGAACCTTCAGATTCCTGCTTTTCGAAAACCTCCACCCTTTGAACCTCTAACTTATTTTATTTGCATGGTCAACTGTATCCTGTACAATTTGGACTTCGCAACCAAAATAACTCACTGAATTTCAGCCAGCATGGCCTTGACATGGGACTCCTTAAGCTTTTTTAAGGCCACAACCTCGATTTGACGAATTCGTTCACGAGTCACGGACATGGAGCGCCCTACTTGCTCTAAAGTCCAAGCTTCATCCACTCCAATGCCAAAGCGCAAACGAATAACTTGTTCCTCGCGAGCAGTCAAAACCTGAAAAATCTGATTTAACCATTGGGCATTTGATTTACGGGACACTTCTTCGTCTGGAGATTGGCATGCCAGATCAGGAATTAATTCTCCTAATTCAGTCTCTCCATCAACAGACGGAGCATCTAGCGATATCGGTTCCTGAAACGCTTCAATGGTTTCTTTCACCCTATCGCCGCTCATCTCCAGATGTTGTCCAATTTCTTCAAATGTGGGTTCTCGATTAAGTTGCTGCGCGAGACGCTGCGCAGTTTTGGCGATTTTGGTGGATGCCTCATTCGTATGAACCGGCACACGAATGGTCCGGCTTTGATCGGCAACCGCTCGCGAAATGCCCTGGCGAATCCACCACGTGGCATACGTACTGAATTTAAACCCACGAGTGTAATCAAAGCGTTCTGCCGCTTTCATCAGTCCGATATTTCCTTCTTGCACAAGGTCCAGAAAATTCATCCCTCGCCCTAAGTATCGCTTAGCCACATCGACAACCAGACGAAGATTCCTTTGCACTAAGGCATCTTTTGGTTTTTCGATATCTATTCGGACTTTACCAATGGAACGACGAATTTCTCCAAACCGCAGACTGAGCTTTTGACCTGCCTTGCCATACCTCGCCGAGAGAGACTCGAGGTTGGACACACACTCCAGGATGTCGTCCACCACAGGAGCTGAGTACCCGTTTAGCTCTTTGCATTTCGTTAATTCTTCTTGAAACGCCTTAACTTCCAGGTGAGAACTCAGCCCCCTGGAGAGCTCTAGAGCCTGCTGTAACAATGAGCGAAGATCAGCCGTCCCCTGATACAGCTGCGTGGCAAGGGCTAATTCCTCCTGAGCGTTCAGAAGCGGGCGCGAACGAAACCCTCGAAAATACATGGACTCTAAATTTACCGATCCTGGTTCAGCAATGGATTTTGAACTTTCCTCCTGATCCTGATCCATATCCACTTGATTTATGGAATTTCGATACCCTGCCGGAGCCCGCTTTCTAGATCGCCCCTTATGCAAAGACGATGAGTGATTCTTCTGGGTTTCGCTGAATGGTGAAGCCGTCTGAAGTGTGATCATGGATTCCCCCTCCCAACATTAAAGGGTTAGAGCCAGCGAGACTTAACCGGTACATGAAATTGTCCAGACAGAACAACCAGGATGCGAAAGGATCCAGACTTTGAGTTTCACTGCAACCACCAACTCAATTTTGGGGACCAGAAATTAACTTTCCGTCATGCCTGGTCAAGAGTCGCCTGTCTTAAAATTTGCTCAATGTAGGGTAGGTATACCATCCAGAGATGAAGGGGAAATTAGGGGAAAATTAAAACTTTTTAATAGAGCGAGAAGTGTTTGTGTCTTACACTTTCGCTGCGGTGGGAGCCAAAGGAAGGAAAACCGTAAAACAGGAACCACCATGAACAACACTTTGAACCTCAATGGTCCCATGATGAACTTCCACAATCCATTTACAAATCGCCAAACCCAATCCTGTCCCTTTTGCCGCATGAGCACGCGCTTCGTCCGTCCGGTAGAACCGATCAAAAATTCTGCCATGATCCTCAGGGGCAAGGCCAATACCGTGGTCTTTAACCACCAGCTTCCCCTTGTTTCCGGCAACAACCAAAGAGAGTTCAACCGTTTGTCCTTCTTGAGAATATTTCACCGCATTATCGACCAGATTTAACAGTAATTCCCGCAAACGCAGGTCGTCTCCCTGGACAACGACGGGCTCAATGGCTTCGAGCACTGTGTGAATATTTCGCTCTTGGCCCAATACCAGGGCCTGTTGCTGGATTTCTCGCACTAAATCGTCCAACTGAACTGGAAACATCTTGAGCTTAATTTCTCCAAGATCGGCTCGTGATAAAAACAAGAGCTCATCCACAATCCGGCTCATGCGGTCGATCTCCTCCAAATTACTCTCGAGCACCGCCCGATAATCTTCTGCTTGCCGCGGCCGCCGTAATGCCAGCTCAGTCTCCCCTTTTGTAATGGTTAAAGGCGTCCGAAGTTCATGGGACGCATCCGCACTAAACTGCCGGATTTGCCGAAACGACACTTCCAAACGTCCAATCATGTCATTGAATGTCGAGGCTAATTGCCCAATTTCATCGTTGGAATGTGGAGTTTGAATTCGTTGGGTCCAATCCCCGGCCGCGATACGTTGGGCCGCTTGCGTAATAGCATGAACCGGACGCAACGCCCGTCCTGCCAAAAACCACCCTCCGACCAAAGACACAAGCAAGGCCAAAGGAGAGGCGATATAGAGACCGGCTAAAAGCCGATGCAGCATTCGTTCCGTAGGGTAAAGGGATGTCCCCACGCGTAAAATATTCACTAATTGATCATCTTGACGAATAGGAACCGACAGCAATCGGAGTGGAACCCCTTTTTCAAATTGGACGGATTCAAACGTTGATTTTCCATCAAGAGAAGCACGGAACGATGTCTGACTCAATGGAATCTCTCGGCTTTGAATATTAGCCGACTGAATCGTCACTTGCCCCGCTGGCCCAAAAATTTGAAAAAACTTATCCAAAAGCGCAATCTCTGGAAAGTCCTGAGATAAATCTTCAAAAATCAAGAACGGACCAAACCGATGTTCTCCCAACGTTCGAATCGCCACAGCGGCAGCCTCATCCAACGAGGCATCCACCTGTTCCCGAAGTGCCCGGGACATCACCAAATATAAGGCCACGGCAAAAAGAACCAGAATGAGAGCTAATGCAGATCCATACCACAAAGTTAATCGAACTCGAATCGAGGTCGTTTTCACCCGTCCGACCTCATCATATATCCGCTCCCCCTAACAGTTTGGATTAAACTTCGTTCTCTTCCTTTATCGATTTTGTTTCGCAAGTAGCTAATATAGACATCAATCACATTCGTAAAGGTATCGAAATCCAAGTCCCACACATGTTCCGTAATCATGGATCGGGTTAATACCCGACCCGCATTTCGCATTAAATACTCTAACAGCGCATATTCTTTAGTTGTGAACTCAAGACGTTGGCCGGCACGAGTCACCTCCCGAGTAACAGGATTTAATATCACATCATCCACCTGAAGAATTCCGGTTGGTGCCCCTCCAGCTCGACGAAGGAGAGCTCGAGCTCTGGCGAGCAATTCTTCGATCGCGAAGGGTTTCGTCAAATAATCGTCAGCCCCCGCATCGAGACCCTTAACCCGTTGGTCCACTTCTGAACGTGCCGTTAAAATAAGTACCGGAGCTTTGACACCTGCAGCCCGAGCACGTTTCAGCACTTCTAATCCAGGTAATCCAGGCAACATTAAATCCAAAACAATTAAGTCATAATTTACAGCTTGAGCCCAATCCAACCCTCCTGGCCCATCTGCGCATACATCGACCGCATAACTTTCTTCCTCCAGCGCTCGCCGGATAAAGGAAGCCACCTTAGGTTCATCTTCCACGACTAGAATTCGCATCTTAGGAAAAGCATACCATCTACACACCCGGACCGAGAAGGGGAAGACAAATTGAGGAATAGAGAATAAAGGATATGGCAAAAAAAAGGCCCCGTCATCTACATGACGGGGCCTTATCCATTCACAATAAACTTAGATTAGAGATGGTCCACCAGACTCCGAAGTTTGTGACTGCAACTCGGGTGACGAAGTTTTTTTAAGGCTTTCGCCTCGATCTGGCGAATCCGCTCACGAGTCACGTCAAAGTCCTGGCCAATTTCCTCTAATGTATGGTCGGTACTGTCACCAATCCCAAACCGCTTGCGGATCACGGTCTCTTCGCGAGGAGTCAGCACACCCAAGGCATTTGCAATCTGACGCTGCAGATCGTAGCGGTTTGCGGCATCCATAGGAGAGACTGCATTTTTGTCTTCAATCAAGTCCCCTAATTGGCTATCCTCTTTTTCGCCAATCGGCGTTTCAAGAGAAATGGTTCCCTTGGAAATATCCAACATCATGCGGACCTTCTCAGGAGTTAAGCCCATACGTTCGGCAATTTCCTCTGGGGTAGGTTCACGGCCTAGTTGTTGCACCAACTGCCTTGCCGTCCGTGCTAATTTAGTGTTGGCCTCAATCATATGTACCGGGATACGAATGGTGCGGGCCTGATCGGCGATGGCACGTGTGACACCCTGCCGAATCCACCACGTTGCATAGGTGCTAAATTTATAGCCACGCTGATACTCAAACTTATCGACAGCCCGCATTAATCCAATATTGCCTTCTTGGATTAAATCGATAAACTGCAGCCCTCGATTCGTATATTTTCGTGCAATACTGACAACCAATCGCAAATTAGCCTCGATTAATTGGGCCTTCCCTCTCTTCACCTTTTCCTCAGCGGTCTCCAAGATAGTCAAAGCAGCCATAAATTCTTCCATCGGCATCCCCAGCACTTCATTCTGAAGACGCAAGAGGGTAGCTTTTCCCGCTTCAACTTCTTGTTTTAATTTCTCAATTTCTTCCGGAGTCAATTGTTGTCTGCGCCTCAGGGAACTCCCCTTTGTGGTGGCACGTGGTTTTTTCCCAATCACCTGAATACCATCCTGCCCAGCGAGCCCAAGCCTTTTCGTATGACGGGCAGTCATCATTTCGACTGATCGAATTTCCTGACCAATGTCTTTCACACGCCTTAACATTTGGTCTTTAACCCGCTGATGCAGATTAAGGGCTTCGATTTGATCCACAAATTGATCGGCCAGGCCAATCCGGCGTTTCTCAAGTTGTGTCCTTGTATTTTTCGTCGTTTGCCCGTCCCGATTTTGGGTGTAAAGAGAGAGTAACCCACGCCCAAGCTTTCGAACCGTTGCCAGGCTCTCCAGCGTTCGGGCTCGGAGCTCCTCATCCTCCTGTTCACTGGCCATAGTCTCTTCTTCGACTTCTTCCTCCTCCAGGGTCTCCTGAAGGAGCACGATATCTCGAACACGGATCTCCTCAAGCTTTAATTGGTCGTGGAGTGATTCCAGGTAATGGATATTTAGCGGCATGCCATAGACGGCACAGGCCAACTCCCGCTTGCCTTCTTCAATGTGTTTCGCAAGTTCAATTTCGCCTTCCCGGGTGAGCAATGGGACCCGTCCCATTTCTTTTAAATATAATCTGACGGGATCATCGATACGGGTAGGTTCACCTGGGGTCAAATCAATATCCAGGGAGGAATCCGTTTCCTCATCGGAATCATCTGAGTCCTCCTGCCCCGCGTTCTTTTTCAACGCTGCCAACTGCGAGGCCGTCCGCTTTGAAGGATCAATGACTTGAAGATTGACTTCGTGCAACTCACTTAAAATCGTATGTAATTGATCAGAGGTAATCTGATCGGCAGGAAGAATGTGCGTTAGGTCTTTTATGGTGACATGCCCTTTGGGCTTGCCAATCTCGATTAATCGCTGAATCACCTCCGGCAATGACGCTGTCTTCCCCATTAACATAGCTCCTTCAAGATTAATAGCTAAACCAAATCATACCACTTTTAAAACTGGACCAAAGCGTGTTCCTAGCAATAAATAGGAGGAACCTGTCCCTCTTCTCTCGTCCTTTTTCTTAATGGACCAAATTAGAATGCAGAATGGTGTGCTATCTTTTATAAAGATTTAGAGAAAAATCGCTCCTCAGCCTATAGACTAAGTACGTGATATCCTCTTTGAGGCGAAACCAGGAAAAAGACCTATTGTTAAAAAAAAACGAAGGTAAAAATACAAGGCGCAATTTGATAACACTATATAAAATTTTGGCCTGTAAAGTAAAGCTAAATTTTCCAAGTAAATAGTAATTTAACCTAAATCATAGCACCTATCATCTTATCTAAAAAATTTATCGAATCTTGCGGCCCTCACATCATAGACAACAGATTGTTTTTATTGGATTTTCTAACAGATACGATCAGGCAAGCGATTGATGGGGCTACCTTACGAAATGGGCAAAATATCCAGAAACTATCAAGAATATACGGTTATGTCCGACAAGATAAATTAGGACCCTCTTTTCGAATCTACAAAGTCTCTGGACACAGTAACGAGCTGAAATGAGGAGAACGCCGCAATTATGATTTCACTTTTGTTGGTTGAAGATAATCCCAAGGAAGCGTCGGTTATTAAAAATATGCTGAAAGAAGGACTCCAAAACCAATTTACCTTGACGCATAGTCGTTCTCTCGGCAACGCGCTCGACCTCATTCAACAAAATCAGTTTCAAGCCATTATTCTGGATTCCCATCTTTCCGATGGCAAATCATTTGAATCCATTCCTCAATTCCTTCAGTTTTGCCCTGATGCCCCGATTCTGATTTTAAGCAGCGTGGAGGAAGAAGACCAGGCGATTCAAGCCGTGAAAAGCGGAGCCCAGGATTATTTAATCAAAGGCCAGACCAGCAGCTCGACTCTCTGCCGGGCCGTTCGCTATGCCATGGAACGCCAGAGAGCCACCCAACGCATTACCCAGTTGGCTCATTACGACCATCTGACAGGACTCGCAAATCGAGGTCTTTTTTATGAACGACTAAATTGTGCGGTGGCCCGCTGCCATCGGAACGACACGGCGATCGCTCTGATGTTTTTAGATTTGGACCATTTTAAAGATATCAATGACACCCTCGGCCATGATTGTGGGGACTCACTACTCAAAACCGTGGCCGCACGGATCAAAAAATGTATCAGAGAAATTGACACAGGTGTCCGATTAGGAGGAGATGAATTTGCCGTTCTTCTGGAACAAATTGTGTCGATTGAAGATGTGGCCTCTATTGCACAACGTATTCTTCAACTACTGGCACAACCCGTCATCATCAAGCAGCACCAACTGCATGTGACCGGAAGCCTCGGAATCACCATCTATCCTTGGGATAGCGCCAATCCCCAGGAACTTTTATCTCATGCCGATGCCGCGATGTATCGAGCCAAAGCTCAGGGAGGCAATACCCATCAATTTTACACGGCCGGCATGAAAACAGCTGGCCTCGATCGCTCCACGCTTGAGATGGAACTCAGTCGAGCTTTGTCCAAAGAAGAATTTCTCCTCCACTATCAACCGCAAATGAATCTGTGCACCAAGCAAGTCATTGGCATGGAAGCTTTATTGCGCTGGCATCACCCCTACCAAGGCCTCATTGGGCCGAATCATTTCATTCCTCAAGCCGAAGAAAATGGCATGATCATTCCCATAGGTGAGTGGGTTTTACGTACAGCCAGCAAACAAGCCAAATACTGGGAAAAGCAGGGATTTCCGGCTCCTCATGTCGCCGTAAATCTCTCAGCCAGACAAATTCATCAGGGGAATCTCCCTGCACTCATGCAAGATATCCTCAAGCATTCACATCTAGATCCGGAACATCTCAAACTGGAACTGACCGAGACGTTTCTGATTCATGAAACAGAAGAAACTATCCAGACGCTCCGTGAACTCAAGGCCATGGGCATACACCTGTACATTGATGATTTTGGAGCAGGTTATGCCTCGCTTCGATATCTGAAATCATTTCCCATAGACGGCATCAAACTCGACCAAAGTCTCATTCAAAATCTCCCACACAGCACTAACGACGCCGCTATCGTCATGGCCGTCATTTCTCTAGCCAAAGCCATTGGGCTACAAGTCATTGCCGAAGGAGTGGAATCACAGGAACAGGTCGATTTCCTGGAAGAATATGGATGCGATGCGATGCAAGGGTATTGGATTGCACCGCCACTCCCCGCCAATGAAAGCACCCAGCACATGGTGCACATGGCATAAGGACAGGCGGCCCACACCTTCCTCTCTCTAGGCTTACGCTTCGGGCATCCCTTCTCTAATTTTCTGTCCTCCATCTTCACTCTGAATTTCCCAATCAGTTGTTGTCTATCAATCAATTTAGTACCCGGCATTCCCATTCATCCCTATTCTCCCATCACCCACTTTTCATGAGGTTTTTGCGGAATAGATTCTTCTCTCAGAAATCAGATAACGTTATCTTGAATGCAGATCATTCAAGTTTCTTGTTTTCATAAAGATTTTCCTACCAGCCCTGATTGAGGGCCGATGTAACAAGGGAAACTTGGCCCTCTAATGCTCAAGATACCCCCCCGGCGTCGGAACGGAACGCTCTATATTTTATGACCGCGGCGACTCTTAATGGGATGTATTACTCAGACCACCAGGACGGCATATTTTCGAATATTGGAGCGATTGCAGGGCCGCAAAATTTTGGAGCCGGGAAAGGTCCCGGCCTCACCGTTGGAAAATTTTGCCGAACGTACTGGAAGGACGTATTCCCTGCAAGTGATTATGGTCACCATGCCACTCCACTCATCTGACCAATGGGAGTTTAAAGCCTAGAATTTGGAAGAGGCCACCAGTTATATTGTGACACTCTTGAAAACATTGACCCGTTAAAAGCCATGGTACAGTTAAATATTCCGGTTTACATTTGACGTCTATGCTTAACTGGTCAGAGAACACCAACTGATTACTTCTGCGGGGACAGGGAGGACCGTGATATTGATTGACGAGTGCATTTTTGTATTTCCTCTCAATATCAGTTGATTCACTTTCATTCATGGGATTGTTGTCAACCATGTCAAGCCTTGATGAAAAACCGCGACTCACCACTCTCCGAATTCTTATCGTTGGTGATAACCCAAGTGACCGATCCACCTATATTCGATGGATCCGGCGCACAGCCTCATTTCGGCTCGACATTCAGGAAATGGAAACGGGAACCCAGGCATGGGAATCCTGCAGAGTTTCCCCTCCTCACTGCCTGCTGGTGGATGACCAATTGCCGGATATGACCGGATTCGAATGGCTCGCGAAAATACGAGGAACCTATGCACCGTCACATACTCCCATCATTTTTTTCACCGGATATGGTAATGAGGAAATTGCAGCTCGAGCCATTCGAATGGGGGCTCAAGAGTATTTCAACAAAAACACCCTCACGGAAAATTTTCTCTGGCATCATATAGAACAAGCAATCGAGCAGGTTATCACCATACCTCGCATACGCTCTCTTGAACGTCAGGCCCACATCATTTTGCAATCATCCAGCGATGGAATCCTTGTCGTCGGACATGACGGACTGATCCGTTATTCTAATCCTGCCGCAGAGCAGCTCTTCCAAAAGACATCCGAACAACTCACTGGTTTCCCCTTTGGTTTCGCTGTTTCTGCAAACCAGACGACGGAAATCGACATCATGCCCGAATCCGGACAGCCTACTCCAGTAGAAATGCGAGTTGTCCCTATTGAATGGGATGAAGAACCCGCCTATTTGGCCTCTCTCAGAGATGTGACAGAACAGCGAAGGGCCGAAGACGAACGACGCCGTCATGAAATCGAACGTCAATATTCACAAAAGCTGGAAAGCCTGGGAGTCCTCGCCGGAGGAATCGCTCATGATTTCAACAATCTCCTGATGACTATTGTAGCCCGCTCCGGCCTCGCCCTTCGGGCTCTTCCGCCTGACGCCCCGGCTCGAGAACACCTGGACTTCATTGAAAAAGCCGGTCTTCGCGGTGGAGAATTGGCCAATCAAATGTTGGCGTTTGCCGGACAGACACGCTTAAACTTTCAAGTCATCAATCTTCCAAAACTCATCGAGAACATGACCCCTTTTCTCCGGGCAACTCTTTCAAAACGATTGACGTTCGAATACGATCTTGCCCCCTCCCTTCCCCCCATTCGAGCCGACCAAGCTCAATTGCGGCAAATCATCTTGAATATTGTGATTAACGCATCCGAAGCCTATGGAGAAGGAGATGGGGTCATCACCATCCGTGCATTCGAATGGGAGCCTACAAGAGAGAATTTTCAGAGTTGGTATGTGATTGGAGAGCTGCCGGATAACCGAAGTGTTGCATTGACTATTCAGGACACTGGGTGCGGAATGACCTCGGACACAATCCCAAAAATTTTCGACCCGTTTTTTTCAACCAAACTTCCTGGGCGAGGGCTTGGACTCGCAGCGCTTCTTGGACTCGCTCAGGCTCATGCCGCCACCATTGCCGTCCGAAGTCAACCAGATGTCGGGACAGAATTTACGTTACTCTTTCCCGCCACCACGCCCTCCCCCTCAACCAAGAAAGGGCCGGTCATCACCATACCCACTCAGCATGCCTCCCTGCCAAAAAAACCCATGGTGTTGGTGGTTGATGACGAAGAAGACGTGCGGGTGGCATGTTCGATGATCTTCGAAGAAATGGGATTGCAAACCTTGGTCGCCTCGGATGGACAAATCGGCATTCAGGTCTTCGAGCAGCATCAACACGAAATTATGGTCGTGCTCTTAGATCTCACCATGCCCAAGATGGACGGCCAACAATTCGTCGAACATATTCAAAGACTTAATGCCACGATTCCGGTGATCCTGTCGAGTGGATATTCGGAAGAGGAAGCAATGAAAAGATTTGACAACCCGAACATGGCAGCGTTCATTCAAAAACCCTATCAAGTGGAAACACTCATCGCAAAAGTGGAAGAGATCAGACAGAAACTAATGACATCCTCCAACAAACCTGGTCTGTAGGAAATGCCACCTCCATGCTCCGCCATCTTCCAACAGGCATGAATGCGGAAAACGACTGCCTCCGCTTAGGCGGCGTCCAAACATCGGGTACTGTTCCGGATTTTTCCGATACAAGGCAGAATTGATAATTGTCGTATTCTGAGAATCCACCTCTCCTGCCTGTCGAAATTGTCGAGCCTCTTCCTCATGTTGATCCGTCCTGTGCAGCGCTCATGGGGCAGTAAAATGCCGTCCCCCAAATATCCGGATCAATCTATAAGGATTAGTCAATCGACTCAACAGCTTCCATCTCATATCCAGACCGATTGGAATCAATACCTGACGAAGTCAAATGAATGCCATGGACCTGTTCGAATTTGCAGGAAAGCCAGAGGCACGGATGTCGCGACACAGACACTTCATAACCCCAATCAACCCCGAAGGACACGGAGCGCAGACCGCCTCCGACAACTGCCTTTCTTCCCGAAAACTGTTCATGCTACATATTCCTACTCGGAATGTGACCATACGGATTTTCTCAATTCATCCATAAGTGCAAGGCATCCACATGACCTATTCTCATGACCTCATCATTATTGGAGGGGGATCGGCAGGCTATGCGGCCGCTCGCACAGCCCAAGCGGAAGGAGCCGATGTCGGCATCGTCGATCAGGGTCCGTTAGGAGGTCTCTGCATCTTACGAGGATGCATGCCCACCAAAGCCATTCTCCGCTCCTCCGATCTCGCAGCGCTAATCCGTCGAGCTCCGGAATTCGGGCTTCACTCAACGAACCTTCAGGTGAACCTCGCAGCCATCATTGAGCGAAAAAACCGGTTAATCAAGGAATTTGCTAAAGATCGCATTCAAGCACTCCAGCACCCTCGATTTGCCCTCTACCAGGAACATGCACATTTTGTTTCGCCAACGACCATCCAAGCCGGCCCACACCGGCTATCCGCAAAGGCTTACATCATCGCCACCGGATCTGTGGTGTCATACATTCCCATTCCAGGATTGGAAGAAGCCGGATACCTTACCAGCGATGAGGCATTGGAACTGGAAACGCTTCCTGAATCGATGATTGTGCTGGGCGGCGGGCCGGTCGCATTGGAACTCGCCCAATTTTTTTCCCGTATCGGAGTCGTGGTAACCCTGATTCAACGAAGCGCCCACATTCTCTCGGGCTCGGATGAAGACCTTGTTCGGCCGGTTGAAGCACACCTTCAGGCCGAAGGCATGAAAATATATACCAACACTCAAATCCAATATGTCGATAGGTCAAAAGGCCAGAAAACGCTTCACTTCCTCCATCAAGGACAGAAGAAAGAGGTCACCGCCACCTCAATCCTCCAAGCCCTCGGCCGCCGCCCAAATATCGACGGACTTAACTTAGAAGCCGCTCAGGTAGCCCATCAAACGAATGCCATCTTAGTCAACAAGGACATGAGAACATCCCAACCACATATTTTTGCTATTGGAGATGTCAATGGCGGATATGAAATTGTCCATATTGCCATCGAAGAGGGGGAAATTGCCGGATGGAACGCCGTCCATCCCAATCTCCCTCCCAAACATTTTTCTGATCGCCTCAAAACTCAGGTCGTCTTTACCGATCCCCAGGTGGCCAGCGTGGGATTGTCCGAACGGGAATGTCTGGACCGTCAACTCCCGTATCTTGTTGCTTCCTATCCCTTTAACGATCATGGCAAGTCTCTCTGCCTGGGAGAAACGTATGGACACGTTAAAGTGCTCTGCCATCCTCAGTCCGGTGAGATTCTCGGTGGCCATATTGTCGGACCCGAAGCCTCTGAACTCATCCATGAACTGATTGCCATCATGTATTTTCGTGGCACAGTCCACGATCTTCTCCGCATACCCCATTACCATCCCACTCTCGCCGAAATTCTTACCTATCCTGCTGAGGAGCTTATTGGGAAGTTGCCGCGCATGTAAGATGGCATTGCACATTCAAGATCTTTCCCTGTGCCGGAGATTAATCGCACAGTCGTCAGATCAGAAGGAAACTGCCGCCTTTGCCTCTCGAAATTTCCTCGTAACAAATAGCACCAAATCAGGACTACAACTCAATATTGCCCAATACGCGAGGAGACAATCGGCCAGAGAATCAACAATCTCCATCCCTGACCAACTGGAATATTGGCGATACCCGGTATTCGTTGCCGAAACAATAACTGGAGAATTGACATGAAAACCCACATAATGGAGCCTCACATGTCCCATTCGTCTACCACCCCAGCCGACTCACCCAATCCATTGATTGGCAAGATACTCATCGGGTGTATTCTGATAGCGGGCATCGGTTCATTTTTCTATTTTGATCTTGGGCACTACCTCTCGCTCGAGTCATTAAAGGAAAATCGAGACACTTTATTAGCCTACACCGCTTCGCATTATGAAATCGCAGCGGCAGTATTTATTCTCGTCTATATTCTCCAAACAGCCTTCTCACTTCCCGGCGGCGCGATCCTCACGTTGACAGGGGGATTCTTATTTGGAAGCCTGATGGGGACTCTATTCGTCAATATCGGAGCCACCGCCGGAGCCACGCTCGCCTTTTTGGCCGCCCGCTATCTGTTGCACGATTGGGTGGAGCACAAATTTGGCGACCGGCTTGGAACCATCCAAGAAGGATTTGCCAACAATGCATTTAATTATCTCATGACGCTTCGACTTATTCCGGCCTTTCCATTTTTTCTTGTGAACCTGGTCTCGGGGCTCACTCGTGTCAATCTCGGCACCTATGTGCTGGCGACGTCCATTGGCATTATTCCCGGCAGTTTTGTTTTTGCCTTTGCGGGCCGCCAATTGGGCACAATCAATTCCTTGAGCGAAATTGCCAGCCCACCGGTCTTACTCGCCTTTACGCTCCTTGGCTTGTTAGCCCTCATGCCGGTGGCCTATCAGAAATGGAAGAAGACTCAAAGCGGAATCATCAATCCTAAATCGTAAATGACTGAACCCTTTCCTAAACTAGAGGCCTCAGATGGACACCCCACAATCACCAGCCCATAGCGGTTTAGTTCTTCCCCAGGACCACTACAACCACGAGTTGGTCAACAATGTGCATCCGCCCCAGTGGCGCAATCCTACGCCATCCGGACGATATAACCTCGTCATCATCGGAGCCGGCACTGCCGGGTTGGTCACCGCTGCAATTGCGTCAGCTCTCGGAGCCAAAGTCGCGTTAATTGAACGACACCTGATGGGCGGAGACTGCCTGAACGTAGGATGTGTGCCCTCCAAAGGCGTCATACGGGCCGCTAAAGCCTGGCATGCCGTCAGGGAAGCCGAGCAATTCGGTATACATATTTCCGGTGAGGTCAAGCAGGATTTCGGTGCAGCCATGGCCCGCATGCGAAAACTCAGGGCCCGGATCAGTCATGTCGACTCAGCTCATCGCTATGCCAAGCTTGGCGTGGATGTCTTTATCGGGAACGGGAGATTCACCAGCTCAAGCACCATCGATGTGGATGGAACGACACTGCAATTTGCCAAAGCGGTCATCTGCACAGGAGCCCGCGCCACCGCCCCATCGATTCCAGGTTTGGCAGACACCGAATATCTTACCAATGAAACCATTTTTTCTCTGACGGAGCTTCCACCGAGGTTGGGGGTCATCGGTGCAGGTCCCATTGGCTGTGAGTTGGCCCAATCATTTGCCCGATTCGGCAGCCAGGTATTTTTGGTCGATGCCATGCATGGGATTCTACACAAAGAAGACCGCGACGCCGCCGACATCGTGGAACAATCGATTGTACGGGACGGCGTGCAACTGCTTTGTTGCGGCAAGGACCTGAATATTCAGTCAGCCAATGGCGCCAAGCACCTTGTAGTTCATTCACATGGCACCCAGTATGACATCCCGGTTGACGCAATTCTGGTTGGGGTCGGCCGCAGTCCCAACATTGAGGGCTTGGAACTGGGGGCCGTTGGGGTCGAATTTGACAAAACCGGAGTCAAAGTCAACCACCGGCTTCAAACCAGCAACCCCAGGATTTTTGCGGCAGGAGATATTTGCTCCCCATTCAAGTTCACCCACACGGCTGATGCACAAGCACAGATTGTCATTCAGAACGCTTTGTTTCCTCATCCGTTCGGCTTCGGGTACGGCAGCACGGAACACCTAGTCATTCCCTGGGCGACCTATACCCAACCGGAAATTGCCCATGTCGGTCTATATGAACAGGATGCAAAGGATAGGAACATCCCGATCGACACCTTCACCTTTCCTCTCAATGAGGTCGATCGGGCTATTCTTGATGGAGAAGACCAAGGCTTTGCCAGAGTACATGTAAAAAAAGGGACCGATACAATAGTCGGAGCCACCATCGTAGCCGCCCATGCGGGCGATATCATTAGTGAATTCACGTTGGCCATGAAGGGAGGCCTGGGTCTCAACACCATCGCCGGCACCATTCACCCCTACCCGACCCAAGCAGAAGTCGTCAAAAAGTCGGCAAATGCCTGGCGAAAAACCACACTGACCGAAGGAAAAAAACATTTCCTCCGGAAACTTTTTGCATGGACACGGTAATGTCATGTCCCATCAATCACCCAAGGCTCGTATGTTGTGGCCCTTTGACCTGCTCAGGGCAAACGGAGTCGGTCAACACATGATTCAAACACCACTCAGGTTTAATCGGCAATCAGGCATGACACGTCTCACACCCCGACCCGCTTTCTCCTTTGTCCTCACACTCGTCTTCGGACTCTTGAACATGACCCATTCGAACCCGGTCATCTCCGCAAGCCCCGATCACCTCGTCGTCGGCAACTTCTCCATGGCTACTCCGGGAGAGCCATTTCCCCAAGGGTGGAAGCCGCTGACCTTTGACAACATCCCCGAACAAACCCTATATGATCTGGTCAAAGACGAACAGCAGGTCGTGATGAAGGCTATCAGTCGTCAATCATCCTCCGGCCTGACACGGGAGATCTCGATTGACCCCAAGGAATATCCCGTGATTTCATGGCGATGGAAAATCGAAAATATTCTTCAGAAAGGGGATGTCACGAAAAAATCAGGAGATGACTATCCGGCACGCCTCTACATTACCTTCCAGTATGACAGCAGTCGAGTCGGGTTTTTTGAAAAGGCAAAATTTGAAACCATCAAATTGCTTTA
This sequence comes from Nitrospiraceae bacterium, assembly GCA_020632595.1. Taxonomy (NCBI): domain Bacteria; kingdom Pseudomonadati; phylum Nitrospirota; class Nitrospiria; order Nitrospirales; family Nitrospiraceae; species Nitrospiraceae bacterium. The sequence continues at coordinate 24,938 of JACKFF010000002.1, read as the reverse complement.
TGGGCAATATCCCCCTATTGGAGCTGTCAATTATATTTGGGAAAGCAAAAGCCCCATTGGCACGATGGTTCCCAATCCTTATACCGATCGGGTCTACATGTTCGTCACGGAAAGCGGAAGTGCCAAATTGAATCAATGGGTAAGCGAGGAACGTAATATCTATGAAGATTATAAAAAAGCCTTCGGAGAAGATCCCCCAACCATCTCAGGAGTCGCCATTATGACCGACACGGATAACACCAAAGAGTCGGCGATCGCCTATTACGGGGATATTGTGTTTAAAAAAACGGCAAAGGAATAAGAGGAAAAGAGTGAAAAGAAGACGTCAGAAGGAAAAATTTCTTGACTCCATCAACAGGAGGGAATTGTTACACTTTACTTCTCACGCATCAATTGTCCCCTCCTCGCGCATGACATATCAGTAATCCGGCTCATTCCCGGGCTTCCATTTAATACTGCAGCCCGCACTCGGCTTTTGCACCACGGAAACAGGTTTCTTATTCAGAACGGCCTCCAGCGCCATTCGTAAATCCCGGCCGGTCACGGGCTTCCCGTTTCCCGGTCGGCTATCATCCAATTGTCCCCGATACACCAGTTTGCCTTCTTCATTAAACACAAAAAAATCCGGCGTACAAGCCGCAGTCAAGGCCTTCGCCACCTTTTGAGATTCGTCATAACAATAGGGAAAACGAAAATCCAATTCCTCCGCCATTTCCTTCAGTCTTGCAGGAGAATCCTGAGGGTAACGTTTCGAATCATTACTACTGATCGCCACAATGCCAACATTTTTCCTTTGATAATCTCGACCGAGTTTGGCTAATTCCTCTTGCACATGAACGACATAAGGGCAATGTCGACAAATACACATCACCAAAATGGCCTGTTTGCCGACAAAACTTTCATGGGACACCATATGACCAGTCCGAACATCCGGTAGGTCAAAGTGAGGCAAGGGTGTCCCCAGCGGGAGCATCGTCGAATCTTTCAAGGCCATGATCCACTCCTTTAGGCTAATTAAGACCGATGAGTTGGCGTGAATGAGTACAATCGGAAAATTTGAAGTCCTGTTTACCACATCGGGTGGAAAGAGAGAAGAGGTCCACAGGTCATCACTGAAATAAATCAATCGGTTTCAGAGTTGACGGAAGACTGAGGGGAACGCTGTTTCCAGGCTCGAAACCGCTCAAGCAGCTCATCTTTCACATGTTGGGGAACGGGTTCAGGAGGCAATTGGCGCAAAGTCGCAATGGTATATTTCATCTGACGTAAATAATTACGGCAGGCAAAACACAGGCCCAAATGCATTTGAAATCGAATTCGCTCCGTAAAAGTCAGCGCCCCATCCAGGTAATCGGTGATGAGTTGGGATATTTCCTGGCAGGAAAAATTTCCCACCAAATACCGCGTAAGTTTGTATTTCAGATTTGTATCCATTGTCTTTAGGTGTTCTTTCCGTGAACATAGGGATTAAGCTCGCGGCGTACTCTGGTGCGCGCCCGATGTAACAGCACACGTTGATTGGTCTCACTGATTTCAAGGATGTTACAGACTTCTTCAGAGCTGACACCCTCGATATCACGCAAAGTCATCACCTGCCGCTGCATAGCCGGCAAGTTTTCAATTGCGGTTTTAATAGCTGCTCGGCATTCCTTTGACAATAATACCCGTTCAGGCGTATCCGGTTCCCAGTCGTGAGGTGGATCTTTCCAATGCCCCATTCTGGACCCTTCTGCCACGAAAAGCGATTCTTCCAAAGAAGGCCCCTCATCGGCATCCGGAGAAGCCGTGCTCAGCCCGGACGGCTCATAGCGACTCTCTCGTATTCCTCGTGTTTTGGCCCGATTCGTCAAAATCCGGAAAAGCCAGGTTTTAAAGGATGACCGGCTCTCAAACCGATGAATGCCTTCAAATACCCCCATCCAGGTTTCCTGGACGACTTCTTCGGCTACAGCCCGGCTTGGGACATAGGACATGGCTAACCGCAATAACGAACCGGAATACCAATTCATCACAGCCGCGAACACCTGGTCATCACCAGATTGAAGTGCCCGAACCAGCCCCGGCTCATCAAGTTTGAGCGTATCGGGCACATTGAGGGAAGAGAGAGAAATGAGCAACCTCAGAAAATTTCAAGATCCGCCAAACACAAACCAGAGAATTATCCTTAGCCTGATAGTCACAATCAAGGGTTTCCCCGATAGAAATTTCGTATGACGGATCCATACTTTTATCCGACACAAGGAACCAACAGGAAAAAATAGGCAGGCACTGCAGATGAACAGTCAACCGGATTGCGACATGATGGCAGGATAGAAGGGAAAAAGAGAGAAGGGACAGCCGGGCAAACGCCTGGATCCGTTAAGTATCCTGAAAGATTTGGGCAAGGATGCCCGTTCGAGTAGTGGTTTTCGTTTTCTTGAGAAGATGGCGAACATGTTCTTTGACCGTATGTTCACTAATCTCCAAATGTCGAGCAATTTCCTTATTGGTCCATCCCTCACTGATATATTTCACAATTTCTACTTCCCGACTGGTCAACCGATACTGCTCCTTAGCCTGGGTAGACACCATCCGCCGTTCACGTCCGATTTTCTCCATAATGATAAGCATACAGGCTTCATCTTTTTCGGTATGGGCCGCCAATGGAAAACCCCTGAGTAATACAGGCGATTTCACATCACCTGTCACTCGTCTCAACTCATGCTGGCCCTCCACCAACTGGTTCTCGGGATTGGCTAATAGTGTCCGAAGGGATTCACATAACTCCAAGACATCGGCAGGCCAGACACCTCGCGCCTCGGCATCATAGGCATCTCCCATGATTTGGCGACTTAAGGTCTCTGCTTCGGCATTCATAAACAGAACGTCCCCGGATCCCGAGAAAAGCAATACTCCGGGAATTGATCGCCGGTCGGCAATTTCCTGGAGCCGGGATAGACCATTTCCCTGTGTGGATTTTGGAACAGTCGTACAAGGAATGCCGATAGATCGTCGACTCAAGGTGTACTCCGTGGACCAGGTTATGCAGCGATGTAAAATCCCCTACCGACAGCGTGGAAGGGAGCCACAACTCACGGAGCTTGATGCCCCGCTACCGCTACGAATGATCTTATTGAACTGTTGTCGGAGTGTGAAAGAAGAAACTTAAATAAACAGATGGGGACGACGAAGAAAACTTTCACGATGCCGCAGAAAGCACTGGAGCCATGAAGGCTGAAGCATTTCCTGCCTATGCCCCATGATGCAAGAAGGAAAACACGAGTCTTCCAATGAAGAATCTTTTTTCAAGCCGGATTCCGGTTCGGAACAATCACCCGGCGGCTCACACAGCCGGTGCGGATACCGGTCCTCTTCCGAATTACCACAATCAAGGGAGGGTACACATACTAAAAAGCCACACTTACCTGAAATTCGAAAAAGGCGACACAATCCGGACAACGCTAACCCCTGCCCCCAGACTGAAGAACTCAAAAACGGGCAGCCGTCAAGGTCACATCGGCATCGCTCCATACCTGGCGGAACGACTGAAGAACGCTGTCAGCTGCATCGGTTTTGCCCTGGGCGCGTAAACTCTGTTCCAATCCAAAAAGCGCCCACCCGTTTTGAGGATGATCCTGGAGATCTTCTCGAAATATGCGCTCAGCTTCGACAACGTTCCCGGCCTCCAGGAGCACCGCACCCAACACCTGGCGCGATGGGAGATACCAATCTTTCGGTTCCGTATAATTCAATCCGTCTTCAAGTTCGACGGCACGCTGCAACTGTCGAACCGCCTCCTCATAATTTCCGTGACCTGTCGCCATTTCTCCTCTCAGAACCGCCTCCGCAATGGCCAGAATTTCGGCAATATTATTCAGATCAAGAATCGTCAGTTTCGCCACCGCAGGGTCACGGGCAATCTCCGCGAGTTTCATGGATTCCTGTTGGGCAGCCTCCAGTTTCCCTTGACGCACCAATGCTAATCCACGGGCATAATGCCAGATAGCGGTGGGATACCGTAAATCTACCGGGGGCGGGGGCTCGGCGAGAATGTTGGACCACTGCCCGAAGGCAATGTTGGTGTAGAGGGGAATAATCCAAAAATGTTGGATGGTACCGGCGATGCCGGGAGCGCGCATCATCTCAGGCTTGACCGAGGCCGCAGTATCGAGAGCCGCCTGCATCGCCAATTGCTGTTGCCCGAGCTTAATCGCCGCTGCCCAGAGGAAATGTGAATTGTGGGGAACATAGGCCGCTGTATACAGACTTTTCTCGTGAGCATGCTTCAAATAGTGCTCATCAACTTTAACAGCATGTTGATTGGCCAAGACGGCATCTCGGTACCGCCCCACACGAATATAGATATGCGCAGGCATATGCACGAGATGTCCTGAGCCAGGGACAAGGGCTGGTAATCGTTCCGCACTGGGAAGAGCCTTCTCGGGATGCGACGAGGCTTCCATGATATGAATGTAGAGATGATTGGCTAACGGATGACTGGCAGATTGGTCTAACACGGACTCCAACTTCGATACAATTTCCGGTGTCCAGGGTTTAGGATCTCCACCCCTACTCCAAAAATCCCAGGGATGCAGGTCCATCAGCGCTTCAGCGAATAAAGCCCCAATGGTCGGGTCGTCGGGAAACTGCTGTGCGACAGTGCGCATCGCTTCGGCATAGGCCACGTCGAGTGGGGACCGATCGGTCATCACCTTTTTGGAGTAGCGCATCGCCAGCGCCTGAATGAGCGCGGCCTCTTTTTCGGTGGCCTGGTCTTTCAGCGCGACCGCCTTTTCCAGTGCCGAGAAGGCCTGAGGAACGACCGACAGATCCATCGGCGCATTGATATTCGGACCGAGCACCAACGCCTCACCCCAATAACACATGGCGCAGTTTGAATCGCGTCTTTGAGCTTCCTGGAAAGACCTGGCTGCTTCGGCATGATTAAACCCAAAGGACAAGATGAGTCCCTGATCAAAGTACCGTTGTGCCATCGCTCCATTGGAGGATATCGGAAAGTGATGTCTCCCTAATCCCTCTTGAAGTAGGACGGACTCTGCCAAAGCCTGATTCGGGAAGGGCATACCCATTCCGGTCAGAGCCATAATACCCAGGATCGTGAACACCTTTGAATGCCTATGAATGTCCATTATTAGTTCTCCTCATCCTCAGGGACCGCACCAGCGATCGTATTATAGATCTTCCTTATCGCAATTGACATTTTATGGGCAACGTGTTTTTCCTGGGGATTTGGACTTCTGTTCCACATTTCTGATTGACGACACTCGACGGTTTGCTCCATATAGTGTTTCACCAGCATTTTCGTTAGGCTACCAAGCCGGAAAAATTTTCGCAGGCTAAGTCGGTTGATGGAAGAAAGCCTCTTGCAGACATTGAAAGGATTGTGACGATGACCTATTTGTATTTGTTTATGGCTATTGTGGCAGAAGTGATTGCAACCAGTTCACTCAAGGCCGCCGACGGTTTCACCAAATTAGGCCCAAGCCTTTTAGTGGTCATTGGATATTTCGCGGCATTTTTTCTGTTAAGTCTCGTGTTGAGAAGTATGACGGTCGGCATTGCCTATGCTATTTGGTCGGGGGTCGGCATCGTTCTCCTGGCGCTCGTAGGTGCAGTCGCTTTTCGGGAAATTCCAGACACGCCGGCAGTCATTGGAATGGGATTGATCATCGCCGGCGTGATTGTCATTCATGCCTTTTCCCAAACCGTTCGGGTATAGGGCGTCTGTCCCCGGCTCTTAAATCCAATGCTTCTTTCGAAAAGCCCACAACATGCCGATCGCAAGAACGAGCATGAGGCTCATCACAAGCGGATAGCCCCAGGGCCACTCCAATTCCGGCATCACTTCAAAATTCATCCCATAGATCCCCACGATAAACGTCAATGGAATAAAAATGGTCGCGATCACGGTCAGCACCTTCATGGTTTCATTCAGCCTATTACTTAAACTGGTGAGATAAATATCCATCATTCCCGCCAGCATATCACGATAGGTTTCGGTGGTCTCGATCAACTGGATGGCGTGATCGTACACATCCCGAAGATAAATATGCGTGGACGAATGAATCAGCGTTGAGTCGCCTCGTTCCAAATGACTGAGCACCTCCCGAAGCGGCCAAATAGCTCGACGAAGGAGAATCATCTCATGTTTAAAGGAATGCAACCTCCTCAGCGCTTCCCGATCTGCCTGCGTGATAAGTCGTTCTTCAAGCTGTTCAATATCCTCACCCAACTGTTCCAATAAAGGAAAGTATTGATCCACGATCGTGTCAAGATGGGCATAAGTGAGATAATCACACCCCATTTTTCGCAAACGGCCTTTCTCATTGCGCAGACGTCCCCGGAGATCGCCAAAAGGGTCGTCCTTCCCTTCGAGGAAACACAACACAAAATTCTTTCCCACAATCAGGCTGATCTGTTCAACCATAAGTGACTGAGCAGGGTCACTCCTCGACACGGCCTTCATGACTAAAAATAGATACTCGCCATAGTCTTCAATTTTTGGTCGCTGATGGGTATTGACGATATCTTCCATGACCAAAGGATGCAGTCCGAAGGCTGCACCCAATTGCTGAAGCCCTTCGATGTGGTGGATGCCCTGAACGGTGATCCAGACATGTTCTGCAGTGTTTGCCAGCGGCAGGACCTCTTCCACTCGATGGGTTCGAATTTCGTGAAATGCCTGCTCTGAGTAGGTCAACGCCGTCAGGGACATCTCCTCGAGTTTCTGCTCACCAATATGCACCGGTGTCCCGGGCGGCAGTCCGGATTTACTGGATCGTTTTTTTCGGTGCCCTTTCATCGTCTGCTCCTTCGATAATCTCCTTCAAAAAACCCCAGGCGCGAACCGGATTTCATTGTCTCACAGACCATGTTCGGTTTGCATTGGAACAGCGAGCAGGGAAATCCGGAATCGGCCTTCTTTGTTTCGTCTCCTCACCATAGTTCCCCGAGCAGGCCCTTGCTCTCCGATAGATTGCCGGCACCATGAAGCTTTTTCGAGAAACCAACCCCATTAATCCCTGAACGCATTACCCGACCCTTCGCACTGTTCAGACCGGACCAATCAACCTCGAACATCTTTCCGGCACGACTTCACTGTAACGTCTTCATTTAAAAAGAGACCATATTTCCAACATGGGAAACTTCACCCAGACATTGATGTCCCGCCGCCGGTTCCTGCAATTAGGCGGGACCCTGGCCGTGGCTCCCTTATTCTTGGCCACCCATTCGGCCGGGGCCGGCATGTGGAGCCAACTATTTGGTTCCACCAAACGCACCACAAGTCCCATCACCTCCAATGATGAATTTTATATCACGTCTTACCGTACTCCTCCCTTTGTACCTGCTGATCGATGGGCGCTGACAATTCGAGGAACGGTCATATCCCCGTTTACCCTTACCTACCGGGACCTGCTCGCCCAACCGGCGATCACAGAAATCGTCACGTTGGAATGTGTCGGCAATGGGGTCGCGGGAGAAGCGATCGGCACGGCTGAATGGCAGGGAGTCCGGCTCAAAGCGCTCTTGGATAAGGCCAGGGTCACCTCACACACTCAAGACGTGGTCTTTCACGCCGCCGATGGATACTCCGACAGCCTCCCCATGGAACGGGCCATGATGGATGACATCATGGTTGCCTATCGCATGAACGGGGTGCCCCTGCCTTTGGGACATGGATTTCCAGCCAGAATGATTGTACCTGGGCATTACGGCATGAAGCATGTCCAGTGGCTCACGGGAATCGAGCTCGTGCCCTCGGATTACAAAGGCTATTATCAACGTAAAGACTGGTCGGATGAGGCCATCGTCAAAACCAAGTCCTGGATCACGGATCCGCAAACCGGAGATACCTTGCCCGCCAAAAACCTATTCACCATGCAGGGCTTTGCTTTTGCCGGATCCCGGGGGATTCGGCAGGTGGACATCAGCACCGACGGAGGGGCATCCTGGGCGGCCGCGACCCTGGCCCCGTCACTTTCTGCCTACTCATGGGTTATGTGGAGTTATCCATGGGAACCGCAAAAACCCGGTGACTGCCACATTTTGGCTCGAGCGACTGATGGAACAGGGGAACAACAATCGTCGCAGGAAGATCCGCCATTTCCCGACGGAGCGTCGGGATTGCAAGAGGTAATCGTTTCAATAATCTAAAAACCGGACCCTGCCAACATTATGCAATGGATCACGGGATTTTCCAGCCAGGGGAGATTGCCCCTCATTCTTTTCATCTCCTTCGTCTTTTCCATGGGCTGCTCGACTATCCCCAAAACCTTTACTCCTTCTCATCCCATTTCTCCGGAGATTTTCAACCATGAAAACTTTCATCAAGCACTCATGGCTCATGTAAAGAACGGCGTGGTGGACTACCCCCAGCTCGCTCACGATCCACACTTGACTCGTTACCTTCAGCTCCTTCAACATATCGCCCCCCAGCAACTTTCGACTCCCAACCATCGTCTGGCCTTTTGGATTAATGCCTATAATGCTTTTGCCATCAAAGGCATCATTGATGGGTATGCTCCAACCTCGCTGACCGGGCGATACACGTTTTTTATCGGCCGGACATACCAGGTGGGAGGGGAATTGTTGAATTTGTATGACCTGGAACAGCACATTTTGATTCCCGACTTCAAAGAACCCCGGATACATTTTGCTATTGTCTGTGCCTCACAATCCTGTCCAAAACTTCAATCGGCCGCCTACACTCCGGAGTCACTCGATCAACAACTCACGGCAAGTGCCCGACAGTTTTTGAACGATCCCACACGCAACCGGTTCGACCGGCAACGCCACATCGCCTATCTGTCAAAAATCTTCGATTGGTTTTCCGAGGATTTCATCAATCATTCAGGTTCATTGCTGGGCTATGTCGCACAATTCGTCACAGATCCTGAGCTCGCGAACGAAATCCGCCGGAACACGTATACCATTGAATTTCTCGACTATGACTGGAGCCTCAATGGATTCCCTCCTCTCCCCCCTACATAAAAATTCTGGTGGTCCATTCCCGTCTCATTTCATCCTAGGCCTTCTTTTTCGATGAAATTTTGCTGATGAGCTGTAACATCCAATACCCCTCGGAGACTGCCTAAGTGAAGAAACGTTGCCTGATCCAAGTGGAAAACTCTGGACAGAACGCTTTTGTCCGGCTAAATGTTGCAGGGCTCAATAGTTTGGAGAAAATGTCGGCATGTTGGTGAAATATGGCGAGCACGCCCACCTGGCGGAATTACTCCAATTTATGGTTCTGGGCGAACAATTGGCCCACGATTGTGCGAAAGCGCAGGCCACCTTGGTAAGGGAGCCAAGTCTGCAACGTTTTCTCGCCGGCCAGGCCAAGCAGGAGGGACGACATGCTGTGGTCTTTCAATGGGCGATCCGATGGCTGGTTCCACGGAGCCCGCAGTCTCTTGTCATTCCTCACCAGATGAAGCAGTACCGCCGGCTCATCATGACCGCCCTGACACAGGGGGACGTTGCGGAATCTCTTCTGGCGGAACAAATTATTCTGGAGGGGTTAGGGCAAGCTATTTTGCAAAGGCTGGAAACGGGTCTTCTTAAACGAGGCGCCCCATTTCGAAAATTACGCCAAATACTCCTCCAACAGGAAGAGGCCCATCACGGTTTTGGACTTCGCACATTGCAGAGGATGTTGGACGACGGTTGCACATCCATTGACCACCTAAGGGAATTAGCCCCCGCATATTTGGAATTGGGAAAAGCGCTTTTGTTTTCGGCACAGGACTCCTTCCATTGCATTCAGGAAGATCCTCACGAATATTGGAAAGACTTTCAACGCGGCCTTCCCGTATGGTTAAAAGAACATTCTCAGGCTAGCTCCTCACTACCGATTGGTCATCACATGGACCGGTAAACGGGGCGCGCAGAATAGTCTTATGATTTGGGTCATCATTCCCACCTACAATGAAGAGAAGGCATTACCGCACACCATCAGCTCCGTGTTGTCGCAATCAACACCCTACCAGGTCATCGTCGTGGATGGAGGAAGTACCGACCGCACTCTTGAAGTCCTCCGGCAGACCTCTCAAATTTCTTGGTGTACCGCCCCCAAAGGACGCGCATCACAAATGAATGCAGGCGCCCGATTTGTGATCCAGCAGCAGGCCTCTGCCGATGATTGGCTCCTGTTTCTCCATGCAGACACCCAACTCCCTCGCGGGGCCTTCCAGCAATTACACCATCTTGCCTCAGACCCTTCCTCTCAAGCAGGCGGATTCCGCCATCGCTTCTCTGGAAAGGATTGGCGATTACGGATGATTTCCTGGTTGGATAATCTCCGATGCACACATTCACATATCATCTATGGGGATCAGGCCTTATTTGTGAGGCAGGGCCTGTTCGCCCAATTGGGAGGATTCCCTATGCAAGCCGTTCTGGAAGATGTCGTGTTTGGACAGACCCTTCTGAGGAAAACGACTCCCCGTCTTTTGCCGTTGACGGTCATCACCGATTCCCGGAAATTTGTCAAAATGGGGATATGGCGAAGTTTTATTCGCGTCCTCCTGATTATCCTGCATGTGGAATTTGGGCTACCCACATTTTCTCCTGCTTTTTTCCGGGACGTCCGGTAAACCCCCTCGGCTTGCCTCCTTCGGTGGGATTTCCATAATTTTGTCGTGGATTCGAGGCATCTTCTTCTCGCAGAAACTAACGCTCAGGAATGGTACACAATGAACAAATACTCCACCAGACAGCCTGTGTCGATGGCAGAATCCCCATCGGGTTTCTCAAGAAATTCTCCCGAAAACCTCAAGAGTTCAGGGGGCCCGCTCCGATATGTTTTCCATAAGAGATTCCATCATGAGCCATCGCCACGAACCCATGCCTCATTCGGAAGATTTACCGAATTTCCTTCGGGAATTCGACGATAGTGATTTGCAGCGCTATACCTGTTTCTCCAGCGAATTTCGCGATCAACGGATGGAAGCCGGCGCCATGGCCGAAGCAGGCTTTTGGAATGCCGTCGTGAACCTGTGTATTGATGAACGATTGCGGCGGGACCAGGATATTAAGCGATTAGAATATATGTATCGAACCGGCGTGGATCCGGAACACAACCCCTGAACGGTTCACACATATCACGTTCCCTCTTCCGGATTCTCTGTCTTCCAGGCCTCTAATCGCTTCCGGGCTTTTTCAGCAAATTCACTCTCAGGATGTTGTTGAATAACCCGTTCATATAATTCTTGAGCATGGGCGCGATTATGCTGTTGCTCCTCAAACTGGGCCGTTTCAAATAATTGTCGAGGATCTTCCCCGCAACCCCACACCATGACACACAACACACCAAGCCCGATCCACCGGGAGCAGGCGCACACACTGGATGACATGTTTTTCATCGAGAAAATTCCTCCCAAGAATTCCTCTTACACTAAGGAACGCGTAAAGAACGGCCGATACACATTCTCATGCGCGCTGTGACTAATAATCATTATTTTCATCTCCAACTTGAGGAAGGCCAGTTGACTTATGCATGCTGAAGACGAACTGCTTGAATCGCTCAGAAGTTTTAACGATTGCGAAATTCGAGTGTATACCCGATTTGCGACGGAATGGCGAGACCAACGATTAACCGACGGGTCACAGGCTGAAGTCTCCTTTTGGAATTCCGTGATCTCCATGCTGGTGGAAGAACGTCACCGCCGCAAAGAGGAAGTGCAGCGCCTTGAGGCCATGTTTCAAACCGGCCACGATCCCGGGTAAGAGACCCGGGTTCACGCCCCCACGCGTGCACGTGGAATGCCCATTCACCCGGACTCCCTGTTCTACTCCCTCCACTAGGCCCCGTTCTATGCTCTTCCATCCGAATCCGCCATACCGCCCCACGCCCTAGCTCTCCCCAAGAACGGTTTCATACAGCGCCTTCGTGCGTTTAGCAATTTTGTCCCAGCCAAAAAGTTCTTCCGCCCGCCGTCTCCCGGCTTTCCCCATGGGCGCCCGCAATTCAGGGTCTCGCATGAGTTGATTCAACCGATCGGCCAAGTCCTGTGCAAACCGCTCAGGATCTTTCGGACTGAAGGGAGCTTCCTCCAATTGGTCAACCGGCACCAAAAATCCCGTCTCATCCTCCACAACGACCTCAGGAATGCCACCGACAGCAGAAGCCACCACAGGCACCTCACAAGCCATGGCCTCTAAATTAATGATCCCGAACGGTTCATAAATGGACGGACAACAAAAAACCCCGGCATGAGAATACAACTCAATGAGACTCGGCTTGTCGAGGATATCGGGTATCCAATAAATATGCTTTCGATGGGCTGAAATCTGGTCGAGCGCCTCTTTCATTTCAGCGGCCATGGCCGGCGTATCAGGGGAGCTGGCGCACAACACCACAGGAAACTCCTCATCTAAATAAGAGAGAGCCTGAATCAAATAGGTAATACCCTTCTGCCGGGTCATTCTCCCTACAAACAACACATAGGGTTGTCCGGCAGGAATTCCATATCGGGTTAACACCTCCTGGCTTTGGACATTTCGAAATTCTTGAAGGTCGATGCCGTTATGAATGACATGAACCCGCTCTTCGGGAACCTGAAACAATTTGAGAATGTCTTTCTTGGTGCCTTCGGAAACGGCAATAATGGCATCGGCCATTTCGAGGGCTGTTTTCTCAACCCACAGAGAAAAATCATACCCGCCGGCTAATTGCTCCCGTTTCCATGGCCGGAGGGGCTCCAATGAATGCGTGGTGATGACCAGCGGAATCCCGTAATTGAGCTTGGCCAGAATGCCACCCAAATGGGTATACCAGGTATGGCAATGAATCAGATCCGCGCCCACCCCTTCGGCATTCATTTGCCAGGAGCGCTGCACCGCGCCAAGAACGGAATGCAAGGGTTTGGGAGCCGTAAACGGAGTGTCTCCTAAGGGAATCCCATGCACCTTCAGATTGCCTTGTTCCAGGCGTTGGTCACCAAAACAGCGGACTTCGATGGGAAGAAGATGTGATAATTCCCGACTCAAATACTCCACGTGCGCCCCGGCGCCACCATAGGTGTAAGGGGGAAATTCATTGGTGAACATCAAGACTTTCATGGGCAACGACACTCCATTATGATCGTGAAGACTTCCAGCAGCCTGCTACATTAAAAGAAAATTCATACGATGTCACCTTCCTTTCAAAAAAAACGTACGGAGAAAAATGGAAGGACCTGCTCCAGACAACGCGCCACCGGGATGACTGCAGGCTGTGACTCTCACAGGTCCCTTTCAAAATCGCGGAGAAATCCTCTAAAGTCCGGGAGACCAAAAACTCGAGACTCACTTGAAGTTTCAATGGAAGAAAACGCACAATTGAGATTCAAATGAACACGAGATCGCAAGCAGACCGGACAGCCATTGGGACCAATCATCAGATCTTTAAGGTCATAGACGAAAAGGGGAACGAGAAACATGGGCGAATTCCAGTACCAGGCAATATTTGAACATCAAGCAGATATGACCAGCTATCGAAAACTCACGTCGGACTATGTCTCCACCACGACCTGTGACGGCCGGGAACTCCTCAAGATCCAACCCAAGGCTCTCACACTTCTGGCGAGAGAAGCCATGGATGACATTGCCCACTTGTTGCGACCAAGCCACCTTGCGCAGCTAGCCAAAATCCTGGAAGACCCCGAGGCCTCTGAGAATGACCGGTTTGTCGCGTTAGAACTGCTCAAAAATGCCAACATTTCGTCCGCCCGCGTGCTCCCAGGCTGTCAGGATACCGGAACAGCCATTGCCATGGGGTACAAAGGGCAACATGTTCTCACCACCGGTGATGATGCCGAAGCCCTTTCCCGCGGTATCTTCGAAGCCTACAACACGCGTAACCTGCGGTATTCTCAAATGGCGCCACTCGACATGTACACCGAAAAAAATACCGGGACGAATCTTCCTGCACAAATCGACCTCTACGCCAAACCCGGATCGGAGTATCATTTTTTATTCATTGCCAAGGGCGGCGGCTCCGCGAACAAAACCTTTCTCTATCAAGAGACCAAAGCTCTCCTAAATCCCAAGTCCCTGCTCGCGTTTGTGGCGGAAAAAATCCGCACCCTGGGCACCTCGGCCTGCCCGCCTTATCATCTGGCCTTTGTCGTGGGTGGACTATCCGCAGAATTCACATTAAAAACCGTGAAACTGGCCAGTTGTCATTACCTGGATGATTTGCCCACCTCAGGCAACACCCAGGGGCGTGCCTTTCGAGACCTCGACCTGGAGAAACACATTCTTCAACTCTGCGCCGAAACCGGGATCGGCGCCCAATTCGGCGGAAAATACTTCGCCCACGATGTCCGAGTCATCCGCTTGCCACGACATGGGGCCTCCTGTCCGGTCGGTTTGGGCGTCTCCTGTTCAGCCGATCGACAAATCCTCGGAAAAATCACCAAGGAGGGGGTCTTTCTGGAACAGCTTGAAACCAATCCAGCCAAATACCTTCCAGATGTGACAGACGAAGATCTGGAAGGGCATGTTGTCAAGATCGACCTCAACCGGCCGATGTCGGAAATTCTGGCTGAGTTGCGCAAGCATCCCGTGGCCACTCGTCTCTCCCTCACCGGCCCCATCGTCGTGGCACGGGATATCGCGCACGCCCGACTCAAAGAACAATTAGATGCTGGAAATGGATTGCCCCAATACCTGAAAGATCATGTGGTCTATTACGCCGGACCAGCAAAAAAACCACAAGGCCATGCATCGGGATCGTTCGGCCCCACCACGGCCGGACGGATGGATTCGTACGTCGATCAGTTTCAGGAAGCTGGCGGCAGCATGGTCATGCTGGCCAAAGGTAACCGTTCCAAGCAAGTGCGCGAGGCCTGTGGAAAGTACGGCGGATTTTATCTGGGATCCATCGGCGGCCCCGCCGCACGGCTGGCCGAGCATAGCATTAAAAAAGTGGAGGTTCTGGAATTCGAAGATCTCGGGATGGAAGCGGTGTGGAAAATTGAAGTGGAAGATTTTCCGGCCTTCATCGTCATCAATCACGAAGGCAAGGATTTTTATGCCGATTTGGTCTCCCAACGTCCTCCGGCTTTGGTTCAGCCAGAGGACAAGATGAAAAAATAGAAGACAACCTATCGACGGGAGGATGAGGCGCGTTCGAGCCTCATCAAAACCGCACGTTTTAGAGAGCGAAAAGAAAGTCGTCTTCCTGTAGAATGTGATTTGGAAAGTCATCTAAGACGGGAATGTTTCGGAAAACTTTACAGAATCATTCATGAAAGAGAACATTCCAACTCCTGACCTCCTATTTTACAGACTGAAGAATTGATTGCAGCAGGCAACCAGCAACATCTCAAAGATTTCCAGCTATTCAAGGCTATCCGGTTGGTTCGTATCCTGCCTCCTTAAGGCATCGGTTCACAAAATTTTGATACGCGGGATTTGGTTCGGAACTGGCTGCTCCAAAGAGCCCTCGTACAAATCCCTGTGCCGCTCCAGCAGCAGCGCCAAAAGCTGCTCCAATTCCTGCATCGCCGGTTAGAAGCCCTATTACTGCACCGCCGGCAGCCCCGATGGCCGCGCCAGTGGCCGTTTGCCCGGCAACGTGTTCTCCGGCATTGGAGTGAGGGACCTGGTCGTCAGCGAGTTTTTCACAGGCGACAATGTCCTTTTCCGCCTGCTCCTCACCAACTTCCTGGAAATGAACATTGGGAGAGACCTTCGTCCTGCTACTGGAACACCCTGCCAGGGCCGTTAAAAACACAAAGAGGAATACCCAAGCCACCATGAAGTGATTCTGCCGGTTTTTCATAATGTTCTCTCCGATCAAGTCTGGTGATGATCCAGTGCATGATGACAAGAAAGGATACAGATCCTGTGTTTTTTTCCCATAAGAATTGAATGGACGTAGTTTGAGTAACTCAAGGTCTATGCCAAAGGGCATCATTAAGAAAATTCTCTTGTTTTTCATGGCCGGAACCTCTTGTTTTCATTTAAGACCAGGGAAATTTCCTTTTTCCGAGAATCCCAGTGTCACAGAATGAAACACAAAAGTGTGCCTAAGCTGTTTCAAACAAATTAACGCCACCTGAGCAGAAGGAACTGAAGGACTGAGGGACTTGTGAAAGGGGAGTGTTGAATAATAAGGATGTTCAAGGGCAAAATTGCCCAGGATTAGATTTCTCATCAAAGGCTCCGGGTCGGTTCAAAAAACCATGCCCTGAGTCTTCTCGAAGGGTCCGTCCAGCAAGGCCGCAGCCGTTTTTACGCGCGGAGCGTACGCTGAGTACGTGAGCACGGGAAAATGGCGAGAACGCCGCTGGCGGCTTTTTTCAACAGACCCGAAAGGAAAAGGTGAAGATGGGTTCGTCACCCATTGCAAAGACAAGAACGTTTACACCGGACTGACCACCCGGAAATCTTCGAGCCTCATCCCGATTGGCGATTCAGAGGAAATGAAAGGCATTCCCAGAAGCCAGGGCACTGACCGTCATCGGCGCAACTCACAAGATAAAGCCAGTATCCCCTTAGCGATTTCTGTCCCCGGGAAGGATAGCTTCTTCCAGCAGCACTTTGGTGAGATCATAGATGGCAGGATCGTCGCTCGCTCTGGGGCCAGCCACATTCAGGATTGCCGGGTGAAGATCTTGCATCCATCGGCAGACCTCCGGCACAACCTGGTCCATCGATTTTCGAAGGAGATCGACATGAAGAATAGGCTTGCCCAGACGCATGGCGACTGCAACCGTGAATGCCGATCCTCCTGTCGGTGCCCCACGGGTAATCAGTATCGTCGCGTCGGCGTCCCGCACATTGAGCTCAGTCCGGATATTCGGATCGTCGGAGTCTGTCTCGACAAGGTTCGGGTAATGTGCGGGAATGACGCCGTCTTCCGCCATCCGCCCTTTCGGAACCCATCCGCCACACTCGATTCCTAAGTGCAATGCGAAATCAAGGGCTGCGCGATCAGCGCCAGTTTGCCCTCCCGAGACAATTCGAAGAACCATGTGAATGGAATGTTCTGTGTTTGCAGTTGAGCAGATAAGCAAAACCCGTCAGTTCAAAAAGAGCATCTGCGCAAAGAGATGGCGGATGCCGATGTCGTCGGCCGGATCCCGGTTTGAGAGCAGCGAGGCAGCAGCATAGCGGTAAAGTCAGGGACGACCATACTGTTTTCTTCTAGTCCGCATTATTCATGGCGGTGCATGAATCGGAAAAGAGAACCATTTATCACGCTGCAGGCTTCTCTCCTTCATAACGTCTCAATCATCAGGACAACCAGACTCACCCGGCAACAAGATCAGTGGCGACGGGGGCCGATATGGCTTCAAGCGGAAAGTCCCGTTCGCGCCAGGCGTCGAGGCCGCCAGCCAGGGGCCGCACTTTCCTGATTCCCCGTCTCCGCAACATTAACGCCATCATGGCAGCCGTCGCCTCGTTCGGGCAGGCACAGAATAAAATGATGTCACTCTGTCGCGGGATATCGCCATGCCGCAGTTCTAATTCATCCGCGGTCATGCGCAGAGCGCCTGGAATGGTGTAAGGGTCTGCTTCGTGATCCAACGGCCCGCGCAGATCCAACACAAACACCTCCTGGCCGTTGTCCATCATTCCTTTCAGCTCGTCTACGGTAATGCGGGCCATTCGCAACTCGCGCAACACCCATTGCCGGTGGGCAAACTTGAAGGCGATATAGGCCACGAGGCCGATACCCAGTGCCACCAGGAAGTACATGCCCGCGCGGGACTGTTGCGCGGCAATGGCTTCGATCTCGTTGCTGAAGACATACCCCGGCAATATGAATGTCAGAGCCCAGAGCCCGGCACCCAGTCCGTCATAGCCGAGAAAACGACTGAACCTGATTCCAAAAAGACCGGCCATCGCCGGCGCCAGCGTGCTCAAGCCCGGCAGGAACTTGGCGAGAATCAGCGCGCGGATCCCGTAACGGGTAAAAAAATTCTCGGTCCGCCGCACGCAAAAATCAGGTTCCAACGAAATGCGGCAGAGAAGACTGAGAGCCTGCCGGCCTCGACGCCGGCCCACCTCGTACCAGACCACATCGCCGGCCAAACAGCCGACAAGAGAAAGAACGATGGCGACACCCAGATCCATCTGCCCGGCACCCGCCAGAGCACCGGCCGCCAACAAGACCGGAATTGCCGGAATCGGAAGACCGACCTGCTCGGCGAAGACGATGGCAAACAGCATGATTCCCCCATACTGGGAGACGAATTGGCTGATTTCGTTCACATGGACTCCGACACGACGGAAAGCATGTTCAGATCACCCTCAGAAGGGAAAGAAGCCGTTCAATACACCACAGAAGGCAGAAATGCTCCATCCGGTTGGTTATACAGCCCCATACTCATCAAGGTCATCGGCTGAACCACGCGCAGGCCTTTCTCCAAACACCAGCGCAGCAACTCACTATTGCGTGTGGGCAGCAGGAAACCCGGTCCCGGAAAAGCGGGAGCCGCCCCGATGAGCGCCTTCAGATCTTCATTGTCCTTGGCGACCGCATGGCCGAAAAAACCAACCACGGTGGCATATCCGGTAATGCGGCCCTCACATTCGACCACGGTGGCCGTCTGTTGTCTGATGGCGTCCAGCAGCTCGGATTTCCGGTCATGGCCATGGACCTGAATACACAGCCGATTGCAGTCCGGCATATCCCCTTCAAGCGCCGGACGGACGTCATGACCGGGTATCCCGATTCCGAGAACCGGTCCTTGAATCGTCGAAAGCGGTTCACGGGAGTTGAAACCCAGTTTGGTATAAAGAGACAATGACCGATTATGATACGCCGCTTGCACCAGCCGGATGCCGGCGAAATGGTTCTCCCGCGCCCGTTCCACCACATGCTCCATTAAACGTCTGCCCACAGTCCCGTTTTGGACCGCCGGGTCCACGGTGATCGGACCGACCCCGGCAATGACGGTATGCTCCCAGAGGAAATTGCTCCCGATGACCCGCCCGTCCATTTCGGCCAAAACGGAATGGATATCAGAACGCGAGAACAGGTGGGAAAACAATTGAACGGCTATCTCCGGGGCGGGAAAATCAGGAGGGAAATTATGCCGTTTGGCTATAGCCGTAAACGCGTTAAAACAAATCGACCCGCACGTTTCTGCATCTGCAGGACCACCATTTCGTAATCTAAGGTTCATAGGTTTCACTACCCCCCGAATCGTCAATCGTCATTCGCTCGAGGACAATCGGCCCTGTTGCGTGTTCCATTCATCCGTCAGCACTCCGGAAAATCCCCAGTCTTCTTCATTAATCTCTTGAATCACCACATGGATGTGGTCGGGGTTTTTCCCCAACACGCGAACCAGGGAATCCGTGACGTCTTTCACCAATTCCGCCTTCTGCTCTCTGGAAACACCCTTCGTCACTTGAATATTCACATATGGCATGAGGCGTCCTTCGTGTGAGTCAAATATTTGCATGACATGTTACACGCCTTGGCCGACAGCAAAAAACTATCCTACCAAGTTGGTGAGTGGCTGGCTGCAACCCACCCGGAAGCAGTCTCCTATTCGACAACATGCCGTCGTACCGCATAGTGGCTTTGCACCAACCCATTCGCATACGGTCGTGTCTCAAGATGCTGCAAGTGGATCTCGCGAGAAAGCGGTCCGAACAGCGGAATGCCTGTCCCGAGAAGAATCGGAACCGTCGTAATAATTATCCGGTGAATCAGGTCTTCGCGAAGGAACCCTTGAATGGTCTTGCCCCCGTCAATATAGAGATGCTTCCATCCACGCGCGGCCAGGCGTTGCACCACCTCATGCGGTGGGGCATGCATGGGCTCGACCGTACTTGCGATGTCCTTTCTAATAGCTAGGGTTCCACCGCTGAGAACCACCACGGGCATTTTTCCATAGGGCCAGGTGCCGAAGGATAATACCATCTCATAGGATTTTCGCCCCATCACAATCGCATCAACGGAATCAATAAATTCGTGATATCCGTAATCCTCCGTCCCGGCCTCTCCCACCCCGGGAAGCCAGTCGATCCCTCCGTTCTCGCGGGCAATAAATCCATCCAGGCTTGTGGCAATAAAGACCGAGCCAGTCATCTCTCCCGCTCTACGGGTCATGATGTCCATCTGACAATCAGTTTCTCTGCTTTGCTTTCTTCACCGGCTTTTTTGCACGCACGGCCGCCTCATATGATCGATTAGCCCAGCCTTTCGCCTCCGCAGGATCCTCAAAGATCTCCTCCGGGGCCATATAGTAGGACATCTTCAACGTCTTGCCCTGTTTTTCGTATTGGAACGGCTCTAATCCCCGTTCTTCAAAAAATGGAGCCAAGGTCTCGTCGGCTTTCAGATACAACACATCATCCGCCACCAGCCCGAACATCAATCCTTTGTGGAACAGGCCATAGCCACCGAACATCCGTCGTGGATGAATCGGGCCAAATTGCGCGAACACCTCTTCGAGAAATGCAACGTATTCGCTCATCTGAATGGTAGGATAACCCTGTACCTCAACTAAGTGGCAGGAGGATAATACTATGACAGAACCCTGGTGGTCAGCTTCCTCTGTCGTGACGATAAAAAAACCCTCCAGGATCGTAGATACGACGGAGGGCCTGAAGCCGTTGCCAGTTGGCAGGTGCGAATGACCGCTCGGCACGCCCCGGTTCCGCGACAATGTCCGACTCCCCCACGTAATGGCCCACCGCAAACGAGTCCAGAGCCGCGACAGTCGCCCGATGCCAGTCGGCATTCACTTCGTCATCCTCCGGCCGCTCCCAGATGGCATAGCTCAAGAGTAAGGTGGAGGCTGTCATCGAAAAGGCCGCGTCGGGTCTCACGGCCAGACGGCCTTCCAATCCGGTGGAAAATGCACACAGCGCGAGTGACTTCGGTGAGGGTGCCTGCAGGAAGGCATTGCGCACAGCCGCCAGTTGTCGCCCCGGTGAGGAGTTTGACCACAGCGTATCGGCCAGACAGCGATGGTGCTCCGGCCAGAACCTGCCGCCCATGTCGAGCAAGGCGTCCATTGTGGCGGGCTGATTCACATCCTTTCCCAGACATTTAGGAATAACCGGGCAGGTCTCCAGAAGACTCAGTGTGGCGACGGCTTCATCGGGTGTGTCGAAAAAACCCGTCGCCGCCAAGACACAGACAAGGCCGTTGCCGGACCGGCACCGCTCGACAAAAGCGGGGGGCGCCTGGGCACAGAAAATCGTCAGCTCTATTTTTTGCGGCAACTGTCCGGCAACACCCGCTGCCCACGCGCCAACTTCTTCAATGCATTCCAGCGGGTAAAAGTAGGTACTGGTCATGATGGCACGCGGCATCGGATACAGCTTGAGAAGATATTGTGTGACGACGCCAAAGAAGCCAGGCCCCGCTCCGCGGATCGCCCAGAGCAGATCAGCGTGTTGCGCTTGATTGGCAATCACGAGATTGCCATCAGCCAGCACGACATTGGCGGCCTCGACACTAAAGCAGGCCGGCCCCCATGTGTTCCAGTTCCAGCCCAGCCCCCCATTCAGCAGATAGCCGCTCATGGGAACGGTCTGGCAATGCCCGACAGGAAAGGCCAGCCCGTGCGGGACCAACTGCTGGTTGAGGGCCTGCCCGGTGACCGCCGGTTGAACCGACGCCGTGCGAGTCTGGTGACCAACCGAGATTTGATTGAGGCGTCCAAGATCGATCAACAGGCTCCCGTTACACAGCGGGAATCCCACCCAACTATGTCCCCCGCCACGCACGGCAATATTCATGTTCTGCGTGCGGGCAAACCGGACGGCCTCAACGACATCCTGTTCACTCGCCACCTGCACGACCACCTGCGGATAGCGCTTCGGCGTCAGCTGATTCCAAATGAGCGAGCGCCTGAGTTGTTCGTACCCGGCGTCGGTTGCCACCATCACTTTGCCTTCAATTCGACTCTGCAGCGCTTTCACGTCCATCCCAAAATTCTATCCTCTGCGAAGCCCGACAAGCAGCATTCATAATGTGGGGTTGGACACATCCTGGAGCTTTTCCTATAAGTCGCTCCTAAGGATTGTCCCTGTATTTTTTTATGGTTCTTCCGAGCTTTCTGTGTGTGCACCCATTACCCTCTGAGATATTTGCCAGAGGGTGCTTCCTCGTGATTCCCCCCCTCTGTAAGGGGAGGCTAGGTGGGGTAGAGTCTCTGAAATATCTAACAGCATTGATGTTTTCCACCACCACTTCCAGGCGATGATGCTACCTCCCCTCCGCCCCTCCTTACAAAGGAGGGGAACTTAAGAACGATCAGCCTCGATTTTTACCCCTACTATTTTCGGAACAACGTTTTTATAGAACTAGATAGAATCCGTGGCTGAGGGGCAGACTTAGGCACTTCGGTTCCAATTGAAAGCGTGGCTCATGAAACTAGGGACTGACACAAACACTCAGATTGCTCGTGGGCTGCAGGGAATGGTCATGCGGCTGAAGGCCGGATCAGAATTCCTGAAACAATCTTCCCCCACCCGCCAACGGGCCTTCAAACCCGTTTTCCCGGAGCGCATACCAAAAAGTGACTGCGTTAATCCCCAGGATAGGAATCCCTAGCACCGGCTCCAATTGCTCCGTCACATTGATCAAGCTCATGTTCGTGCCACACTGGACGACCGCGTCCAATGCATGTTCTTCAGTCGCCAACAACTCCTGAATGGCCCTTTCCTTGGCCGGGTCCGGAACATGCGCGATATGCAGCGCGTTCGCGCAGGAAAACCCCACGCTTGACACCACTTCGTATCCCAGGTCTTCGAACATCTGTGTCGCAGACTCATTCCCTTTCTTGTCGAACGGCGTCAGGAGGCCGATCCGCTTTGCGCCAAACTTCCCCAGCGCCGTGTGAACGGCATCATGCCAGGTGGCCCAGGAAAGACCGGAGTATTCTTCAATCTCCTCCATCGGAGCTCGAATGGCTTCAATGCCGCCCAGGATATGTTCCAGGCTCATGCCCATGATCATATATTGGGGCTCCGCCATCGACGCCACATCCACCGCCGCTCTCAAACCGCCCAGGAACTGTTTTTTATACGCCCGCAAATCCTCTTCCGTTTCCAATCTCGGCCTCGGCGTCATGACGGTGGCGGTGTGAAGGCCGACCCCACGTAACCCGTCCGGTCCCTGATTCTTAAAAATGATGCTCCACAGTTCGTGCTCCATGCTGGTATTGGTGGCAGGAATGATCAGCCCGAACTTTCGTCTAAAACTCCGCACATCGGGATATCCGGTGGATGGGTCGATCTCATCGAAGTTTTCGGCTTTAATGCCATTGTGAATCACGCCGGGAGGTGCCAGAGCAGGCATGGGCGGGACATTCACGTCGGGGATGGTGATCGATTTTCCGGACAGTTTGCCAATGATTGTCTGGTCACCACGAGGATGTGGTTTCGATAGATCAGTCATAGGGTCATCCTTCATCTATGTCCAAGAGTCCACAATAGACAACGTCTCGTTGGCTTTAGAATACAGCGTAGGATCTACCATCAGCAAAAAGCTTGTATTGTTTTGAAATACTTTTCGTGCTGTCTAAAAATTGCCGGGTTTCGTCCCGGCAGCCGAGGTCCTTTTGTTTCGGCAAAAGGACCCAAAACCATGGACGCCCCGTCCGGCCTCATTGGATTGATCGGTCGCGAAGCAGGGAGACGGGCAAACTCGCTGCGCTCAAACAAGCCCGTCAGGGACAAGAGCGCCCGATCATGGGGCCGGACGGCAGGCGTCGAATTTCCTAAGTTATGAGTTGGAGTATTGAAGGATTCGGTCGATCAACCTTTGATTGTGGATCTGTCTTTCCTCGTCCGGATCTTCAACCGATTCAATCGATTCGATGAAACGAACGTAGGCATGGGGAAACCGTAAATGCCTGGCGCCCAGGACAATCAGCTCCTTATACCAATGAAAGGGCTTTAGGCTATTCTCAATGTAGGATGGCCGAGCCAGGTAGGTAAGACAGGAGTACTCTTGACCATGGAATGCTACCGTGAGTTGGCTATCATGATAACCATTCCCCTCGAAACGGTCGAGAATTGCTTTATGGACTGAATCAATTTGATAGATGGCTCCATACACTCCATCCGATGCTTCTCCCGTGCGGGCCAGGTTGCACTTACTCGACCCATCCTGCCCCCTTTTCTGGAAAGTTAGGCGATAGTGTTTCAACTCAACCACATCAACCAATTCGGCAGATGGCACGCGTTCCCGCAACCGCACAGGGTGGAGGTTCGAACCATAGGCCAAATAATAGAGCAAACTCTCACTCATCTTTCATTTGAATTTCGGAGAAGCATGCGTCCTCTTCCCCCACTACGATCCCAGAATCCCTGTCGGCTTCCCGTCGATACTGAGCTGGTTCCTCTTTTGCCAATACTCCGAGATCCCTTCCTCGCCCTTCTTCTCAGCCCACGTTGAAAGCACACGACGGTCCTCAACATAGTTCATGAAAGGCACGGCATATCCGCAGGAGGTTTGGACTAATTCGATAGACACCAAAAAGTATTGTCGCGTTCCTGTCGTGGAAGGCAATTGAGTCGAAAACTCCGCCCAACGAGCATCCCTCGGATGAAAGACCTGGGCCGTCCCGTAAACGCGAAGGATGCGTGGCGGCCCGTCAAAGGCACACCACATCATGGTTATTCGGTTGAATTCGGCCAGATGGGCTGCCGTTTCGTTTCCGCTGCCGGTCAAGTTCATCCAGAGTATCTCGCGAGAGTTAAGCACACGAAGCGAATCCTGGCCCTTCGGGGAGAGATTGATTCTTCCATCCGGCGCAGCCGTGGCCACAAAAAATACTTTTTGGTCACTAATAAATTGGCTTAACTCATCACTCAGCTCTGGAAATTGAACAGCCACGATAACGCTCCATTGACTTTAGTTGCTCACAACACAGCCCATTTTCAGATCATGCCTAAAGAGGGCACAAAGGCTAAACGAATTCTGTAGCGTAGCCTAACGATAATTGCACCGGCTGTAAAATTTTGAAAGG